>DATBBA010000072.1:0-25438 GCA_036271235.1 Gaiellaceae bacterium
GAGACGCTGCTCACGGACGGCCCGTTCGTGGATGCGAAGGAGCACGTGGGCGGCTTCTTCGTGATCGAGGTCGACGATCTCGATGCGGCGCTTGCGATCGCCGCAGGAGTTCCGGCCGCACGAATGGGCGGCGCGGTCGAGGTTCGGCCGTTGGTGGAGCTGTAGGCGCTGCTCGAGCAGGTCTTCCGCGACGAGTGGGGCCGCGTGCTCGCGAATCTGGTCGGCTTTCTCGGCGATTTCGACCTCGCCGAGGAAGCCGCTCAGGAGGCGTTCGCGATCGCCGCGGAGCGCTGGCCCCGTGACGGCACGCCCGCGAACCCGGGCGCGTGGCTGACGGTCACTGCCCGCAACCGCGCGATCGACCGGATCCGGCGCGAACGAACGCTCGCAGACAAGACGCGCCTGCTCGACATACCCGAGGCCGTGGAGGAGGAGATGGACGAGTCGACATTCCCGGACGAGCGGCTGGAGCTGATCTTCACGTGCTGTCATCCCGCGCTCGGTCTCGAGGCGCAGGTCGCGCTGACGCTGCGTGCGCTCGGAGGGCTCCGGACGGACGAGATCGCCCGGGCCTTCCTCGTCCCCGACGAGACCATGAAGCGCCGGCTCTCGCGCGCGAAGCTGAAGATCAAGAACGCCGGCATCCCGTTCCGCGTTCCCACCGGGCAGCTGCTTCCGGAGCGGCTCGGCGCGGTGCTCGCGGTCGTGTATCTGATCTTCAACGAGGGGTACGGCGGCCGCGTCGACCTGGCGGCGGAGGCGCTCCGGCTGGGCGCGGCGCTCTCGGAGTTGATGCCGGACGAGCCCGAGGTCCATGGACTCCAGGCGCTCATGCTGCTCAACGACGCTCGCCGCCAGGCCCGCTTCGAGGACGGCGAGCTCGTGCTGCTCGCGAACCAGGACCGGTCGCTCTGGGATGGATCCCGGATCGCCCGCGGCCGCGAGGCACTCGTCCGCGCCTTTGCGCTGCAGGGCCGCGGCGCGTATGTGATCCAGGCGTCGATCGCCTCGCTCCACATGGACGATCCGCTCGACTGGCCGCAGATCGCCGCGCTCTACGGCGAGCTCGTCGCACGCACCGGCTCCCCCGTGGTCGAGCTGAACCGCGCGATCGCCGTGGCCGAGGCCGAGGGAACGGAAGCCGGGCTCGACCTCGTCGACCAGCTCGATCTCGACGGCTACCAGTACTTCCACTCGACGAGGGCCGACCTGCTGCGTCGCCTCGGCCGGAGGGACGAGGCCCGGACGGAGTACGAACAGGCCCTCGAGCTGGCACATACCGAGCCCGAGCGCCGCTTCCTGCGGCGCCGCGTCGCAGAAGTTCGCCGGTAGCTGTCCCCTTCCGACCTTCCCGGTCGTCGTGATGACGACAGCGTGAAAGGAGAAGAGGATGCGAGTTTTCGTCACGGGCGCGAGCGGTGCAATCGGCAGCCGGCTCGTCCCTCAGTTGATCGACGCGGGGCATGACGTGGTCGGTACTCACAACTCGCCGGCGAGCGCGGAGCTCCTCAGGAAGCTCGGTGCCAAGCCGGTACTGGTCGACCTGCTCGACGCCGGCGCCGTGCGGAAGGCCGTGCTGGAAAGCGCTCCTGAGGCGATCGTGCACGAGGCAACCGTACTGGCAAACGCGAAGTTCAGCCGCAACTTCGACAGGAGCGGGGCGGCGACGAACGAGCTCCGAACGAAGGGGACGGATGCGCTCCTGGCCGCCGGACGAGAGGCCGGCGTACAGCGCTTCGTCGCCCAGAGCGTCGCCGCCTTCAACCGGTACGCGCGGCAGGGCGGCCCGGTCAAGAGCGAGGACGATCCGATCGAGCAACGCCCACCGGCTCACACGCACCAGTCCGCAGCCGCGTTGACCCACCTCGAACGGGTGGTGACCGGGTTCGGCGGGATCGCGTTGCGCTACGGCGTCTTCTACGGCGCTGCAAGCGACGGCACGATCGCGCCGGTGCGCAAGCGGCAGTTTCCGATGATCGGCAGCGGCGGAGGCATCTGGTCGTGGATCCACCTCGACGACGCGGCGTCGGCAACCGTGGCCGCTCTGGAACACGCCGGGGCCGGCGTCTACAACATCGTCGACGACGATCCCGCGCCGGTGCGGGAGTGGCTGCCGGTGCTCGCCGAGGCCCTCGGCGCGAAGCCGCCCCGACACCTCCCGGACTGGCTCGCGCGGCTCGTCGCAGGCGAGGCCGTCGTGGTCATGAGCACCGAGGCACGTGGCGCCTCGAATGCGAGGGCCAAGCGTGAGCTCGGGTGGACGCCGCGCGTTTCCAGCTGGCGGCAGGGGTTTCCCGCGGTCTACTCGGCCGCCGGCCCGGCCGGCCGCTCCCATCCGCTTCTTGCCGCATAGCTACAGCCAACCCCGGTCCTCTGCGATCCGGACCGCCTCGGCGCGGTTCCGGGTGCGCAGCTTGCGGATCGCGGAGCTGAGGTAGTTGCGAACGGTGCCCTCCGACAGATGGAGGTGCCGGGCGATCGCCGCAGCGGTCGCGTGGTCGACGGAGGCCGCCAGGACGTCGCGCTCCCGGCTCGTGAGTGGGCTCGTTCCGTGCGTGATCGCTTCCGCCGCGAGGTCCGGGTCGAGAACGCGGCCGCCGGCGGCGATCTCGCGGATTGCAGCCGCGAGATCGCTCGCAGGAGCATCCTTCAGCAGGAATCCACCCGCACCGTTCTCCAGTGCGCGCCGGAGGTAGCCGGGACGCGAGAAGGTCGTGAGGATGAGTGAGCGCGTAGCGGGCAGCTCGCGTGCGAGCTCCGCGGCGACCGAGATGCCGTCGAGCCCGGGCATCTCGATGTCGAGCAGGGCGACATCGGCGGCGCTCGCGCGCGCGGCGGCGACGACGAGGTCGCCACGCTCGACCTCGGCGACGACTTCGAGATCGTCCTCGAGCGAGAGCAGGCTCGCAAGCGCACCGCGAATCATCGCTTGATCCTCGGCGATCAGGATGCGGATCACGACTCGGCGAGCGGAATCGCGAGACGCAGCCGGAACCCGCCGTTGCGGCGCGGGCCCGCTTCCAACGTGCCGCTGACCGCTCGAGCACGCTCGGCGAGACCGGTGAGCCCGTTCCCCGCCGCGACCGTGCTGACGGGCCCGTCTCCATCGTTCTCGACCTCGATCGCGGCGAGCCCCGACTCGGTCTGAACGCGGATCTCGCAGTGGTGAGCGCGGCTGTGACGGACGACATTCGTCGTTCCCTCGCGTACCGCCCAGGCGAGCACGGCCTCGACCTCGGGCGGCACGGCGAGCCGGCGCTCCTCGAGGTGGCAGTCGATCCCGGCGGCGGCCAGAGAGACGCGCGCACCTTCGAGCGCCTCCTCGAGCGCGAGGTTGCGGTAGCCGCGTACCGCCGCCCGCACCTCTACCAGGGCGCGCCGGGTGACCTGCTCGATGTCGGCGAGCTCGGCCGCCGTGCGCTCGGCGTCGTGCCGGACGAGCTTCGTCGCAAGATCGGTCTTGAGCGCGATCAGCGACAGGCTGTGCCCGAGCAGATCGTGGAGATCGCGAGCGATCCGGAGTCGCTCCTCACTCACCGCGACCCTTGCGAGGTCTTCTCGGGCCTGACGGAGCTCGCCGTTGGCGTGCGCCATCCACCCGATCGCGACCATGATGCCGCCGATCGAGACGATCGTCAGCGTCCAGGTCGTCACCGCACTTGCCTCCGCGCCCGTCGCGGCCATGCCCGCGCCGACGCCGAGCGCGGTGACCGCGATCACCGGTAGCGCCGACCGGGGTGGAAGGACAAGTCCCGCTGCAGCGACGGCGTAGATGAAAAGGCCGGCACATGACGCCGGTGCGTGTGCGAGCAACAGCCCAGCCGCGATCGCGAACAGTGCCGTGAGCGCCGCGAGCGTCCATCGGTCGTCGCGTGCGGCGAGCAGGCGGATCGGCGGCATCAGCGACCAGTAGATCGCGACGAAGACCGCCAACCCGATGGAGATTCCCACGACCTGGATCCGAGGGAGCGAGGAGTGCGCGAGATCGGAGATCGGAGCGGAGAGGTAGAGCAGGCCCAGGAAGACGCTCGAGCGGATCGCAAGCCGCAGAAGCAGCGGCCGATCCTCGTGCCGGAGCTCGTCGAGCCTCGTGTTCGGTTTCATCCTCAACCCCTCCCCCGGGCGGCCGTCGTCCAGCGTCCGGCGCGTCGAGAACTGTCATCGTGCCAGCCCGGTGCGCGCCGGCAGCCGCACCGACGACCCTCGCCGGGGAGACGGTTGCCCATGACACGATGCTGCCCTCGACCCGGCACCGCCGGTAGGGCAGCACGTCACGAGATCGGCATGACGGCCGTCACATCCCGCGGTTATGCGGGTGGGGCGACGGCGACGTCGAGCTGATTCGCGCGGCGCAGCGCCCGAGCCACGAACCCGGACCGCTTCAGCTCCTCGACGAAGTCGTGGAGGAACCGGACCGCTTCCGGGTCGCGGCCGTCGAGGACCCCGAGAGCCTGCCGGATCTCCATGAAGTGGCCGTCCAGGAGGCGGAAGCCGGGGTTCGTCGCGACGAACTGGGTCATGGGCTGTCTGACGCCGGCGGCGACGTCGAGGGAGCCGTCGTCGAAGAGGTCTGAGTCTTCATCCGACCGGACGAGAGTCGCGCGCTCGAGAGTCCGCGAGAGAAAGAGGTCGTAGGCCGAGCCGAGCCTGACACCGACGCGGATGCCTTGCCGGTCGACATCTGCAGATGTCGCGATCGTGGATCCCTCCGGCACGACGAAGACGCCGTCGATGATCGCGTACGGCGCGGTGAAGGAGACCGTCGCCTGCCGCGCCGGCTCGATCGCCAGGAAGCAGAGGTCGGCCGTCCCCTCGGCAATGGCTTCGAACGACTTTCGGGCGGCGTCGACGCACAGGAGCTCGACGGCGACGCCGAGGCGCTCCGCCAGCGCCTGGGCGATCTCGACGGTCACGCCGGTTGGTGCGGAGGGCGTGCCCTGGGCCAGCACGGGGTTGCCGAGATTGATCGCCGCGCGCAACGACCCCGTCGGGGCGAGGCTCTCGACGATCGAGGGGGCCGGGCGTGGGGCCGGATGTGCGGTGCTATCCACGAGCGAGTGAGCGGAGGAACCTTGCGGCGATGGGGGCGGCGACGTCGCCGCCGAACCCGTCGTTCGTATCGGCAACGAGCACGGCGAACGCTATCTGCCCCTGCCATCCGACGAACCAGGCGTGCGTTCGGGGCGGCAGGTCGTTGCCGTACTCGGCCGTCCCGGTCTTGCCGTAGACCCGTGCGCCCGGGACGGAGGCAGCCGCGGTCCCGGTGCCGGAGAGGACGACCTCTCGCATCAACTGACGCAGCGTCGGCGCTCCGTCGATCGAGGTGCCGTTGGCGCTAGGCCGCAGGTCCGGCCGCCTCAGCAGTTGAGGCTGCTTCCAGAATCCGCGCGCGACGCTGGCCGCGACGCCCGCCATCGCGAGCGGGCTGACGAGCAGGCGTCCCTGTCCGAACGCGGCGGCGGCACGGTCGACCGCACTGTCGGCCACCGGTGCGCTGCCGGAGAACACCGGAACGCCAAGCCGCCAGGTACGGCCGATGCCGAACAATGAGGCGGCCTGGGACTCCGCCGCGAGCTGGAGCCGGGTCGCAAGCGCGACGAATGCGGTGTTGCACGAGAGCGCGAAGGCGATGTGGAACGGGACATCGCCGAGTACCTCATGTTCGGCGTTGTGGAACGCCTTTCCGTCGACGACACTGGATCCAGGGCACGAGACCGTGTCCTCCGGCCGGAGGCCGCGGTCGAGCAGTGCCTCGGTCGTCACGATCTTGAAGCTCGAGCCGGGTGGGTACCGGCCTTCGAGTGCGAGGTCGTAACCGCCGCCGTCGGGGCCCACCGCGACCGCCTCGACATCGCCGCTTCCGATGTCGAGTGCAACGAGCGCGCTCGGCCGGGAGACGCCCGCGAGCGCTTGATCCGCCGCGCCCTGGACTCGAGCGTCGAGCGTCGTGGCGACCGGCAGGCCCGGCACGGGCGCGTGCTCGAACAGGACGACCGCGCCGTCTGCGCTTCTCGCCACGACCCCGACTCCCGGCTGTCCGGCCAGCCGTTTGTCGTACTGCGCTTCCAGGCCTGACACACCGGTGAGGTCGCCGGCCTGAAGGCGACCGTCCGACGCGTCGATCTGTTCCGCCGTCGCCGGCCCGACCGAGCCGAGAAGCGCCCGTGCGAACGTTCGTGTCGGTGCGAGCGGTAGCTGCCCGGTCATGAAGACGGTGCCTTGCAGCGGGTGGAGGCGCGAGCGCAGCGTTTCGTAGTCGCTGCGGCGAAGGGTGATCACGTCGACGAACGCGTGCGGTTTCGCCGCCCGGATCCGCTGCGCGAGCGAGCCGCCGTCCACGCCGAGGAGCCGGGAAAGCCGCCGTGCCAGGTCTGGCACATTTCGCACCCGCGCAGGCTCGACGCCCACATCGACGACGGGGCGTTCCTTCACGAGGGGTCGGCCGTCGTCTCCCAGGATCTCACCTCGTGGGGCGGGGATCCGCGTGAGCTCGAGGCGGTCGTCGGCGTGAAGACGTGGGTCGATGTCGGCTGCCTGCCAGCGGACAGCCCAACCGCCGGCACGGTGGGCGAGGGCGACCTTCGCGGTATACGACCAGGTTGCGCCCGGCAGCGACCAGCGCACGCGGATCCGCGCGACGCCGCTCGTGCCGTCCGTCGCGGTGTCGATCACAGCGGCCGCCGGGCGCGAGCTGCCGAGGCCGCCGACGAGTCGGCGGTAGCGGGCCGTGGCGGCAGCTCCGGTCGTGTTGGCGAACGGAACGCTGCGGAGCTGGCCGCGGGACCATCCGGCCGCGAACGCCGCGGCCGCCTGGTCGGCACTCTGTCCGTCCGGTCGTCTCGTGATCGCCCGGGCCCCGACAGCACCGGCAGTGACCAGCGCCGCCACGATGAGCAGCGAAGGCCAGAGCCTCCGGTGTCTGCCGCTTCTGTAGATCCGGGTCGTCACGCGCCGTGCGGCTCGGTCGAACGTACCTCCCGCCACGGCAGGGTGCCGCCGAAGCCGGCAATCACGACGGCGGCAGTCACGAAGTGGAGGCAGATCAGGGCAACGGCGCTCGAGCCGTCGGCGAGATAGCTCGGGCCGAGCATCGAAACCGACAGGCCGGTCGAGGTGAGGAACGCCCACCACCGGCGAGGATGCTGAACGTGGCGTTCGAGCCGGCCGGCCACGATCCAGGCCAGGAGCGACACCACGACCGCCGCGAACACGACGTCCGCCGCTCCGACGGTGCCGCTTCCTGTCGAGACCACGAGGTCGACGCCGAGCAGCCGGATGAGGGCCCACGCGCCCAGAGCCGCTGTCGGGGCGAGGACGAGGGTGGCGATCCGGCGAGAGTTGCGATGCATCATTGGCTCCTTCCGTTGCGTGAAGCCATGGTCACCCGGCGATTCGGGACCCGGTAGAGCCGTGTATCACCCATTCCGCCTGACAAACGTCACCTGTGCGGACGCCGAGGTATCGGTGAAGACATCCTCGAGGATGACGATCGTCACTCGAGATCGGTGACGCAGAGCTCTACCGGCGACGGCCGCCCCGGGCCACGATGACTGCATGCATGCGCCGGTCGGCTATCTGATCTCGACAGTCGTTCTCGCCCTGTGGACGCTTCTGGCCGTCGTACCTCCGCGGCCACGGCACTCGAGTGCGTCCAACAGAACCTTCCTGTTCAGCTGCCTTCCGAACGAGCTGCCGTTCCTCGGTCTGTACTGGCTTGTGGCTTCGACCGCGCTCGCGCTCACCGAGGGGGCCGTCCGGTCATGGCTGGGAAGGGGCGCCCTCGCGGTAGCCGCCGCCTCCGCCGGAATGCTCCTGCTCGCCGCATGGCGAGGGTTCCAGACACGACCCGTCGTCGACGCCGCCCTCGACGCTGCGCTCGGCTCGGGGTGGCGCGCCACGATCGATCCTGCGCTCGCCGCACATCTGCGCCGGCGGCCTCCGTATGCCCGGATCCTGCTCGCACCCTTCGCCGTGCGGCGCCGTGACGTGGAGCGAATCGCGAATATCCGCTACGGCGACGCCGGGCGCTCGAACCTGCTCGATGTGTACCGCCACCGCTCCCGGCCTTTGGGCTGCCCGGCGTTCGTCTATTTCCACGGCGGAGGCTTCCACAGCGGCCGTAAGAGCAAGGAGGCGCGTGCGCTGCTCTACCGGCTCGCGAGCCAGGGGTGGCTCTGCATCGGTGCGAACTACCGTCTCAGTCCCGCGGCCCGGTTTCCGGATCATCTGGTCGATGCGAAGAAGGTCATCGCCTGGGCTCGGACCGAGGGCCGCGAGTACGGAGCCGACCCTGGCGTCGTGTTCGTGGCCGGCAGCTCCGCCGGCGGCAACCTCGCCGCGACAGCCGGGCTGACGCCCAACGAGCCGCGCTTCCAGCCGGGCTTCGAACACCTCGACACGTCGGTCACCGCCGTCGTCTCGCTCTACGGCTACTACGGCAGCTATGGCGGTTCGTCGGGGGACCCGTCCTCGCCGGCCTCGTACCTTCACCGGGATGCGCCGCCCTTCTTCGCCGCGCACGGCACCAACGACACGATGGTGCTCGTCGAGGATGCGCGAGCGTTCGTCCAGACCCTGAGCTCAGCCTCGGCGAACACCGTCGTGTACGCGGAGCTGCCCGGAGGCCAGCATGCCTTCGACCTCTTCGAGTCGCCCCGCTTCGCGAGCGTCATCGACGGGATCGAGGCGTTCGCCGCCCAGGTCCGATCGCGGCCGGGTGCCGCCGGAACGACCACCGAGGCGCAAAGCAGCTTCCAACCGTCCATCTGAACGAACGAAAGGCGACCGCGTGCCAGCCGTTTCATGACGCTCCGCAGCGCGCCGCCTCGGTTCCGTGCACGACGCCGTCGGACCTCGACTATCGCGCCGTCCTGACGGCGCAACGCGACAGCGAGGGCGCCGGACTACTCATCCAGGCCTGACCGTGCGCGTCAGGCGACTGCTCCCTCGCGAACCTGCGTCAGCCGGAACTGGTTGCCGGAGGGGTCGCGGAAGGCCGAGTCGATCCCGTACGGCCGCTCTTCGGGCCCTTCGCTGAACTCGACGCCGCGTGCCTTCAGCTCGTCGTAGGTGGCGTGGATGTCGTCCGTCGTGAGGAGGACGTTCCCCGCCCAGCCCTTCGCCATCAGGCTCCGGATCTGTTCCGCCGTTGCCTCGTCGATCACCGGAGGCCCCGGAACGGCGTTCAGCAGTACGGAGACGTCGGGCTGATTCGGCGGCCCGACGGTCAGCCAGCGGTAGTTCCCGAACTCGGGCAGCGTGACGTCGGCACGCACCTCCCAGCCGAGCTTCTCCGTGTAGAAGGCGAGCGCCTCCTCCTGATCGTGCACCCAGACACCCGCGAACGCAATCCTGATCATCGTTTCCACCTCTCGTGTCGGCTTTCGAGCTATGCGCCGATGCTAGGGCGACGCCGCTCGTCCGTCTTCTCGAAATGTGCGGTGTTGCGGGCGGCCGTGGGCACGAAGCACGCAGGCCGGGATGAGTGCAGCTCGCGACGCCGGCGGAAACGACGCCCGGTAGACGGTCGGCGTCATTCCGTACGTGCGCGCGAAGCTCGTCGTGAACGAGCCGACGCTGCGAAGACCGACCGCGAAGCAGATCGCCGCCACCGAGCGATCCGTCGAACGCAGCAGCGACGCGGCACGTTCGAGCCGCCGCGTCAGCAGATAGGCGTGCGGCGACTCCCCGAACGCCCTCCGGAACTCCCGGCTGAAGTAGGCGCGCGAGAGACCGGCGGCGCGCGCCAGCTCGTCGACGCCCAGAGGTTCCTGGTAGCGGGCGTCGACCAGGTCTTTTGCGCGCAGCAGGTGGCGCTCCGTCGGAACGAACTGCATCGTCTCTCAGTATCGCCCGGCCGCTGCACTCGGCCCGCCGGTGCGTACCCGGCCGTCTGGCCTCAACGAACGGGCCAGCCGGCTCCCGGGACGCTGGCACCGGTGCGGATCACCTGACCGTCCCATGAGGTATCGCCCTCCAGGCTCTCCTTCCCGAACCAGCGCGCCGCGACGATGTAGAGCTGCGGCGTCGAAACGCCTCCGAGCATGCAGGCGAAGGCCCCGCGATCCAGCGGAACCTCCGCGAGTTGCTCTCCGCCCTCCGCCACACGCACACACCGGCGGTGTGGGACGTCGGCGTACCAGACGGCCCCTTCTGCGTCGAGGCAGATGCCGTCCGGCGCGGCGTCGCCGAGGTCCGCCCAGATCCGGCGCCCTGTCACGTCGCCGCCCGGGCCGATGTCGAGCCCGACGAGCTGGTGCCGGTAGGAGTCGGCGACCACGAGCGTGCAGTTGTCGGCATCGATCGCCATTCCGTTGGGGAAGGCGATGTCCTCGGCGACCACGTCGGCCGTGCCGTCGGGGCGGACGAGTGCGACGAAGCCCGGCTGCACCGCGCCGCTGGGAGGCCCTGCAGAGAACTCGAAGTTCGGGCTGTTCACGTACGCGTTGCCGCGGCCGTCGACGACGATCTCGTTGCAGCCGAATCGCGACAGCTTCGAGAGATCCGCGTAGGTCGAGAGGGCGCCGTCGGGCTCGAGGGTCAGGAGCGCCAGCTGCTCGTTCGACACGAGCACGAGCCGGCCGTCGGGCAGGAAGTCGAAGCACAGCGGAAGCGATCGGTGCCTGACGATCACCTCCGAGTTACCGGCGTCGTCGACCGCGATGATCTCGCCGGCGATCCAGTCGCTGAACCAGAGACGGCCCTCGTGCCAGCGCGGGGATTCGACAAGGCCGAAGCCTTCGCAGAGAACGTCCATCGGGATCAAGACTGCCCGGCGCTCCGGAACTCATCGCGTCCCGACACGGCCGGGCGGGACCGGTGTGAAGCTAGGAGCTCGGCCCGGCTGCGGCACCGGCGGCCGGATGCTCGGCCTGTGCGGCCGCCCAGTCGATCATCAGGACGTTGGGCTCGGCGGCGAGTCGCTTGGCGGGAAGCTCGGCGCCGTCCTGCAGCAAGCCGGTGGCGGCGGCAGGCACGGGGATATTGACCTGGAACTCCGAGTTGTCGGCGGTGACCTTCACCTTCACGGCGTAGAACTCGTCGCCGGCGGGCGTCTTCAGCCACTGCCGCTGGTGGAGCAGAACGACGGCCCGGCACGGAGCGCCGTCGGCGAGGGACTGGACGGGAGGGCCGAGCACGGCCGGGTCGGTGATCGTGACCACCGGCGTCTCCTCGTTCAGCGACAGTGCGATCCGCGTGTGATCGTTCGGGTCGGCGCGGATCGTGAGGAACGTCGAGCCTGGGATCAGATGCTCGGCCTGATCCGGAGTCACGAGCGCGTGGCAGCTCGTCCGATACGGATTGCTGCCGTCGACGAGGCGCACACCGACGGTCACGGTGCAGTCGACCATCGCCCCGACGGGCGTCTTCTGCACGTCGACGAGGCCGGCACGCCCGAGGATCCCGTTCACGAGATCGGCGGGCACCGAGCTCATTGCCGTAGCAGCTATGGCTGACTCGGCGGCCGCATTGTCCGCAGCAATCCTGGCCTCGTCGACCTCGACGTGCGTCGTGTCCTTCGGGTCGTAGCGAACCCACATCTGGTCGCCGATGCACGGCTGGGCGAACTGCGAGAAGTACCCCTTGATGTGCGCTTCGAAGGGCGCCTCGTTCTCCGGCCGCACGATCAACGTGAGGTCGAGCTTGTAGTTGTAGTTCTGCGCGATCTCCATCCCGAGCACGTGGGCGTAGTCGACGGCGGTCACGACGGCCGCCGCCTGGACGCCCGACGTGAGGACGTGGTCCTTGCCCAAACCCAGCATGCGCTCAGCTCCTTCGTGTCTCGGTTTGCCTCGTCCCGCCGCGCGCCGACGATCAAATCAACGATGCACGCCCCGAGTCAAGCTGCTCGACCAACTCGCGGAAGGTCACGTCCCGGATTGCACTACGCTCGCGATCGTGAGGTTCCTCGCCGCGACGCTGCTCGCCGCCGCCCTGATCTGCGCGTCCGCGGTCGCCGGTTCGAGCGTCAATCTCTCGACCCTGCTGAAGCCCGAGCTCACGAAGGTGAAGCATAAGACCGCGATCCCGGTGCTCCTCCCGGCCAGGCTGCCTCTGCTCGACAAGTCGAAGGTGTACGCGTCGTCGAGTGCGACGAAGAAGGGCTTCGAGTTCGATCTCGCGTACGCACCGAACTGCTTTGGCGCAGATGCGTGCTTCCTCGCCCTGTTCGCCGGGCAGAAGGGTGGCTCGCTCCCCGGCGCGGCGAACGTCCGCCTCGCGGGCGGCGATCGAGCGTTCTACAAGGGAATCACGTGCGGCGGTTCGTGCTCACCGGCTTCGCTCTGGTTCATCCACGACGGCGTGCTCTACAGCTGGCAGGACAAGGACGTGGGCGGCAACGCGAAGGCTCTGCTCGTCGGGCTCGCGAACCAGGCAATCGCCGCCGGGCCTCGCTGAGCGCGGTCGGTTCGCGCTGACACCCGGCGGTCGCCTGTCAGGGCAGCTGCCTCGGTGTGACGTTCATCTAACGGCCCGAAATTACCGTGTCCCTCGCGGTGTGCCTGCGGGCCGCCGGGTCGGCGTCGCATTCGGCGCCCCTGAGCCCAGTCGATGAGGAGGATTTCGATGCGTGACAACGATGGTGGGCGCTCCGTGCGCCGGTGGCGGGCTGCCGTGCCGTTCGTGGCGGCCGTTCTGGCGTTGACGATCTCGGCGAGCGGCTCGGTCGGCGCGGCGGACGCGGCCGGCAAGCCCGCCGGATTCGGTGCGCTGCCGTACAACTACAACCTCCAGTCGCGGTGCATGAGCATGAAGGTCGCCGGCCACATCGTCTTCCCGGGCGACAAGGTCACGGCTCACACCGGCAGCGGCATCTGTGGGGCGGCCCCGAAAGACATCGGCTGGACCTGGAGCGTGGGGCCGGGCCCCGGGGTGAAGGGTTGCGGCACGAACGCCACGACCTGTTCGTTCAAGGCAGGCACCCCGACGACCGGCTTCACGACGATCTGCATCTCCGGCACGAGCAGCGCGGGGCCCTGGGGCTCGTGCGACTACTACGGCGTCCCGGGGAAGGGCGTCGGGATCATCGACGGAACGATCACGGACAAGGACGGCGGTCCGGTCGCAGGCGCCACGGTGACCGCGTACGGCAAGAACAGCGCGAACACGACGACCGGCTCCGACGGCTACTACGCGATGCAGGTCAAAGCCGGCAGCTACCGCGTGCTCCCCTCGGGCGGTCCGCACGGCAAGTCGGCGCCGAGGTACATCCCGAACGTCAAGGACGCCACGGTCGCGGACGCCACGAGCGCGACCGCCGGGTTCAAGCTCGAGGCGGGGGTGGAGCTCGAGCTTCGCCTGGCCAAGACGTCCGTTCCCGCCGACGGGACCCAGGTCGTGAACGGGACGATCACGACGACCGAGTTCGGCAAGCCGCTCCCGAACGTGGCTGTGCAACTCGAGGTGATGCCGGGCGAGACCTCCGACCAGGCCGTCACCTCCGGCCCGCGGGCTTCGGTCTGCAACAACGGCGGCCGGATCTGGCCGACGGGGAGCCTGTCCGACCCCGACGGGACACCCGTCACGGTCACGACCGATTCGACGGGGCACTACAGCCTCGCGGTCACCGTCGGCACGACGCCGGGCACCTGGACGCTCGATGCCTGGGCGAAGAATGCGGACGGATCGCTGTCGTCGGACACCTCGGGCGCCTCCGACACGAAGTCGATCACCTTCAAGAGCCTTGGCAAGACGGCGATCCCGGACTTCTTCAGCGAGTTCGATCTCCTGGCCAAGTCGACGACCGTTCTCCAGCAGATCTCGGGGTATCCGGGCCCCGCGGCGGGATCGCTCGCCCAGACGACGGCGACCGCTGCGGGCGGAAACAGGCTCGGCGGGCTCGCCTACGCGGTCGTGAACGTGAAGGACGGCCAGGCGATTCTCGTGTTCTCGGCGGCCAAGCCGCCGGTGCTCGACAAGCAGGGCGCGCTGCCGGACGCCTTCGCGGCGAACGCCGATGACCTGGTGATGAACCCGTCCGAGTGGACCGGCGCGGGGGTCCCGGCGACGGTGACCAACGCAGCCTCGCTGCAGTCGATCATGGCCGGCGGGTTCCTGACCCGCGCCCCGACTCTGACGCAGTTCGATGCCGGGACGGGGGTGATCGGCTGGAAGACGATCAAGAACAACTCCGTCGTCGTCTCGTCGCAGGGCTTCGAATATCTCGGCTGGGGCTACCCGGGCATCGGTCAGCCGGGCTCCTGTTATTGAGCATGAGCTCACCTACGGAAGAAAGGGGTCTCATCGTGATGAGCAGGTTTGCACTCGTGTGCGTCGTCGTGACCGCCGCGATCGCGGTCGTTCCGGCTTCGATGGCGGCAGGGACGAGGTCGGCGGGCTCACCGCCCGTCGCCGGCGCCTGGAAGCTCCACAGCGCCAACAACGGCGCTCCGGAGGTGAAGAGCGGCGCCTTCACGATCACGAGCCACCTGTTCGTGAGTGGGTTCCACCTGACGCTCGGGCCCGGAGCCGAGACGCCGTGCGGCACCGGAAGCATCACCGTCAAGGTGCTCGGGCAGCAGCAGTTGAACCGTGATCCGAGCAACGACCTCGGAGGCCCGACGAACGAGTACGCCGTCTCGTCTCCGACGAACGTGATCACGCCGGTCAAGGTCCAGGTCGTCGTGAACGGCAAGCATGAAAGCGGCGCGATCGAGATCGCATTCGGCCCCGGCACGCGTGGCGGGCCTCACACGGGCGGCGATCTGTACTACGACGACAACAACTGCGACCTCTCGTTCGGCGCCACCAAGGCATGAGCTCGGCGGATGTGCGCACGCAGCACCCGGTTCGCCTGGCGCATGAGTTGCTGCGCCGATCTGCAGAACGGCCGAAGGAAGGCGATGGCGGGTCGCCCGAGGGAGCGTCCCGCCATCGTGGTTCGGTCAGCCGAGCGTAGCGATGGCGTACATCCCTTCGAGCGCTTCCGGGCGGCCGGTGGTCATGTCCTCGTCGAAGTCGATGAGGGCGTAGGTGCCTTCCGGAAGGGTGTAGGTGACCTGCATGTCTTGATTGCCTGAGAGATCGGCGGTGCCGAACTGCGGTCCGCTCAGCGCGAAGGGCGGCGGAGCGGCGTTGTCGCGCGCACCGGTCTTGCGCAGGTAGGCGCCGAGTTGTGCACGGGTCGTGCCGGGAGCCAGGGGGATGAAGTTGAGGCGATGCGGTCGATTGCCGGAGTTCCTGATCGTGATCGTCCCGTGTGCCGGAAGTGCGTGTGCCGGGACCAGGTAGCCGGAGTCGGTTGCCGTCACGCGTGCCGTCGAGGGCGATCGTCCGGCAAGGGATGGTCCAACCACATGGATCGGTGTCAGTTGCGGTCGCGTGGTCATCTCGCCGAGGTAGTAGGTGCCGGTTCCGACGGTGACGGTGAAGCTCGCCGCTTGTCCCTGGAAGAGATCCAGACCTCCGTCGAAGACGGTGTACGCAAAGATGCGCCGGAGCGCCGCGCGTGCGCGGACGCTGTTGCCTCTTGCTCTCCGTCCGTCCGCGACGAACTTCGCGTAGGTGTAGCCGGCGCGGAAGTGCAAGAGGGTGGCTTCCTGGTCGGCGACGCGGGAGCGCACGGCGATCCGTTCGGCACCGGGGCGCCAGGTTCGTGCCCCGGAAAGGGTCGGGCCGCTGCTCGTCATCGTGACCGTGACGATCGGGGCGGCCGAGGCCTGCTGTGCTGCTGTCGAGGCGCCGCAGAATCCGGAGCCGACGGCGACGGCGACGGCGAGCGTGGCGAGCGTGTGTGTCTGCATCAGATTCCTCCGTGGTCGAGTTGGCACTCGCTCGAATGTAGGAGGGCAAGATCCATCCGTCTTCGGCTGCGCTGGGGAACTTCGCTCCGCCGCCCGGGGGAAGTCGAAATCCGCCGCGCGGCGGGTGCATCCCGAGCCCTTACCGGCTACCGTCGCTGTGGATGGCCGGCAGGCTGAAGACGATGGTCGACGATGCGCGGGTTCGCCTTGCTGCGGACGTCGCGCTCGCGCTTGTGCTCGCCGCGTCGGCGCTCGTCAGTGTCGCCCACGAGCCGGTTTCCTGGGGTGGGAGCGGGCCCGCACAGGTTCTCCTCGCACTGTCGGTCACGTTGCCGCTGGCCTTGCGTGCCCGCTTCCCGGTTGCCGTCGTGACCGCCGTGAACGTCGCGAGCGGGCTGCTCGTTGTTGTAGCCGCACCTCATCAGCCGGCGTTCGAGCCCTTCGTCGCGGTCATCGTCGCGTTCTACTCGCTGGGTGCCCACACCTCGACACGCAGGGCGACCGTGGTGCTCTTGGCGATGTTCGCGATCGGGATTCCGTTTGCCGTTGTTGCCGGCAACCGCGGAAGCCCGAGCGGCAACCTTGTTCCGCCGATCGCGTTCCTGCTCGGCGCGTGGACGATCGGTCGCATCATCCATGGCCGGCGCCGTCGCACGTTGGAGCTCGAGGCTCTCACCCACGAGTTGGAGGCACAGCGCGATCTTCAGGCGCGGGCGGCGGTCACGATCGAGCGTGGGCGCATCGCGCGTGAGTTGCACGACGTCGTCGCGCACAACGTCTCGATGATGGTCGTACAGGCAGGAGCGGCCGAGCGCGTCCTCGAAGGTGATCAACCGCATGTCCGCGCGGCGCTCGCGGCGATTGCCGGCACCGGGCGCGAGACCGTGGATGAGATGCGAACGCTGCTCGGTGTCCTGCGGACGAACGAGGATGGGCTGGCGCTCAGCCCGCAGCCCGGGCTCGGAGATATCGAACAGTTGGTCAGCAACGTGCGGAAGGCAGGCGTTCCCGTCGAGGTTCACATCGAGGGAACGCCCTCCACGCTGTCTCCGTCGCTCGACCTCTCCGCCTTCCGGATCGTCCAGGAGGCGTTGACGAACACGCTCAAGCACGCCGGCCCCGCCCGCGCCGAGGTGACGATCCGGTATGAGGGTGCGGTCGTGGAGCTCGAGGTGCGAGACACCGGCTCCGCGGGCACAAACCGCGCGGACCAGGGCCATGGGCTGATCGGGATGCGTGAACGAGTGGCGATGTTCGGCGGCGAGCTCGAGGCCGGTCGGCAAAACGGCGGCGGCTTCGTGGTGCTCGCACGGCTGCCGATCGAGACGGAGTCCGCTTGATCCGCGTACTGCTGGCCGACGATCAGGCCCTCGTGCGTGCCGGCTTTCGGCTGATTCTCGACGCCGAGCCGGATTTCGAGGTCGTCGCCGAAGCCGCTGACGGGGAAGAGGCAGTAGAGCGCACGATCGCCACGGAGCCCGCTGTAGTGCTGATGGACGTCCGCATGCCGAAGCTCGACGGGATCGAGGCCACGCGGCGGCTCCTCTCGCGACTCCACACGACGCGTGTCTTGATCCTGACGACGTTCGATCTCGACGAATACGTCGTCGAGGCGTTCCGTGCCGGAGCATCGGGATTCCTGCTCAAGACCGCACCGCCCCAGCAGTTGGTCACCGCCGTCCGGACCGTCCACGATGGGGATGCACTACTCGCCCCCGGAAGCGCACGTCGGCTCATCGAGCAGTTTGCCCGGCCGCCACAAGACGACTCGGAGATCGCGGGGCTCACCGCGCGAGAACGAGATGTCATGCGGCTGCTGGCACGCGGCCTCACCAACGCCGAAATCGCCCATCAGCTCGTCGTCGAGCCCTCGACCGTCAAATCGCACGTCGCCAGCTTGCTGGCGAAGCTGGGGCTCCGTGACCGCATCCAGGCAGTCATCTACGCCTACGAACATGGACTCGTCCAACCTGGGCTTGGCTAGCCCGCCTGGTTCGCTCGGCCGGACCTTCCCCGGCGCAAGAGAATCTCGCTTCTGCGGCCGTTTGCCTTCTGGACGCGCACCCTCGGGTGCCCGTCGCTCGTCAGCGTTCGCGTCTTCTCAGGTGGTGGCGAGGAATACCGCGAGCCCGGCCAGGATCGTTGCCGGCACGAGGAGGACGCCGAGTCGGGAGTAGGTGGCGATCGAGGGGTGGGCGTCGACGGTGCGGGCGGTCTGGAGCCAGAGAACCGCGCTGAGCGATCCCGTCACCGCGAGGTTGGGGCCGAGGTCGAGGCCGAGCAGGAGCGCGTCTGGATGGGGCGTCGGGTGGGTCGAGAAGACGACCGTGGCCGGGAGGTTGTTGAGGAGGAGCGCTGCGGTCGCGCCGACCAGCGCTGCGGTCCAGGCTCGGCTGCCGTCGAGTAGCGCGGCCGGGCCCTTCCAGACACGGACGAGAGTCCCCAGCGTGATCGTGAGAGCGAACAGGAGACCCAGGGCGCGCGGATCGAGCTGCGGCCGGTGACGGCGGGCCAGGGTGACGGCGAGGCCGATCGCGAGGACAGGTATCGCGGGGTCGGGTAGGGCGACCACCAGGATCGCTGCGCCAGTCGTCGCCGCGGCAGCGAGGCCGAGTCGAAGCGGCGGAAGTTCGCCGCGGCGAGGGCGACCTTCCTCGAGCGGATAGGCGAGCGCGAGGAACAGGGCTGTGATCGCGCACGCCGTGAGCCACGCGGGAAGCATCCGGGTGGCGAAGGCGAGCCCGCTCTCGGGATCGCTCCGAAGAACGAGCATGTTGGTCAGGTTCGAGCTTGGGAGGAGCAGGGAGGCGGAGTTGGCCATGAACACCGACCCGTACAGGAACGGCCGTTCGTCGAGGCCCCGCGAGCGGGCTGAGTGCACGAGGACCGGCGTGAGGAAGAGCACCGAGGTGTCGAGGTTGAGCACGGCAGTTACGACGGCGACGAGCGCCAGCAGCAGGAGGAGCAGTCCGCGCGGTCCGAGACCCGTACGCGCGACCCGCGCACCGAGCGCCTCGAACAGCCCGTCGGCGGCCGCGACACCACCGATCAGGAGCAGGCCGGCGACGAGCGCGAACGGAGGCCACGCCTGTCGTAAGGACGATAGGATCGCGTGTGTAAGCATTCTTCACAGTAAAGGATACTTAACCATTCCGGGACCACGTCACAGCGGCCGTGGCAAGGCGGCCGAGGCTCTCGTCCGGACGGCTCCGCTCGTCAGCCGCTGGATCGAGCGCCTGCTCGCGATGCACGACCCGCCGTTCACGGTCGCGCAGTACCTCGTGCTCGAGGCTGTGGCCGAGGGCGAGATCGTCGGGGCCGAACTCGCTCGCCGTGCCGCCGTGTCTCCCGCGGCCGTGTCGCAGCTGGTCGCCGCGCTCGAGACCCAAGGACTGGTGGCTCGTGCCCGCGTCGAAGACGACCGCCGCCGGCAGACGCTACTGCTGACCGGGCGCGGTGCGTCGGTGCTGCGTTCGGCTCAGGCGAGTCTGCGCGAGCGTCTCTCCGATCTGCTCGCCGACATTCCGCTCCACGAAGCCGACGCGCTCGCCCGGCTACTCGAGCGCTTACAGGGATCGCTCACCGGCACACCGCCTCCACCACGACCGCACCGTCCACCCCGGCCAGACGGGCCAAAGCACCGCAAGCACCCGCCCGCGCGGGAGCGATAGGCCGGTCCGCTTTCGCGTCTCAGCAACGGCGTGCGATTCGTGCTCGCGCGTTCGATCTGTTTCATCTCGAAGCCGGTGAAGACGTAGTAGATGCCGAGCGCGCGACCGACGAACGTCGTGAGAAGCCCTGGGTTGTAGAAGGCCCGAGCCGCCGCGCGCCGATACGACGTCAGGTTGGATGCAGGAGGTCAGAGCTCGACGAGTCCGCGGAACAGCTTGTCGAGCTCGGCGGCCGGGTCGGTGGAGATGCCGGTGTGTACCTCAGAGGGCTGGATGATCGTGCTCGACGGAGAGACGAGCCAGTGGAAGCGCGCTGTCTGATCGAGCTTCGCGACCGGGTTGCCATGTTCGTCACCCGCCGCGAGGAGCTCGAGGGCGGAAAGGTGCGGCCGGATCGTGGCCGGGTCGAGGTCGGGCCAGAGCGCGGCGAGGCGCCGCTCGTCGAGGCCGGTCCGGGCCGCGAGGAAGCCGGCCGGGCGGCTGAAGACGAGCACGCCGACGTTCATCCGCTCGCCGCGTTCGATACGAGGCACGATCCGGTAGATCGCGTACGAGAAGGGGCTACTGGCGGGCACACGCCTGCTCTGCCTCGTCGACGAATGCGCGTGGCGCCTGCAGGCGTGCGTGCAGGTATTCGGCGTAGATCGCCGGATTGGCGCCGTCGAGCCACACGCCCGGAATCGCCGTCACCAGGTCACGCAGAAGCGTCTCCGTGACGAGTGGGGCGAGCCGTTCGTCGGCGGCAGCAATGGATCCGGCGAACGGAAGAAGGACATGATCGGCGATCTGCGGGAACGGCGTGCGCTCGTAGCCAGGCTGCTGCTGCTCGGCATGGTGGAAATAGAGCGCCGCGCCGTGGTCGATCAGCCAGAGGCGGTTGTGCCACATCAACATGTTGGTGTTACGCGCGGTGCGGTCGACGTTCGTGACGAGCGCATCGAACCAGACGATCTCGGCTGCGCGATCGGGTGCCGGGATCGGACCGGCGACCGAGTTGAACGGGAGCGCGCCCGGCAGGAAATCGACGCCGAGGTTCAGCCCGGCGCTCGCGGCGAGCAGGTCCTGGATTTCGGGATCGGGCTCCGCGCGGGAAAGAGCGCCGTCGAGCTCGACGAGCGCGAGCTCCGGCACGGTCAGCCCGAGCGCGCGGCCGAGCTCGCCCGCGACGAGCTCGGCAATCAGCGCTTTCGGCCCCTGGCCGGCACCGCGGAGCTTGACGACGTACAAGCCGTCGTCGCTCGCTTCGACGAGCGCGGGGAGCGATCCCCCCTCTCGAAGGGGCATGACGTAGCGCGTTGCGGCGACGGTCCCGATCCGCACGCGCCGAGCCTACGCGCGGCAGTCGCCTGCCGCCACGCTCCCGCGCGGCGGAGCAAGCGCCCGTTCGCCGCCTGGATGCAGCGACCTGACGCTTCAATATGCTGCGTTGATGCTGGCTCGCTCGGGCGCTGGGGAGTCGACATTCGTTGGCTGCACGATCGTTGCGCGTAACTACCTGTCGTTCGCGCGCGTGCTCAGCTCGGCGTGGGCCAAGCAGCACGAGCAAGTGCCGTTTGTCGTCCTCGTGATCGACGACGACGTCGAGATGCGTCCTGCGGAGCATGAAAATCAAGAGTTCGTCCGCCCGGAGGAGATAGGAATCGACCCGGGCGAGCTCGACCAGATGCGCGGGATCTACGACGTCGCGGAGATGACGACCGCCCTGAAGCCGCGATTCGTTCGCCATCTTCTGGAGCGCGGTTCCGGCGCCGTCGTCTACCTCGACTCCGACATGGATCTGCTCGGGCCGGTCCACGAACTGGCCGAGACGGCACGCACCTCTGGTGTGGCGCTCTCGCCGCACCTCTTCGGACCGCCCCCGACTGACGCCTTCCTGACCGAGATCGACTACGCGATGTACGGGCAGTACAACTCGGGCCTGATTGCCGTCGGGGCGTCCGCGAGGGAGTTCGTGGACTGGTGGGCGCGGCGCACCCGCTGGGATTGCCTTTTCGACGAGCCCGCCGGATTGCACGCCGACCAGCGCTGGCTGGATTGCGTGCCCGTGTACTTCGAGCACGCGGTCATCGGCGATGCCGGCCTCAACGTTGCGGCCTGGAACCTCCACGAGCGTCCGTTCGCCCTCGAGGGCGAACGCCCCACAGTCGCCGGGGTTCCGCTGCGCGCTTTCCATTTCGCCGGGTTCGACCCGCACCGGCCAGAGCGCGTCACAGCGTACGCGCCCTCGACGTACGACAACGAACCGATTCTGCTGAAAGTGCGCCATCACTATGCAGAGCGGCTGCTGGCTGCCGGTTACGACCAGTACCGTGAGATTCCCTATCGCTACCGTTCCACCGCCTCGGGTAGACCGCTCGGTCGTTGGGACCGCCTCGTCTACCGGGAGGCGCTGATGGCGGTGTCCGCGAACGGTGGCCCCGAGATCCCGGGCCCCTTCGATGCGTCACGCAGCGAGGAGTTCGAGCGGATGCTGGCCCATCCCCGCTCGCTCGGCGTCCTCACGTTGCCTCAGCTCGGAGCGCTCGAGAATGCGCGGGTGCGTCTGCGGAACGGAGGCTGGGATCGCCGCCGCTTGGTCACCGCGATCGACCTTCGGCTCCGAGCCCGGTTGCGTTGACGGCCGGTTGCCAATCGCTCTACAGGCCCGCCCTAACCGCGGATCACGACGGGCGTTCCGGCGGGAGCCAGGACGAACAGCCGGCGCATGACGTCGTTCGGTACGTGGACGCAGCCGTGCGAGTCGGCCTGACCGATCGACCACGGCTCGTTCGTTCCGTGCAACGCGATAGGCCCGTTCTCCGTCCAGCTCTGTGCGAGGACCGTCGAATGGGCCGAGATACCGAGCGCAGCGGGCCCGAACGGGCCATCGGACGAGCTCAGGACGTAGCGTTCGTTGACGTAGAAACGACCGGTCGGGGTCGGGGTGGAAGGCGCACCGATGCCGACAGTCGTCTCGAGTACCACCGTGCCTGAGCGGTAAACGCGGAGGCGCCGCTGCGTGAGGCTGACAACGATCCGCGATCTCACCTGGTACACGTGGATTGCTCGCGCGGGCACCCATCCCGCCGTCCCGTTCGGGAGGACAGCGAGCTCGACGTGATACCAGGCAGGCTTACACGATCTGCCCATCCTCACTCCGTCGACGGCGAGCACGGTTCGAAGACCGTTGAGATCGACGGTATCGAGTTGGGCGACCGTCGCGCCTCCGCCGGCTCGCCGGAGCGCCTCGACGGGAGCCACGACGAGAGCGGCATACGAGAACCGAGGCGATCGGAGCTGGGTCGCAGCCGAGGTGCACCGGGGCGGAGGTGGCGCCGAGGCGCGAACGATGACCTTCGGAGCCCGCGGAACCTGGGTGGAGTGTTCGGATCGCTTCGACGAGGGCGCCCGGATCGTCGGGGCGGCCACCGTCGGCTTCGGGGTGCGAGTCACCTCATGCCGGCCTCCGCAGCCCCCTGTCAGGGAGAGCAGCGTCAACAGGCTCGTGACCCCGACCGCGCGTCGGAGACGATGGCTCGTCCGGTAAGCGGGAACTTCCTCCTGCCGCGAACGCCTAGTCGAGGACGGCATCTTCACAGGCTAACGAGTTGATCGTCTGCACGGCTCCGATGTTGAGTGGGCTACCGCTTTCCGGCGCCTCGGCTACATTGAATCCCCCGAGCCTGAGCAAGACCGTTCTGCATTTCGGCGGCCCGATGTCCTCGACCGCAAGTTGTCCTCGATGACCGAGCGCGGTGTCCAAGCGAGGAGTCGGCGTGGATCTCAGGCAGCAGCGAGCATGACGAGAGCAGTTGCCGCCGGAGTGGTCGTGGTCTTCGTGCTCGCGACGCCGCTCGGGGCTACGTCCGATGCGGGAGGGCCGCGCCGGGTGGCCCACCTCGAGAGTTGGCTGACGCCTCCGCCGGTGCTCCATTTCGCGCTCGTCAGGCATCTGCCCCCTCGTACCCAACTGGTCGCCGCCTCCTGTGGCGCTCCCACCTCATGCGTCGTTTTCGACCGGAGCGGACGGATGACACGGTACGACGGCAAGCGATGGGCCGCCCCGCGCCCCGTCAGCGTCGACCCGTCCGCCGGGATCTCCGTCTCGTGTGCTGCGATGTCGCTCTGCATTGCGATCTTTGCCTCCGGAGAGGTTTCGCGCTGGGACGGGGCGACGTGGTCCACGTCCGTTGCGCCCTCCGGTTCGGCGAGACTCGAAGCAGTTGGTTGTGCCCCGACCGGTTACTGCGCCGCCGTCGACGCCTACGGGAACGCCCTCGGCTTCGACGACGGACGTTGGTCCCGGACCTCTGGCGACTGGGGATCGATAGCCGCCCTCTCGTGTGTGTCCGTTGCGTTCTGCGCATCGGCGGGCCCGAGTGGCGTGTCTGAGTGGAACGGGGCGAGCTGGACGGAGCCCGTCGGACTCGGAGCGACGTTCCCGTACACGGGCGTGTCCTGCGTGAGCGCGGCGTTTTGCATGGCCGTCGACAGCGGAGGCGAGAGCTCCACGTGGGATGGTTCCCGGTGGTCTCGGCCCGTCCGGATCGCTCCTCGGCCGGAGTCTCCCGTGGCGGCGGGCGGGAGGCGGGCGACCGGTGTTTCCTGTCCGACGGCCACCTCGTGTGTCGTGGTCGACAGCAGCGGACGGATTGCGCAGTGGCGCGCGGGCCACTGGTCGTTCACGAGCATCCCAGCTGCCCGCCCGCTGACCGCCGTCTCCTGCCCGAGACCCTCGTTCTGCCTGGTCGTCGGCGGCGGCGGCAGCGCGATCCTCGGCCGCGCGGAGGGGTGACGCAGCTCCGAAGTCGCTTCGAGCAAACCCCCCTTCAGGGTGATGGGTGCCGGTCGAGGTCTGCCGATCTCGGGGAAGATGGAAGGGATTCGCCGAACGGCTGGGTTGCACGCAAGCACGGGGCTCCGTCGGCTTGCGTCGATTCTGGCCCTCGCGGTCATGGCGACCCTGGGAGCTCTCGTCGCAGGCATCGCGTCGGGCGGACCACAGAGCGCGAGTGGTGCGACGGTGCAGACCGGCGCGCTCGGTGTGTATGTCGGAGCCGGGAGCCCGTCAGGCGTTAGTTCGTTTGCGTCATGGTCGGGCGCGTCTGTGACGTACGCGGAAGATTTTCTTGCGACGACGAACTGGCAGTCGATCAGTCAGCCCGACTGGTGGTTGTCCCAGTGGCAGGGGCGCGGCTACACGCTCGTGCTCGGGGTCCCGATGCTCACAGGTAGCGGCGGGACGCTTGCAACCGGAGCGACGGGCGCGTACAACACCTATTTCACCCAACTCGCTCAGAAGCTCGTCCAGTACGGCGAGAGCGACGCGGTGATCAGGCTTGGCTGGGAGATGAACGGCGCCTGGTACACGTGGGCGGCCGCGAAGGACCCATCCGACTGGATCGCCTACTGGAAGCAAATCGTCACCGCCATGCGCGCTGTCGCCCCAGGTCTCCGCTTCGACTGGAACCCGACGGCCGGGGTCAACCCGACGGCCTTCTACCCCGGCGACGCATACGTCGACGAGATCGGGATCGACACCTACGACCAGGCCTGGGGGCCGAACAACTCGGCCGTCTCCTCTCCCCAGACACGATGGGCGAGCTACACACTCGGCGGCGCCTACGCGCTGACCTGGGCGGCGCAGTTCTCGGCCCAGCATGGAAAGCAGCTGACGATCCCCGAGTGGGGCGAGGCGATCCGGTCCGACGGCTTCGGTGGCGGCGACGATCCGTACTACGTCCAGCAGATGGCGGCCTTCGTGCACAACCCCGCGAACAACGTGGCCTTCGCAAGCTACTTCGAGTTCGATGCCTCGGACGGTAGCCACGACCTGACCGACGGGTCCTTCCCGAGCTCCAGCAAGGCGTTCATCCAGTCGTTCAGCGCTGCGTCGGTCGGCAGCCCAACGGCAACGACGACGACGACGCCGACCACGACGACGACGCCGACCACGACGACGAGGACGACGACGCCGACCACGACGACGAGGACGACGACGCCGACCACGACGACGAGGACGACGACGCCGACCACGACGACGAC
>DATBBA010000073.1:0-5617 GCA_036271235.1 Gaiellaceae bacterium
CAGGCAAGGGCTGTACGAAGCGGCGAACGACCCCGGCGGCACGTCGCAGCCGGTCTTCGCCGGGTTCCCGCTCAAGGTCGCCGGCAAGACCGGAACCGCCGAGCCCGATCCGGTCCGCTCGTGGTACGCCTCCTGGGCGCCGTACAACTCTCCGAAGCTCGTCGTCGTCGTGAACATCGAGCACGGCGGCTTCGGCGCCGAGGCGGCGGCACCCACCGCGAAGAAGATCTACGAGGCGTACTTCCACCTGAAGAACTCGTAAGGGGCGTCTTCGGAGCCACGTGGGGGAGCGCTGGACGGCTCCCCCACGTTCCTGCTGAGCGCTAGTTCTCTTGGGGTGCTTGTGGTGCGACTTCTTCGCCTTGTCGGCCGCGAGCCAGCGCTGGATCTCGGCGCGAGAGTTGGCGGTCGAGTGCTTGTCGGAAGAAGGTCGTAGTCACCCCCGTGGGCGCGCACCGAGTCCTGCCTCCGCATCGGCCACAAAGACTGAGGTAGTCAGTTCACGCGACGGATCAGCGACTTCGTCACCGTCCCCATCGGGACCGGGTTCGCGGTCAGAGCGTTGTCGCTGACCTCCGCCTCCGAGAGGAAGCTCGCGAGGAGCCCGACACCGCGGCGTGTCGGGTTTCCCGACGCGACATCCGGCCGGGTGCCGATGACCGTGTTGTGCTCGAACATGCACATGGACTGGTCGTCGCAGTTGAGGCCGACCCCGAGCGCATCGCGCACCTCGTTGTCCGTCGCCGTCCCCATCGACATCTCGGCTACCGAGATCGCCTCGCCGGTCGTGCGGCTGACGCGGTTGTGCACGATGTCGGTCATGGACGAGTGCGTCGTGATGCCCTGCATCCCGCCGTTGATCGTGCATCCCTCGACCATGCTCATCCCCATGCCCATGTTGAAGGAGATGTCGATGCCCTGGCCGAGCGGGTTCCCGAGCATGTCGACGGTGCAGTTCCGGATCATCACGCCGGCGCCACGGACGTGGATGCCGTCGAGCTTGGCGCCCTGAACTGTGACGCCGTCGAGAACCGTGCCGTCGACGTTCTCGACGTCGATGCCGTTCTGGCCGCCGAGAACGGTGACGTCGCGGACCTGGACGTCGTCGTGGGCGACGACGATCCCGCCCCGGACGACCGCGCCCGGGGCGCCCTGGAGGATCTCGCGCCTCCGGATCACGATCGGCCCCTGATGCACCCCGGCGGCGAGGTGGACGACGGGAGGTTGTCGCACGTACCACGTGGCCGCGCAGCCGAGGAGCGCAAACAGCACGGCTGCGGCGGCGACCGGACCCGCGCGACCGAGCTCCCCACCGTCCTCGGCATAGCTCAACCGCAGGAACGGGTAGCCGGCCTGCGCGAGTGCGAACGAGACGAGCCAGCCCACGCCGAAGAGGACAAGTGCCGGCCCGAGCGGGGCGTGCAGGCCCGCTCCGAAGACGATCGCCAGCACCAGGCCCAGCTCGACGAGGCCGAGCGGCAGGATCAGCCACGCGGGCTGGTAGGAGAAGAGCCGGTGCCAGATCTGGACATCGAGCACCAGGCCGACCGCCGCCATCACGACGCAGAGCTCGACGGGCCACCACCGATGCAGCGCCGCGGCGAGCACGCAGCAGCCGAGCAGTACGGGCAGCAGAGCCGCCACGCGCGACTCGATTCGTCCCCTCAGCGTGTACGACACGCGACGATCCTCCGTAGGAAGCGGTGCGCGGCGTACCGCGCGCCCGCAAGCGTGTCGGCCGCAGGGAACGCCCACTCTGCCGGCGCGCCGGCGACCGCAAGGGTTCGGGTGCCATCGGTGAGCGTCTGCACGGTCGAGTCCGGCGCGAGCACGATCCGGCCCTCGGCGGTCTCGAGCCCGTGCTCTTCGACGAGAGCTGCGAGGAGAGGGTCGTGCCGGAAACCTTGCAGGAAGCCGGTGGCGCAGATCACCTGCGCGCTCCCGTTCACGCATGGCTCGACGCGGAAGCGGCCTTCCTCGGCGGCACGCGCGAGCGGCTCGTCCCATTCCCCTCCGGGCGGGTATGACGGAGCCGACAGCGTCCGCAGCCGCTCGATCCGCTCACGCGGCGGCAGGCGGTGGAAGGCGGCGAGCCCGCGAAGCGAGAAGTAGTGCCGCGGGACGCTGAGCGGCCGCCGAACGGGCTCGCGCCGCCGCACCGAGACGACCTCGGCGCCGGCCGCGAGCGCGTTCAGCCACTCGGTCGCCGCCGCGAGGCCGGCTCCGACGACCGTCACCGTCGCCCCGTAGTCGTGCGGTTCGTAGGCGTGGACGACGCGCGGGTCGGCTCGGAGCTCGTCCGGCAGCCTGAGGCCCGGATGGCCGGGGGCGAGCAGGACGTGCCGGAACGTCTCGCCGTCGATCTCGAAGCCGTCGTCCATTGCCCGCACCCGCTCGACGCGGCGGCAGACGACGCTCTCGTCCCAGCCGCTCCGCTCGCGCAACCGCTCGACGTCGGCGAGGAACTCGTCCACGGTGGGGTGGTAGCGGTCGAGCGGTGACTCGAGCAGCGGCCGTAGCGAGCGCCGGCGGAGCACGCCCCGGAAGGCGAGTCCCGGGAAGGTCGCGGCCCGGCAGTGGCCGTCGCTCTCGGAGCGCATCGCGCGCTGCCGGATCGCGGCCGCCCGGACGCGCCAGACCGCGACGGGGTCGGCATCCGTCCCGAAGACCACGATCTCGCCCGGAGCGAGACCGCGACGCAGCGTCTGGTACGCGGTGAAGCCCGCCAGCCCGGACCCGATCACGGCGACGTCGGCCATTACTTCACCGAGCCGGCCAGCAGTCCCTGGACGAAGTAGCGCTGGAAGGCGAAGAAGACCGCCAGCGGGATCACGAGCGAGATGAACGAGGCCGGCGCGATGATGTCGAGGCTCGATCCGAACTCGCGCAGCTGCCCTGAGATCCAGACCGTGATCGGCGTGGTGTTCTGACCGAACGTGAGCGCCACGAGCAGGTCGTTCCACGTCCACAGGAACTGGAAGATCGCGAGCGACGCGATCGCGGGCAGCCCGAGCGGCAGGATCAGCCGCAGGAAGATGCGGATCTCGGACGCGCCGTCGATGCGCGCCGATTCGAGGATGTCCTTCGGTAACCCGATGAAGAAGTTCCGCAGCAGGAAGATCGAGAACGGGAGCCCGAAGGCGGTGTGGAAGAGCGCGATCCCGTACCAGGTGTCGAAGAGGCCGAGACTGTCGTAGAGGCGGAACATCGGGATCAAGGCCATCTGGATCGGGACGACGAGCAGCGCGATCACCGCGATGAACAGCCAGTCGCGGCCCGGGAAGTCGAGCCACGCGAATGCGTATCCCGCCATTGCGCCGACGACGACCACGAGCACGGTGTTTCCGACCGCGATGTAGGCGGTCGTCTTCAGTGCCGTCAAGAGGCCGGAGTTGTGGAAGAGCGCATCGTAGTTCGACCAGGTCGCGAGGCTCGGGTGGGTGAAGACCTGCCACCAGCCGCTCGACCCGAGCGCCGAGAGGGGAAGGATCGAGGTGATGAAGAGCCCGATCGTCGGCACGAGCCAGAGCAGCCCGATCACCGCCAGCAGGATGTTCAGCGGACCGCGCGTCAAGACCCGCACGAACCTCGAGCCCCGCGAGTCCCGCGCTCCGGGCAGCGGCATCGTCTCGGCAGCGGCTGCCACGGCGACTACACCTCCCTCTTGAACCGGCGGATGTTCAGCGCCAGGACGGGGATGACGAGCAGGAAGAGGAGGGCTGCGATCGCAGAGCCGAGTCCGAAGTTCCCCCCGCCCGAAAAGGCGGTCTGGTACATCGCGAACGCCAGCACGTTCGCGCTCCGCTGGCTCGACTCCGGCGCGAGGGCGTAGATGATGTCGAAGACCTTGAGGACGTTGATGATCATCGTGATGAAGACGACGCTCAGGACGGGCGCGAGCAGGGGTACCGTCACGCGCCGGAAGACCTGCCACTCGCTCGCGCCGTCGGTCCGCGCGGCCTCGAGCACGTCTCGCGGCATCGCCGAGAGGCCGGCGGCGATCACCACCATCGAGAAGCCGGCCCAGATCCAGATGTACGCGATGAGCAGGGACGGCGTGATCAGCCGCGACCCGAGCCAGGAGTATCCGCCGAAGGGTTTGGCGAATGTGCTCGCGCCGACGCCCGCTTTGTAGGTCCCGGCCGGGACGTTGGCGAAGTCGAAGGTTCCGTTCGCCTCGCTCTTCGTCGACTGGACGATCTTTCCGGACGAATCTTGCAGCTCGACCGTGACGCCCGGAATGCCCTGCTCTCCCTGCTCGACCACGCCGGGCTTCCCCCCGCCGGGCTTGAAATCTCGCCAGACCACGCCGCCGATGTCTCCCGGCTTCGGCGCCGGCTTCGCCGCCTGCCGCGCGCCGCTCGGCATGTCCGGCAGAGCGATCCCCGTCAGGCCGAGCAGGGCGACCCCGCCGGGATGGAGCGGCGTCTTGAGGAGCAGGCCGCCGTGGTTCGGCTGAAGCGACGCCGTCGAAGGTGACGCGGTCGAGAGGACTCCGGGCGGCGAGACCGCGTCGGATGCAACTCGCCCGAGCGCGTTGATCGCGCCGAGGTTCGGGTCCTGGTCGTAGAGGATGCGCCACGTCACGCCGGTCGCGAACGCCGAGATCGCCATCGGCAGGAACACCACCGTCTTGAACGCGACCGACCAGCGGATGCGCTCCGTCAGCACCGCGAAGAGAAGCCCGATCGCGGTCACGAACGCGGGCACGACTGCGACCCAGATCGCGTTGTTCTTGATCGCCGTCACGAAGTACGAGCTCGTGAAGAGCGTCCTGTAGTTGTCGATCCCGACCCAGGATCCGAGGAAATTGCTCGGGCCGAAGAAGCTCCGGACGATCGTGTAGACGGCCGGATAGACCATCCACACGCAGAGCAGCAGGATGGCCGGCCCGAGGAAGACGACCACCATCGCGTAGCCCCTGAACCGGCCGGGCTTGGTGCCGGGCGGCGGAGCCGCCATCACGGGCGGCTCCGCTGTGATTCCCCCGGAGCTCACGTCACTACTTGTACGCGGACGCGGCCGCGGATTCGAGCTGTTGTTGGATGCCGCTCACGTTCTTGGGGTCTTGCAGGAACTTCTGGAACAGCCCCCACATTCCCTGGCCGGCGGTCGAGCCGAACGCCGGCGGCTGGTTGTCGGACAAGTCGAACACGACCGACTTCGAGTGCAGAAGCGGAACCTCGGCTGCGCGAGTGATCGCATCCGGGTAGACACTCGACGGAACGTTGTGATTGCCGGTTCCGAAGCCGCCCTGCTTCGCCCAGATGATCGCCGCCTGCGGAGTCGCGAGGTACTTCATGAAGGCCTCGACGGCGGGGTCGTCGCGGAAAGCGACCATCATGTCGCCTGCGATCTCGACCGCGCTTGCGTCGGCTCCGGCCGTGATCTCCGGCCAGACGAACGTATTGTAGCCGGTCTCGGGCTTCGCCTTGGTCGACGAGCTGATCACGCCGGCGACGAAGTCGGCCTCGAACACCATCGCGGCCTTCGGCGGAGTGGTGAACGCGTTCGTCACCGACTGGTTGAAGCTGTACTGAAGGGCTCCGCTCGTCCCGCCCGTGACGTTCGGCGTGTCGCCGAGGATCTTCCCCATCGTCGTCAACGCCGTCTTCAC
>DATBBA010000074.1:0-13895 GCA_036271235.1 Gaiellaceae bacterium
GGCGTCTGGATGAAGCCGAACTCGGACACCGTCGCCATCGAGGCGAGCGAGCCGATCAGGCCGATGTTCGGGCCTTCCGGCGTCTCGATCGGGCACATGCGGCCGTAGTGGGTCGGGTGGACGTCGCGCACCTCGATCGGGGCGCGCTCGCGGGTCAGACCTCCGGCACCGAGCGCGCTCAGGCGCCGACGATGCGTGAGGCCGTCGAGCGAGTTCGTCTGCTGCATGAACTGCGAGAGCTGTGAGGAGCCGAAGAACTCCTTCAGCGCCGCAACCACAGGACGGATGTTGATGATCGTCTGCGGCGTGATCGTGTCGACGTCCTCCGTCGTCATCCGCTCGCGGACGACGCGCTCCATGCGGTAGAGGCCGACCCGGAATGCCTCCTGGATCAGCTCGCCGGTGGTGCGCAGGCGGCGGTTGCCGAAGTGCTCGTACTCGTCGAGCTCGGCGGCGATCGGACGGCGGTCCATCGAGATCGCGTCGGCCGCGAAGTCCTTCGAGTCCTCCGGGACGCCGAGGGCGTGCGGCAGCGACACGAGCTTCTGGACGAGCGCGAGGATGTCCTGCGTCGTGAGGACGCGGCAGTCGTCGGGCACGTCCACGCCGAGGCGCTGGTTCAGCTTGTAGCGGCCGACCTTCGTCAGGTCGTAGCGCTTGGGATCGAAGAACAGCGAGCGCAGGAGGTTGCGCGCGTTGTCGAGCGTCGGCGGCTCACCCGGGCGCTGCTTCTTGAAGACCTCGATCAGCGCCTCTTCCTCACGCGTCGTCGTGTCCTTCTCGAGCGTCGTCTGGATGAAGTGCGAATCGTTGAACAGCTTGAGGATCGCCTCGTTCGTGGTCGTGTCGAGCTCGAACCCGGTCGTCGGGTCCTCGGCCGGCAGCGCGCGCAGCAGCGTCGTGATCGGCAGCTTGCGCTTGCGGTCGATGCGGGCGTAGACCACGCCCTTCTTGTCGATCTCGAGCTCGAGCCACGAGCCGCGGCTCGGCATCAGGTTCGCGGTGAAGACCTGCTTCGTCGCGTCCTTCGGCTCCATCAGGTAGGCGCCGGGGCTCCGGACGAGCTGCGTGACGATCACGCGCTCGGTGCCGTTGATGATGAACGTGCCCCACTCCGTCATCATCGGGAAGTCGCCCATGAAGACCCGCTGCTCGCGGATCTCGCCGGTGTCCTTGTTGACGAAGCTGACCGTCATCGAGAGCGGGGCCTGATAGGTCAGGTCCTTCTCACGGCACTCCTGAATTGAGAACTGGGGCTGGCCGAACTCGTACTCGCCGAACTGGACCGCGAGCGAGCCGGTGTAATCCTCGATCGGCGAGATGTCGTCGATCGTCTCCCGAAGCCCTTCGCGCATGAACCAGTCGAAGGACTCACGCTGGATGTCGATCAGGTTGGGGAGGTCAAGGACGTGCTTAAGACGAGAGAACGACTTGCGCGCGCGAGGCGCAGTGACCGTTTGGGCCAAGTGAGACAGCCTCCCTTAAACGTGCTCCGAGTGAGGACGAATTGAAAGTCGAAACGAGAAGATGCGGACGAGCAGGGGTCGAAACCGTGGGCATGCGGCGAACCTCCCAGGATAGCGGAGAGCACCCTCCAGCCGCAAGGTACAAAAACGTGCAGCGAGGGTGTCGGAACGCCGGAGAAACCAGAGTAGCACGGTCGAGGGAGGCTCAGACGGGTTCTCTGCGCACAGCAGAATGTCCCTCGGCAAGCCTCGACAGGTGGCCGGCCCGGGATGGTGGCGCAGAGTCCGCTCTCGACCGTCGCGGCCACGAAGTAGGACCGTCTCCTGTGGACGGTTCTGCGCGTTACTACGTAGCCGGGTGCGGGTAGCGTTTTCGCTCGTGACCCGAGGCGCGCCCCCCGTACCGACCAGACCGAGGCCCCGGGTCGAGAACGATCCGTTCTACGGGAACGGCGGCACCGACTTCGAGCAGGTCGAACATCTCGTCAGCGACGAGGATCCGGACACCTCGCTCTGCGGGATCGATCAGACCGACGTTCCGTGGAACCAGGGCTGGCCCGTATGCGAGGCCTGCCGGGCGATCGCGAACGGCCGGATGAGCTGAAAGCCCAATCGGTCGATAGAGCTGACCGATTCGGCTAGACGGTTGCCCTTTTTGGCTTCGTCTGTGAAGCTGGGCGGAGTGGCAGTGCCGAACCGCAACGGGAGAGGTCGCGTGAGCCGGTTCGGAATCGGTGCCGGACGCCTCGTGCTGCGGCCGACGCGGGCAATGGCCGGCGACATGCTGGAGCCCGTCGCCGAGGCTGCAGTCGACCGGGCGCTCGCCGGGCCCTTGCCTGAGGCGATGGCGCGCTCGCTCGTCGAGCACCACGTGATCGAGCGCGTCACCCGGGAGGTGCTCGCAAGCGCGGACTTCCAGGCAGCCGTCGGGAGCGCACTCGAGGACGAGGGCACGGCGCGCTTTCTGGCCGAGGCGATGCAGAGCAAGCTGACGGCGCGGCTCGCGGAACAGCTCCTGAAGGGCCCGGAGTTCGAGCGGCTGCTGACGGAGGTGCTCTCGAGCCCGGCCGTGAGCGCGGCGCTCGCGAAGCAGACGACCACGATCGGCGACGAGATGGTGGGCTCCGTCCGCGACGCGACGGTGGAGCTCGACACCCGCCTCGAGCGCCGACCACGTCATTGGTTTCATCGCGCCGCACGTCCGGAAGCGAACCCGCCGACGCCGTACGCCGGCTTCGGCTCCCGCGGAGCGGCGCTCGTCATCGACGCCTTCGTCGCCCAGGCGTTCTTCCTGGTCGGCACCGGAATGGTGGCGCTCGTCGCCTCGCTCGGCGGCGGCATCAGCTCGCACTGGATTGCCGGCGTCCTCGCGGCCATCGGCTTTGTCATCGTGCAGGTCGCCTACTTCGCGGGTTCCTGGACGGTCGTCGGCCGAACTCCCGGAATGCATCTGCTCGGGCTCAGAGTGCAGTGCTCGGACGGTGGCCGGCCTGGCGCGCTTCGCGCCGTCGTGAGGCTTGTCGGGCTCTGGCTTGCGATCGCGATCGCATGCCTCGGCTTCGCTCCGGTCTTCGTCGACGACCGCCGCCGCGCCCTTCAGGATTTCCTGGCGGGCACCGAGGTCGTCTACGCGGATGCCTGATCGGCCACGCGCCGTCGGGGGCTAGCGCTTGACGTGAATCACGGCCATGCCCGTCGCCCTCGCGCCGCCGGCGGTGCCGGCGAGGAGGACGTCCGTCGTGCCGAGCCGGTCGAGCTTGTAGGTGATCGTGAACAGCACGGTTCCCGGCCCTCCCGCCGATGGTGCCGAACGGCATTGCGTCGCGTGCAGTGCTCCAGCGCTCGGTTTGAGCTGAGCGCAGACCTTGAAGACTCGAATATCGCCCAAGCCGCTCTTCAGCTTCACCCGCACGGTGACGTCCTTGCCGCGCTTCACGGAGAGCGGAGCGATCGGCTCGATCGTGAGCTTCGGCGCGGTCGAGCTCGAGCCCGCCGTCGCCGGTCCGGTTGCGACCTTCGCCGGACTCGTCTGCGTCGTCGTGGTCGTGTTCGCCGCGGGCGCGTTCACCGAGTGATCCGACCACGAGGTGGCGCTCGGCAGCCAGTCGCTCGCGTCGGCCCCGGAAGGCGACAGGTTCGTGTTCGGCCACGTTCCGACCGAGAACTGGATCACCGGGGCCACCGGCACCGCCGCCGCACCCTGGAGCTCCGAGAGCGCGAGAGTGACGGAGAACGAGCCGCTCGTGATCGCAAGCTCCGGGAGCTGCCGGATGTTCGTCCAGCTCGTCCCGGCGGCGCGGGCGAGATAGCTCGGCTGCCCACTCGGCCAGATCGAGAGGTTGAGGTCCGCTGTGCCGTCGTCGTTCAGGTCGACGAAGATCTGCGCGGTCTCGTTCGGCTGGAGAAAGGCGCGGTTTGCAAACTGGACGGCGAACGACACCGTCCCGTCGGAGTAGGTCGTGACCGTCATCCCGGAGAGGTCGGGACCGGTACCGCTGTCGCCGGTCGGATCCGTCACGTGAGTCTGGTTGAGGATCGTCGGGGCGGCCGAGGCCGTGGTCGACGCGACTCCGAGCAACGCAGCCGCCGCGGCCAGGCCGGCCAGGCAACGCGCCGTTGTCTTTGCCTTGGTGAGAGGTTGCAAGGGATTCGGCCGCAGTGTTCCTCGCGATGCGCCGAGAGGCGCTACGCGATCGTGAGAGACAAGGTACAGGGGCCCGGCTCCCGCCGGGCCCCGAAGTCTCCTCGGATCGCCGCGGTCAGGCAGTCGCGACTGCCGGGATGCCGGCGCCGTTCGGCCCCCGGTAGGTGGCGCCGCCAAATCCCAGCATCGGAAGGAAGATGAACGGCAGGAAGAAGAGGCCGACGGTGAAGCCGACATCCTTGCCGAAGGACCGGGCGAGCTCCCGCCAGACGATGATCAGGACGACGATGTTCACGAACGGGATCAGCAGGAGGACGATCCACCACACGGGACGTCCGATGATCCTCAGGAGCACGATCGCGTTCCAGATCGGGATGATGGACTTCCAGCCTGCCTCGTTCGCCTTCGTGAAGACCATCCAGTTTCCGGCGATCAGTAAGACGAGGACTGCCAGATAGACGATCACGACGATGCCGTTCATGCCTGCTGCCTCCTTGGGGGTGGGGAAGAATTAGGCAAAGCTTGACAATCCTTTAGGACGATGGCGAATCCGGTTCCGGCGCCGGTCGTGGGCGCGTGTCGTCCGAGGAACGCGCGAAGGCCGGCTTTCGCCGGCCTTCGCGCACATCCACCTCAGTTGTTCGCGTCGTTACTTGAGCTCGACGGTGGCGCCGGCCTCTTCGAGCTGCGCCTTGATCGAGTCGGCCTCTTCCTTGTTCACGCCGTCCTTGACGTTCGCGGGAGCACCGTCGACGAGATCCTTGGCCTCCTTCAGCCCGAGACCGGTGACCGCGCGCACGACCTTGATCACCTGGATCTTCTGGGCACCGGCACCGGTGAGGACGACGTCGAACGCCGTCTTCTCCTCGGCCTCGGCAGGACCGCCGCCACCGCCGCCCGGAGCGGCAACCGCGACGGCCGCAGCGGCCGTGATGCCCCACTCCTCCTCGATCTTCTTCTTGAGCTCGACCAGCTCCAGCACAGTCATCTTGCCGAGGCTGTCGAAGACGGTGTCAACTCCCGCCATTTAGTTTCCCTCGCTTTCTGAATCGGATTCGGTGTCGGGAGCGTCGGCTTCTGCCGGCTCCTCAGTCTCTTTCTCTTCTGCAGATGCTTCGGGCTCGGCCGCAGCTTCCGGCTCGGCCTCGGCCTCGGCCTCGGCCTCGGCTTCGGGCTCCGCCGCGGCTTCGGTTTCCGCTTCGGTTTCCGCCGGTGCCTCCGGCTCGGCCGCAGCCTCCGGCTCGGCCGCAGCCTCGGGCTCAGCCGCAGCCTCGGCCGGTGCCTCCGCCGCACCCTCGCCGCCGAGCTGCTCGATGCGGGCGTCGATCAGCCCGACGAGGTTCTGGAGCGGAGCGCTGACGAGCCCGAGCAGGCTCTGGAGCGGGCCGACGATCGCGCCCAGCACCTGGCCGCGGAGCACGTCGAACGGCGGGAGCTTCGCGAGCTCCTCGACGTCGTCGGCCGTGATCGTCTTGCCCTGCATCAGCCCGCCGCGGATCTCGAGCACCTTCGTGTCCTTGGCCGAGTCGGCGAGCGCCTTCGCCACCGCGACCATGTCCCCGTCGCTCTCGATGAACGCGATCGCCGAAGGCCCTTCGAGCAGCGTGAGCAGAGCATCTGCTCCCGCTGCCTCGGCAGCCTTGCGGGTGAGCGTGTTCTTCACGACCGTGAACTTGGCGCCATGCTCCACGAGCTTCCCGCGAAGCTCGTCGATCTGCGGCATCGTCAGCCCGCGGTAGTCCGTCACGATCAACGTGTCGGCCCCCTTGAGCTTCTCGGTCAACTCGTCGACCAGCCGCTCTTTCTCATCTCTGTGCATACCACCTCCCACTCTTTGCCAAATCGGCTCGCCTGAGAGCGAGCCGATTTAGCTAGAAGGTGATCCCCTAGCTCCGACCCACCTCGGATGGTCTTCTGCCACGTGCGGCTGCCATCTGTCTCAGGCGAGAACTTGTCTGGATGAAGCTCAGGCTGTTACTGCGACGCCTCCACTAGGGGAACTCTCCTCGGAGAGTTCCTCCACGATCTCGCGGGTCTTCGACGGGTCGACGTGGATGCCGGGGCCCATCGTGCTCGCGAGCGTGATCTTCTTGATGTAGCGGCCCTTTGCGACCGACGGCTTGGCGCGGACGATCTCGTCGATCAGCGCCGCGTAGTTCTCGACCAGAGCGCGCTCGTCGAAGGAGCGCTTGCCGATCGGAATGTGGATGTTCGCGCCCCGGTCGGTGCGGTATTCGAGCTTGCCTGCCTTGGCCTCGCGGACGGCCTTCGCGACGTCCATCGTCACGGTGCCGGTCTTCGGGTTCGGCATCAGGCCGCGGGGGCCGAGCACCCGCCCGAGCTTGCCGACGTTGCCCATCTGGTCGGGCGTCGCGATCGCGACGTCGAAGTCGGTGAAGCCCTCCTCGACGCGCTTGGCGAGGTCGGCGGAGCCGACGACGTCGGCGCCTGCCTCCTCGGCCTCGCGAGCCTTGTCGCCCTCGGCGAAGACGGCGACCCGCTGCTCGCGGCCGGTGCCGTTCGGCAGCATCAGGGTGCCGCGGAGCTGTTCTTCGGCATGCCGGACGTTCAGGCCCAGGTTCATGTGCACCTCGACCGTCTCGTCGAACTTTGCGGCCATGCCGGACTTGAGCAGGCGTACGGCCTCGACCGGAGAGTAGACCTTCTCGCGATCGATCGACGTGCGCGCCCCGTCGTATCGCTTTCCGTGCTGTGCCATTACGCCTCCACCTCGACACCCATCGAGCGGGCCGTGCCCGCGATGACCTTCATCGCAGCGTCGATGTCGCGCGCGTTCAGGTCGACGAGCTTCGTCTCGGCGATCCCGCGGATCTGGTCGCGCGTCAAGCGCCCGACCTTGTCGCGGTTCGGCTCCGAAGAGCCCTTCTCGAGCCGGAGCACTTCCTTGATCAGGACGGCGGCCGGCGGCGTCTTCGTGATGAAGCTGAAGCTGCGGTCCTCGTAGACCGTGATCTCGACCGGCGTGATGCGGCCGTTCTCCTGCGCCGTCTGGGCGTTGAACGCCTTCGTGAACTCCATGATGTTCACGCCGTGCTGACCGAGCGCAGGGCCGACCGGCGGCGCCGGGTTGGCCTGCCCGCCGGGGATCTGCAGTTTGATCAGAGTGAGAATTTTCTTTGCCATGTTTGTCGTTTTCCTTCGTGACTAAAGCCAATTCGGAACGAGCTGAAAGCCTTCTGTCGAGCTTCTTTTCAGTCGAGTTTCTTGACCTGGTCAAAGCCGAGCTCGACAGGAACCTGCCGCTCGAAGATGTCCACCAGCACCTTGAGCTTCTGCTGGTCGGGATTGACGTCGACGATCTCGCCGTCGAAGTCGGAGAGGGGGCCGCTCGTGACCTTCACCGACTCGCCGAGCGAGAACTCGACCTGGGCGCGCGGCCGGTCGGCCGTGGCCGCACCGGTCTTGAGAATGCGGTCGACCTCGCCCTGGGTGAGCGGCCCCGGCTTTGAGCCGGCTCCGACGAACCCCGTGACGCCGGGCGTGTTCTTGACGACCGTCCAGGCCTCGTCGCTCATGTCCATGTTCACGAGCACGTAGCCCGGGAGGACGCGCTTCTCGGTCTGGACCTTCTGACCGTCTTTCGTCTCGATGATCTGCTCGGTCGGGACGACGACGCGCCGGAAGCGCGGGCGCTGCCCCATCGATTCGATGCGGTGCTCGAGATTGGCCTTGACCTTGTTCTCGTGCCCCGAGTAGGTGTTGACGACATACCAGCGGAACATGCTTGTCTCGACCCCGCTTTACTGACCTAGAAGTTTCTTCACGACTTGCTGCCAGATCTGGTCGTTCACCCACAGGAAGGTGCCGACGATCACGCAGGCGACGAGCACGACGACCGTTCCCTGGATCACCTGGTTCTGGCCCGGCCATTCGACTTTCTTCAGCTCATGCACGCACTCGCGGATGTAGCGGAAGAACTTCGTAAAGACGTTACCGCCCCCGACAGCCGGAGCTTCGGGCCGTGGGGCCGGACTGGCAGCGCCCTCGGAGACGGTGGCCATGGCTAGCGCGACTCCCGGTGCGGCTGGTGACATCCGCACCAGCGGCAGAACTTCTTGAACTCCACCCGGTCGGGCGTGTTCCGCTTGGACTTCGTCGTCTGGTAGTTGCGCCGCTTGCACTCGGTGCACGCGAGCGTGATCGCAACTCTCACTCCGCTCTTGGCCATGGGTCTCTTGTCTCTCGGTTCGCTTTGGTGACGTTCGGGCCGGCGCTGTGTCCAACGCTCGATCCCACCCCGGGCATGCTGACGCACCGCCCCAGAGCCGTGGAAGTGTAGCGGCAACCGCGCCGGTCAGGGCGGGTAGCTCAGGGGCCGGCAGCGCCGACGACGGCCGGAGTTGCGGCGGGATCGACGCTCAGGGTGATCGTGCCGAGGTACCCGTCGGCCACGCTCGTCCCGAGCTTCGTGAGCTTCAGCACCGAGCGCTTGCCACCCTGCTCCGTGTAGACCCGGTCGCCGCTGTCGAGCGTCCGCACGTCCGTGTCGCTCGCGTAGGGCGGGAGGGCGAACACCCGGGTGCTGATCGCATCGTCGAACATCAGCTGCCCGGTGTGGGAGACGTGCCCGCCCGAGTAGCTCGTGCCCGTCTTCGTGCCGCCGATGTGAACCTTGACGTGGATGTGGGTCGCCCGGCCGACGTAGTGGCCGGGATAGATCGTGTCGAAGGCCGCGACGCCCCTGGCGTCGGTGAGCTGCACGCCTCTCAGCCAGGTCTGGCCGACCGTGTCCTCGACCGATTCGTCCGAGTAGACGCCTGAGGCGTCGCAGTGCCAGATGTCGCAGGCGGCGTTCCGGATCGGCTTGCCGGTGGCCGAGTCGACGATCGTCATCCTCAGCTTCAGCGGGACTCCGGGGCGGCCGAGCGTGATCTCCCTGCGGATCTTCTCGAGCGCGACGTAGTACGGGCCTTCCTCTTGCTCGGGGGTGAGGCTCAGTGCGGCGGCTCCTGCCGCGACGACGCTCAACTCGGCAAGCGCGTTCCCGGCACCGAGGGCGCCGCCGACGGCGAGCGCGCCGCCGAGGACGCCGGCGTCACGGAGCAGCCGCGCACGGGTCAGTCCTTCGTTCCTGTTCATGGTCTCGCCTTTCCTTCGGTGACGGAGACCAGAGTCGCCGCCGGGCCCTGCGGCCGGCTGAGAGGCGACTGGGAGTCTGCTGAGAGCTACCGGCTGTCCTCGGCTACTGCGGACAGGGCGGTGTCTCGCGGTCGTAGTAGTCGACCTCCGACTCGAGCCTGAAGTACTTGCGGAAGCCGCCGCCGGCGGGCAGCCGCTCGGCCGCGCCGAGCTTCTGCGAGTCCGGATAGACGACGAGGTCGGGATCGCCGTTGGTGCTGATCGCGAGAAAGCGCACCGTGCCTGCCGTCCGGTTCACAAGCTGGTGTGCGCCCTCCTCGCCGCGCCGGAACGAAACGATCTCGCCGGCCTCGAGCTCGCGCCAGCCAGAGGGTGTCCGGAGACTCGGCCTGCCTTCGAGCACGACCAGGAGCTCCTCCTCGGTGAAGTGGTAGTGAAACGGATAGGCGGCCTCGCCCGGGTCGATCTCCCAGACGCTTGCGCCGAGCCGTTCGGTGCCGAGCTGATAACCGGTGCGCGCGCGGCGGGCCCGGAAGCCCTCGCGGTCGCGCGGCTCGTCGAACTCGGGCTGGAACACGTTCGGCACGGCGTCGGTTTCGACGATCGCACCCGGCGCCCTGCTCCTATCCTCCAGGGATGGGATCGATCCGACTTCCGCTGGCGGCGGCCGCGCTCGCGGCACTTCTGCTCTCGGGCTGCGCCGCCTCGAACACCCAGAAGACGATCTCGCCCGCCGCGACCCTCTACGTCCTCGACTTCGGGAAGGCGCCGACGGCCGCCGAGGTGAGGCCCTACGAGCAGGTCCTGAGGCAGGTGGCCCACCGCTGCCAGGACACGGAGATGACCGTCGCCCACTACACGGCCGGAACGGTGAAGCAGATCGCCGACGACACCGGCGTCCACCGAACGGCGCTCGAGGTGCTTCAACGGTTCCCGAAGACGATGAACAGCGACCTCACCTGCACGCAGCGGTTCACGGCGTACGCGCTCCTGCTCGAAGCCTCCGCCTAGCAAGGTTCGCAACCGGCGGGAACCGGATACTCCGCAGTCGGGGCGAGCGACGTCGTCGCGGCGACTGGTAAGGGGCGTGGCCCGCGTTCGTCCTCGTCGCCGGGTTGCTGCTCATCGGCTCCGTCATGCAGGCCGACGGCGTGCTCGAGCCCGTCGCGCCCGGTTCGAGCGGGTCGACTCGGGCGCGGCGCGGCTCCTCGCATCCGAAGATTGGCCGAGCCCGGCTCCGGGAACAAGGCCCGCAACAGAGGAGGTTCCGATGGGAAACGCACAGGAGCTGAAGGGCCGCTCCAAGCAGGCAGCGGGCTTGATGACAGACGACAAGGACCTCGAGCGCTCGGGAAAGATCGACCGGGCGGCCGGAAAGGCAAAGGACACCGTCGACAAGGCCGCCGACAAGGCCAAGGAGAGACTGAAGAAGTAGGCAGCTCGGGCCCCGGGGGCGCGGATCGAGTCCGCGCCCCCGGCTCTCCGGGCAGCGACACGCTTTACGCGGGCCACGCCGTCATCTCCTGGCGATCGCCGAAGCCCAGGCGACCGCGCTTGCCGCGAACATCATCCGGCAGCAGCAACATGGGCCGCCGGTCGTCGCGAATCGATGAGTAGCGGCGGGTGGGCTCGAACCACCGACCTCCGGGTTATGAGTCCGGCGCTCTGACCAGCTGAGCTACGCCGCCGTGGCTCGCCGAATGGTATCGCAGCCATCCGGAGTCGCTCGTAGGCTTCCTGCGATGACGGAAGCCGAACGGTGCTGGCGGTGTGCAGCCACGATGGAGTGGCGTCACGGGACGTGGCAGTGCGCAAAGTGCCACTTCAAGCTGGGCTGCTGCGAAGGGGAGCCGCAGACTGCGTGCGACGCGCCCGTGGTTAGCCTTGCTCAATGGCCGGCGTCATCGAAGTCAGCGACCTGAGGCGCACCTACAGGACGAACACGGGCGTCGTCAGGCGGAAACCTCTGGAGGTCGAGGCCGTCCGCGGGATCTCGTTCTCGGTCGCCGAGGGCGAGCTCTTCGGGCTGCTCGGCCCGAACGGCGCAGGCAAGACGACCACGATCAAGATGCTGATCACGCTGCTCCTGCCGACCTCGGGGACGGCGACGGTGCTCGGGCTCGACGTCGTCCGCGACGCGCATCCGCTGCGCCGGCGGATCGGCTACGTCTTCGGCGGCGACCGCGGCCTCTACGAGCGGCTCTCGGCCTACGACAACCTCCGCTACTTCGCGGAGCTCTACGGGGTCACCGGCCGCCGTCAACGCGACCGGATCGAGGAGGTGCTCGACCTCGTCGGCCTCGACGGGCGCGAGCAGGAACGTGTGGAGGGCTACTCGCGCGGGATGCGGCAGCGGCTGCACATTGCCCGCGGGATCATCCACGACCCGGAGATCGTGTTCCTCGACGAGCCCACGATCGGGGTCGATCCCGTCGGTGCGCGCGAGCTGCGGACGATGATCGCAGGCCTCGTCCAGGCCGGGAAGACGGTGCTGCTGACGACGCACTACATGTTCGAGGCCGACACCCTCTGCGACCGGCTGGCGGTGATCGCGAAGGGACGGCTCGTGGCCGAGGGAACGCCGCGCGAGCTGAAAGGGCACGTGGTCGACCGGACGGTGCTCGAGGTCGAGGTGTTCGGGATCGGCGACGACTCCCTGCGGCTCGTTCGGGCGTTGCCCGGAGTCACCTCGGTCTCGATCGAGGATCGCGAGCAGGTGCAGGTGCTGACGATCCAGTCGCCACATGGGCTCGAGCTGACCTCGTCGCTCACGGAGTGTCTCGACGGAACGCAGATCGGCCGGATCGCCGCGCGCGAGCCGACCCTCGAGGATGCCTATGTCGCTCTCGTCACGGGCGCCGAATGAACGGCTATCCGCGCATCGTCTGGGTCGGCCTGCTCCTGCGGGTGCGCGAGTTCTCGACCTCACGCTTCTTCCTGCTGATGGCCCTGATCCAGCCGGTGATCTTCGCGACGATCGCGTTCTATCTCTTCCAGTCGGGTGGCCGCTCGGGGACGCTGCTGTATGCAGCGCTCGGGGCCGGGATGATGGGGATCTGGTCGTCGACGCTCTTCGGCTCGGGCGGAGCGCTGCAGTGGAACAGGTGGCAGGGAACGCTCGAGCTGCTCGTCGGCTCGCCACCTCCGTTCATCGTGGTGCTGCTTCCGCTCACCCTCGCGACCTCGGTCACCGGCGCATACGCGATCGTCGCGACGCTCGTCTGGGGACGCCTTTTCTTCGGAGTGCCGCTCCACTTCGCGCATCCGCTCGCGTTCGTGCTCGCCCTGCCTGTCGCCGTCCTGGCGCTCGGTTTGATGGGCCTGCTGATGGCGTCGAGCTTCGTCCTCTACCGGCACGCGAACGCGCTCTCGAACCTGCTCGAGTATCCGGTGTGGGTTGCGACGGGGCTGCTGTTCCCGATCGCGCTCCTCCCCGGCTGGGTGGCCCCGATCTCCTGGATCCTCGCACCGACGTGGGGGATCGAGGCGATCCGGCATGCCGCGCTCGGGAACGGCAAGGTGTGGTTCCCGATGGCGATGTGCGCGCTGCTCGGGCTCGTCTACTTCCTTGCGGCGGCGTACTTCCTGCGGATCTTCGAGCGGCTCGCGCGCGCCAGGGCGACGCTCTCGCTCACGTGAGCTCCAGCCTCCGGATCTTCTTCGTCGGCGGCGTGATCTCGTTCCGCGCGCTCTTCAACTGGATCAAGCCCTCGATGTACATCCCGACGATGCTCGGGTCGCCGCTCTTCCAGATCATCTTCTTCACCTATCTCGGGCGCTACGCCCTCGGCGGCGAGGACGACGCCTTCTTCATCGTCGGCAACGCCGTTCAGGTCTGCGCGATGTCGTCCGTGTACGGGATGACGATGGCCGTCGCGAACGAGCGGCAGTTCGGCACGCTCGGCCCGCTCCTCGCCTCGCCGGCCAACCGGATGGCGGTCTTCCTCGGGCGCGGCGTGCCGGTGCTCGCGAACGGGCTCGTCGTCTCGACGTTCGGGTTCCTCGTCGGGGCGGTGTTCCTCGGCTTTCGCCCCGCTGCCGGGTCGGTGCCGGCGCTCGCGCTCGTCGTGATCGTGACCACACTCTCCTGCACCGCGTTCGGGATGGTGCTCGGGTCGATCGGCCTCTACGGCAAGGATTTCTTCTTCTTCGCGAACCTGGCCTACTACATCCTGCTGCTCTTCTGCGGGGTGAACGTCCCACTCGACGTGCTGCCCGGCTGGATGCAGGCGATCGGGCGATGCCTGCCGTTGACCCACGGGATCATGGCGGCGCGGCGCGTGGCCGACGGGGCCAGCCTCTCGAGCGTGTCGGGGCTCGTGGCGACCGAGCTCGGGATCGGCATCGCCTATGCGGCGGCGGGCTTCGTGCTGTTCCGCGTGCTCGAGCGAGAGTCGCGCCGGCTGGCCGTCCTCGACACGTTCTGATCCGCGCGCAACGGGGTAAGCTCGCCTGGATGAAGCCGACGGACGTCGATGACGTCCATCTGACCGGAAGGGAGCGCGAGGTGCTGCAGCTCCTGGCGCAGGGCCGCCAGTTGGACGAGATCGCGCAAGACCTCGGGATCGGCTCCGAGACCGTGCGCACCCACGTCCGCAACGCGAGCGAGCGGCTCGGTGCGACGAACCGGACGCACGCCGTCGCGATCGCGATCCGCCACAACCTGATTTGAGGCACCCGGCGGC
>DATBBA010000075.1:0-52110 GCA_036271235.1 Gaiellaceae bacterium
TGGCTGGTAGTACTCGCCGATCCCGTGCGGGAGCTTCCACCCGGGGACGAGGCCATCCGCGTAGGCGAGATGGTTGCCGTCCGGGCCCTGGCCGGCGTCGTACCCGAGCCCGGGCGGGTAGTGCAGGACGTTCCACACGCCGAGCGCGACGACGAAGACGCAGAGCGCTGCGAGCGCGTTTCTACTCGACAGGCGTCCAGCCACCGCTCTCGCCCTTGTAGGTGCCGCCGAAGAGCGCGAGCGGCGTCCTGACCAGGATCTTCAGGTCGACAGACGGCGAGCGATGCCGGACGTACCAGAGGTCGAGCTCGATCCGGTCGACCCACGGGATCTCGGCCCGCCCGTGGATCTGGGCCCAGCCGGTGATCCCGGGCTTCACGTCGAGCCGGTGAACCTGCCGCTCGTCGTAGCGCTCGACCTGGTAGCGGAGCGTCGGCCGGGGGCCGATCACCGACATGTCGCCCCGCACGACGTTCCAGAGCTGGGGCAGCTCGTCGATCGAGAGCCGCCGCAGGACGCGCCCGGCCTTCGTGATCCGCGAGTCGCCTCGGTTCACCGCGTAGCCCGCCCCGATCTTCTCGGCACCGACGACCATCGTCCGGAGCTTCAGGAGCTCGAAGTCGCGGCCGTCCTTGCCGACCCGCATCTGGCGGTAGAGAACGGGCCCGCGGTCGTCGAGCTTGATCGCGATCGCGGCGAGTGCGAGCAGCGGCGAGGCGAGAACGAGAGTCGTGCCGGCGCAGGTCACGTCGAAGAGTCGGCGGCCGCTCATCCCGCACAGCCTACGAGGGAGTAGAGGACGAGGTCGTAGGGCTCGCTCTTCCCGAGCGACCGCGAGGTGACGAAACGGGCGTGGTAGGTCGCCCTCTTCACCAGGCACGGGCGGATCGGTGCCAGCCACGCGGGCTGCGCATCGCTGCCCACGAGCAGCGCCCGGACGCCGAGCGAGTCGAGCCGGTCGAGAAAGGTGCGGCGGGAGAGGAGCGGGGTGAACTCCGGCACGTCGATCGACACTGCGCGTCCCGGGACGTTGAAGGCGAACCGGTAGCCGACGAGGCCGACGGTTCCGCCGCCTGCATCGGCCCGCGCCTCGCGCAGCGCGTCGTAGGTACCGGTCAGCCGTTGGAGCGCCGCAGAGCGGGACTCGAATCCCGCGGTCACCGGAATGAGCTGCCGGGTAAGGGCGACGGTTGCCGCGAGCCATGCGACCGTGGCGATCGCAAGCACGACCTCCACCCCCGCGCGCCTCGGGCCCCGCACCGCAAGCCACGGTGCGGCACCCGCACCGCCGACCGCGGCGAGCACGGCGAGCGCCGGGAGCAGGAACCGCGCCTGGGGCGACTGGACGTGCCACGCGACGACATACACCACGGACCCGCCGAGCAGCAGGAGCATCGCGGGCGTTCGCCGGGTGAAGAGCGCGAGCAGCGCGAAGACGAAGATCGCCGTGCCGACGTAGCGCCCCTCGTCGAAAGAGGCGCCGTTGACGACCAGATCCAGCGGCAGGATCGCGAGCCGGACGACGCCGCCACCGACCCCGTATGCGCCGAGCTCGGCGTGGATCAGGTGGCTGGCATAGGAGCTCATCCACTTGCCACCGAAGAAGAACGGGTAGACCGGGTTGCCGGTCGCGACCAGATTCCGGAGGTACCACCACCCACCGGCGAGAAGCGCCGCCCCGGCGGCGGCGGGAAGCACGGAGCCTTGCCTGCGCCGCAGAGCGACGACCGCCAGGATCCCCAGCACGACGGCCGCCGCGATCAGCCCGAGGTACTTCGTCCCCGCCGCCGCGCCCGCGAAGAACCCGGCCCAGACGGCGGCATCCCGCCCTCGGGCGAGCCCGAAGCGCACCGCGTGCCAGACCGCGAGCACGACAAAGAAGGTGAGACCCAGCTCGATGAAGGCGGACGTCGCCTCCCAGGTGACGATCCCCTGGATCGTGAAGAGGAACGCCGCAACCGCGCCGGCGAGCGTACTGCGGCCGAGCTCACGGCCCAGCCCGAAGACAGCGAGCGCGCAGAACACTGCAAGGAACGCGTGCAGCGCCGCCGCGGCCGAGCCACCGGCCAGCGCGAGCCCCTGGGTGTACAGCATCTCGATCCCCGAGGGGTTGAAACCCTCGCACCGCCAGAACGGATCGCCGATCCTGCCCTCCTGCAACCAGAGCTTCGGAAGCGCAAGGTGGTACTTCAGCGCATCGGCCGACGTCACCGGCCCGGTCGCGGCGACGAGATCGACGGCGAGCGCAGCAACGACGGTTGCCAGCAGGACGCGGGTGAGCCGCGACAGCGGCACGTGCTCGCGCGCGGCGGCCCACAGTGCCCGCACGGCACGCGGAAGGGCGGCGAGCGCCCCGGCCACCGTCAGCGCGACGAGCAGCCAACGCTCGAGCAGCCCCGCGCTCCCGAGCCCGAGCACGACAAGCCCGGCGGCAACCGCGCCGAACCCGACGCGGGTGAGGCCGTCGAGCAGGCGCTCACCGGCAAGAAGGCGGCGTGGAACGAGTAGCCCGGCGCCCGCCCAGGACAGGACGCAGACGGCCGCGGGCGCGAGGAAGACGACGGTCGGCAGGTGCACGAACGGGCGCTAGCGCGTGCCTTCGGCCGCTTCCCAGGTGGCTGGGACCCCCCGCCGCAGGTAGTTGGCAAGTGACACCACCGTCGCCCACGTGACGAGGACGTAGTAGCGCGCGATCCCGACCCCGGCTGCGGCGGCGACGAGCAGGAGCAGCTGGCACGCAAGCACCGCGGCGTAGAACCAGCCGTGGAATGCGAGCACGATGGAGGAGGCGAGCAGCACGATGTGGAGGAGCCCGGAGGCGTAGCGGAGGAACCGGTGCGAGACGATCTGCACGAGGTACAGCGGCCCGAGCCGGCGCAGCATCTTCCCGCGAAGCACGATCAGCCAGCAGTGCTCGAACATGCGCACCTTGCGCCGGTACTCGGTCTCGTTGGACGGGGTCGGCTTCTCGCTCGCGACCGCGCCCGGCTCGTAGACCGCACGGCGGCCCCGTTGAACCATCAGGTACGGGAGCGAGAGGTCGTGGCCGAAGCGGGGGTCGACCTCCACGTAGTCCGAGCGGCGAAGCGCGTAGATCGAGCCGTTGCCGCCGGTGACGGAACCCAGCCGGGACTCGGCCGCTCGCACCGCCATCTCGTAGCGCCAGTAGAGGCCCTCGCGGTTCGAGCCGTCGGCGGCCTCGAGGCGTAGCTGCCCGCAGACGTAGGCGACCGCGGGGTCGGCGAACGCGGAGACGAGCTTGCGGAGGGCATCGGGAGCCCACGTCGCATTCGCGTCGGAGAAGGCGACGATCTCCGATTCGGTCTCGCGCACGGCTCTGTCCTGCGCTGCGACCTTCCCGCCGCGCGGGTTCCGGATCACGCGAGCGCCGGCCGCCTCCGCAAGCTGCTCGGTCCCGTCGGTCGAGGCATCGGAGGTGATCACGATCTCGAGCCTGTCGGGCGGATAGTCGAGCGACCGGAGGTTCGAGATCCGCCGCAGGATGACGCTCTCCTCGTTGTGGGCCGCGATGATCACCGTCACGGAAGGCGTCTCGGGTGCCTCCTTGTCGGCCCGACCGCGCACGCGCGCCGCAGCGGCGATCGCGACCGGGTAGGCCGCGTGGGTCCAGACGAGCGCGGCCAGGCTCGACCAGAAGAGGATCTCGACGACGATCACGCGACGATCGTACGCGGCCGGACGCGACTACCCGTGCGCGGGCTTCTTCGGCACGAGAATCGGCCCGATATCGACGTTGCCGAGCGGGAGGGAGGTCGCGCTTTTCGAGATTGCGCCTGCCGCGGCGAACGCGGCGAGGACCTTCGGCCGGGGCATGGTGAGCGTGGCGGCCCCGGGGTCGTATTGAAGCGTGAAGAACTTCGGTGTCGAGCCGCGCCGATCGATCGCCTCGACGACACGGCCCTCCTGATCGAAGCAGAGCTCGAGCGCGTAGGGATCCTCCCCGGCGCGGTAGAGCAGGCAATCGAATCCGGGCGTCAGCCGGTAGCTCGTCTCCGCAGTCGACCAACGCGGGCCGATCGTCGCGAGGACGCGCTTCATCCCGTCGACCTGGGCCCGGGAAGCCGAGGCGGACTCGTACCGGCCGAGCCCGGCGACGGCAGCGATCGCCACGACGAGAGCGACGACGATCCAGATGCGCCTCCTCATGAGGGCTCCAACACCCCGGCGAGCTCGCCGATCAGAGCGCGGTAGCGGCCGACCGCAACCTCGCGGGTCGCCTCGCGCCGTACGAACTCGGAGCCGCGCTGTCCCATCGCGTCGAGGTCGTAGCTTCCGGCGTGCGCCTCCCGGATCGCCTCCGCGACGAGGTCGGGCCGTCCCGGCGGGACGACGATCCCGCACTCGACCTCTCGGACGAGCCGCGCGGTCTCGCTCTCGTCGTCCGCCGACACGATCAGCGGTCGTGCCACCGCCATGATCCCGTAGACGCGGCTCGGCACCACGTAGCCCGCAAGGCCTCGCACGAGACCCACGAAATGGATGTCGGCGGCAGAGAGGCTCATCGAGACAAGACCGGCGTCCTGATAGGGCAGGAACCTCACCGCCCCGGCCGCGACGCGCTGGGCGAGCGAGCGAAGGATCTCGCGCCGTGCGCCGGAGCCGACGATCATCACGGAGAGATCCTCGAGATCGCGAAGGAAGGTCGACGAGCGGATGAGCGTGTCGAGATCCTGGGCGAAGCCGACGTTGCCGGAATGCATGACGACGAAACGTCCGTCGAGCCCGTAGCTCCGCGCCCATTCGTTGTCGGTCGGGAGTGGAGTGAGCGACTCCGTGTCGCCCCAGTTCGGAATCACCGCGATCCGCGCGGGCTCCACACCCTTCGCTGCGATCCGCTCGCGCATCGTGTCGCCGATCGCAACCACGCGATCGGCTCTGCGGAGCGAAAAGCCGATGGCGCGTCGCAGGGCGCCGACGACGAGCGGCTGCTCGAGGCGCCCGAGCTGAACGGCGATCTCGGGGAACACGTCCTGCGTGATCACCACGAGCGAGGCACCGAACCGGCGCGCGACGGGAAGCGCGATGTTGGCGATCAGCGGCGGGTCGGTCATGCAGAGGACGACGTCCGGCCGGGGCACGCCGAGCCCTGCCCAGAGCGAGCCCGCCAGGAACGAGACGTAGTTGGCCGCTCGAGCCGCGAGCCGCGAGCGGTCGAACACCGTCGAGTGGACGCGGATGATCTTCACGCCGTTTCGCTCGAGCCGTTCGGGCGCTTCGGCCGTGTCCCGGAGACACGCGGTCACGACGGTCACCTCGAAGTCGGCGGCGAGCGCCTCGCAGAGCTGCGAGAGCAGGTGTGCCGTCGCCTCGACGCCCGGCCAGTAGTACTGGTTCAAGACCAGCACGCGGACGCGCCTCGTCATGCCCGCGCCCATTCCGGCGAGGTCGCGAGCAGGCCCGCACAGATCCAGAACGACAGCATCGCGATGTCGCCTGCCGACAGCGCGAAGGACTGGACGAGCATCTCCGCGACGCCGGCCGCGACGACTCCCGCGATCGCTGCCACCGGCCCTCGCTTCACCGACGGCAGGCCGCGGAGCGCGCGCAGCGCGGCCACCGCGACGAAGCCCAGGAGCGCGACGAGAGCCGCGACGCCGAGCAGTCCGAGCTGGAGGTAGAAGCCGACGAACGTGTTCTCGGCCCGGTCTCCCTCGAACCCGTAGAAGCGGTCGATGAAGACGTGGTCCTCCGTCCCGAAGCCGTAGCCGAGGAACGGCCGCTGGTTCGCCTGGTGGATCGCGCCCTCCCACGCCGCGACCCGCCCGCTGCTTCCGAGGAGCGGATGGGTCGCGGCGTGAGCGATCACGATCGGCGGCCGACCGAGCTCGTTGACGAGCGAGTTCGGGTCGTAGGCGGCAATGCGCAGCTGCTCAGGCGTCGGCGGGACCGGCGGCGGGGTGGCCACGGTCGTGGTCGTTGCGGTCGTGGTCGTTGCGGTCGTCGCGGTCGTGGTCGTCGCGGTCGTGGTCGTCGTCGTCGCGGCGGTCGTGGTTGTAGTCGCCGTGGCGCCGGTGTCTGTCGAGTTCCCGCCGGTCGTCGTGGCAGTCGTCGTGGCGGTCGTCGTGGCGGGGGTCGTCGTCGTGACGCCGGCACTCGGAGTCGTGGAAGCAGGTGTGGTCGACGCCGCCGGCGGCGGGGGGCTCGCCACGACCACCGGCGGTGGAACATAGGGGTTGGCACCCGGCAGCCGGGCGGCAAGGGGCGTGATCGCGAGCGTCGAGGCCGTCACGAGAACGACGCCGGCTCCGACCGCAACCGTCCGGGCGCGCATCCCGAGCTCGACCCAGACGAAGACGAGGAGCCCGACCGTGCCCGCGAGGAGCCCGCCGCGGGATCCCGACGCGCCGACAAGGACGAGGATTGCCAGAATCCCGAGGCCGGCTGCGAGCCGTTCGGCCAGGCGGCCTGTGTCGAGGAAACGCCAGGCGGCAAGCGGCAAGCCGTACGCGGCGAGTAGGGGCAGGGTGTCCGGGTTCTCCTCGACTCCCCGGACACGGACGATCGTCCGCTGAAGCGCCGCGCCGGTGTCGACGAGCAGCAGGACTGCGCTCGCGACGAGGAGAACCGCGATCGCGGCGAGGATCGCGCGGGCAAAGAGCACCACGACCCCGGGCCGCCGCGCGGCCGTGAAGCCCGCAGAGGCAGCGATCCCGAAGACCAGGGTGACCGTCACCGCGCGCTCGAAGGTGAGACGGGGATCGACCGACCACGCGGCGGAGACGAAGCAGAGAGCGAGAAGCCCGCCGCCGAGCAGGGCTCCGCGGCGCTCGAGTGCGGTGACCGGCGCGAGCGGAGCGCATTCGAAGGCCAGGAGCAGCGAGGTGCCGGCGAGGGCGAGAAGCGAGATCCAGCGGAGGCCCGAGACATCGGCCTTGACGTCGGGTCGCCACGCACTGCCCGCCGCGATGAGAAGGATCGTCAGCGAGAGCAGAACGGCGACGACCTGCTCGAGCCGCGGAAGCGAGACGCGGAGCCAATCGAGCGGCCGTCCCCCCGGAGAGAGCTCCGACCCCTCGAGCATCGGGAAACCATACTCCACGCCGCGCCGGCTTTGCTTCCTCAGGGTGCGGGCTGTGCCTCGCTACCTGCCTTCGCTGACCCGATTGCGAGCCCACCGGCGGTATCGGACGCCGCAGACCGGCTCCACCCGGCCCCGGTAGTGCTGCGCAGCCCCGCGGGGTACGGTGAGGGAAGTGAGCGTGTCACGTGTTCTTGTCCTTTCCGAGATCCCGACCCCCTACCGGCTACCGCTGTACGAGCGCCTGGCTGCGCGGCCGGAGCTCGAGCTCGAGATCGTGTTCTGCTCGCATGCGGAGCCGGACCGGCCCTGGGAGCTCGACGAGGCGCTCGCCCGCGTACCGCACCGCGTCCTGCGCGGCGTCTCACCGTCGGTGAGGACGAGGAAGGGAACCTTCGTGTACCAGGTCAACCCCGGCGCGATCGAGCTCGCCGCGAGGGGACATCACGATGCCGTCGTGGTCGGCGGTTACGGGGTGTTCGCCGAGCAGGCTGCGATCGCGATCTCCCGCGTGCGCCGTGTCCCGTACCTCCTGCACAGCGAGAGCACGCTTGCCGCGCCGCGGCCCGGAGCGGTCAGGCTCGCGAAGCAGGCGCTCGTACGCCCGGCGGTCCGCGGCGCCGCCGCCGGCCTGGCAGCGGGAAGCGAGGCCGCCCGCTACCTCGAGTACTACGGCCTTCCCGCGGAGCGGATCAGGATCGTGCCGAACACGATCGACGTCGGGGCCTACGGCCGGGCCGCGAGCGAGATCCGCGCCCGGGCCGAGGAGGTGCGAGCGGCCTGGGACCTGCCGGAGCGGTTCGTGCTCTTCGCCGGGCGGCTCATCGAGGACAAGGGAATCCTCGACCTGATCGCGGCCCGGACTCTCCAGAACGGCGAGTCGCTACCGCTCGTCGTCGCCGGCGAGGGGCGGCTGGAGGTCGAGGTGCAGGCGGCGCCCGGGGTGCGGCACATCGGCTTCGTCCAGCCGGAGCGGCTTCTCGAGCTGTTCGCGCTCGCGGAATGGACCGTGGTGCCCTCGCGCCGGGAGCCGTGGGGCGTCGTCGTCAACGAGGCGCTCGCCTGCGGCTGTCCGGTGATCGTCACCGACCAGGTGGGCGCCGGGGCCGACCTCGTCGAGGACGGCGTCAACGGCGTCGTCGTGCCCGCGGGGTCGCCCGAGGCGCTGGCGCGGGCTCTCTCGGCGGCGAAGCCGGCCGGCGACCCGGCCGGCGGCCGAATCGCCGGGTGGACGCACGAGTACGCAACCGAGCAGTTCCTCGAAGCGGTCGAGATCGCCGTCAGCAGACGGTGAACGTCGCGTTCTCGAGCACGACCGAACCGAGCAGGTCTGACGCCTGGATCGTCACGGGGGACACCCCCGGCCGCGCGTTCACCACACGAAACGAGACCCCGTCCCACCAGTTGTCGACGTGCTTTCCCTTCGGCATCCGGCAGACGAAATCGAGGTAGTAGGTGTCCTCGGCGAACGGCAACGAGGGGATGACCACCTCGATCGCAGAGCCCGGCCGGTAGTAGCCCTCGCCGCCGACCCAGCTCGAGGCATAGGCGACCGGCTGGCGGAGCGAGTTCTTGATCTTCAGCTCCAGTCCGAACTGGCTGGTCGAGGTCGGCTCGGTCTCGAGCCTGACGACGAGCGGCGACCCGTAGTCGAACACGTCGGTCTCCTGGCCGTCGGCCCGGCGGAGCGAGGCGCCGGAGATGACGTGGTCGGACGGATCGAACGGGACGCGCCGGAACTTCCCGTCTCCCCGATCGAGGCTCCGCTCGACGTAGGCCGAGACGACCTCCTCGATCGAGCCGGTCCGTAGGAGCTGCCCCTGCTCGAGCAGCGCACCGTGGGTGCAGAGGTCGAGCACCGACCCCATGTTGTGGCTGACGAAGACGACCGTCCGCCCGGCCCGCGCGACCGAGCTCATCTTGCCGATCGACTTCTTCTGGAAGGCCTGGTCGCCGACCGCGAGAACCTCGTCCACGATCAGGATGTCCGGCTCCAGGTGCGCCGCGATCGCGAACGCGAGCCTGACGTACATCCCCGAGGAGTAGAACTTGACGGGCGTGTCGAGGAACTGCTCGACCTCGGCGAACTCGACGATCTCGTCGAACTTCGCGAGGATCTCCCTCCGCCTCATCCCCAGGATCGCGCCGTTCAGGAAGACGTTCTCGCGACCGGTGAGCTCGAAGTGGAAACCCGTTCCGACCTCGAGCAGGCTCGAGACGTGACCGGAGAGAACGGCGCGGCCGGTCGTCGGTTCGACGATCCGCGAGAGGATCTTCAGGAGCGTCGACTTGCCCGCGCCGTTGCGGCCGATGAGCCCGACCACGTCTCCCTGCTCGATCTCGAACGAGACGTCGCGGAGTGCCCAGAACTCCTCGCTGCGGGATTGCATCCCGCGCAGGCGGGCGACCGACTTGCGGGGGACTGCCGCGAGTGTGTCGCGCAGGGTGAAGTGCGACGGACGCTGGCTGGAGCCGATCCGGTAGTGCTTGCCGAGCCCCTCGATGCTGATCGCGGTCATAGCTCGTCCGCGAAGGTGCGCTCGACCCGGCGGAAGAAGAACGCGCCCGAGACGAGGAAGACGAAGGAGACGATCACCGACAGTACCGGCTGCCAGCCGAGATCCCAGTGGAGCCCGAGGAGCGCCCAGCGGAAGCCCTCGATCACCGCGACCATGGGGTTCAGGTCGTACAGCCAGCGGTACTCCTCGGGCACTCGCGCCGTCGTGTAGGCGATCGGCGAGAGGAAGAGCCAGATCTGCACCATGAACGGCACGACGTAGCGGACGTCCCGGTACCGCGCGTTCAGAGCCGTCAGCCACGTGCCGATGCCGATCGCGGCGATCAGGGTGAGGAGGATCAGGCCGGGGAGCACCACGATCCGCCACGTCGGATAGATCCCGTAGACGGCCATCAGGCCGAGCAGCACGACGAGGGAGAGCAGGAGGTCGACGAGGTAGGAGCCCGCCGAGGCGATCGGAAGGATGAGCCGGGGGAAGTAGACCTTCGTGACGAGGTTCGCGCTCGTGACGAGCACGACGGCGGCAGCGCTGATCCCCGCGGAGAAGAGCGTCCACGGGGTGAGCCCGGCGAACACGATGAGCGGATAGGGGACGCCGGGGGTCTGCGATTTGAGCCCGGCGACGCGGCCGAGGAGCAGCACGAAGATGAGCATCATCAGCAGCGGCTGCAGCACGGCCCAGAGCACGCCGAGGACGGTCTGCTTGTAGCGCACCTTGACGTCGCGCCAGGTGAGGAAGTACAGAAGCTCGCGGTAGGCCCAGATGTCGCCGAGCCTGAGCGCGACCCACCCCCGGGTGGGGGCGATCACGAGAGTTGCCGGTGGAGCCGACGGGCCGGTCCCGCCGCCCGCGCCCCCCGGCGGATCGATGGATACGGGTGGCGGCGCCGGCTGGTCGCCTGCCTTGATCGACATCGCCGCGATGTTAGCCCGGATCCACCGAGATGCGTGCTCGCGGTGCGTTCGGCCGGGCCTGGCGAGCCCAGACGGGCGCACCGCCGCGCAGATCGATGGATCCGCGCTCAGTCGGCAGGTTGCGCGGCGGGCCGCAGCGGCCGTTCGGGCCTGGACGGGAACCACACCTCGACGAGCTTCGTGATCTCCCGCTCGGGATCGTGCAGGCGTTCGAGCCGTTCCCGGGCGCCCCGTCCGAGCCTGGCCGCGAGCTGCGGCTCCCTGCAGAGGCGCAGGATCGCCGCCGCGAGGGCTTCGGGATCGCGCTCGGGAACGATCAGCCCGGACTCGCCGTCGACGACGAACTCGGGAATGCCCGACACGGCGGTCGCGATCGTGGGCACCTCGCAGGCTGCCGCGTCGAGGATGCTGACCGGGAGGCCGTCCCGATCTCCGTCCGGCTGCACCTCCGACGGAGCGAGCAGCGCGAGCGCCGAGGCGAGCCGCTCGAGCACGAGCAGGTTCGGAAGGCCGCCCGGGAACGACACCCGGTCGCGAAGGCCGAGCGCTGCGACTCGCTCGCGGAGCACCTGGCTCTCGCCGCCCTCGCCGACCACCTCGAGCCGGACGTCGGCGCCCGCGGCGAGGGCCAGGGCCAGGGCCTCGATTGCCGTCCCGAAGCCCTTGAGCGGGAGCGGTGTCCCGACGGCGAGCAGTGTGAACGGCGTGTCGAGCGGCTCCCTCGGAGGCGCCTCGGCCGGGCCGAGGCAGCGAACGACCGACCGGCGCGAGCCCGGCGCGAGCGCTCCGATCCTGCGCTCGATGTCGTCCGAGACGCAGAACACGTGCTCCGCCGCCTCCGCCTGGGCCCGGAGCAGAGCCGATCCCTGCCACAGGCTGTAGGGCGAGTGCGCGGTGAAGGTGAACGGCACGCGCGCGAGGGCCGCCGCGCAGTAGACGACCGTGCCGATGCCGTCGGCGAACGAGGCATGCACCCGGCTCCGTGAGCGCTCGAGCTCGGCGGCGAGGGTCATCCCCTTCAGCGCCAGCGCGAGGTAGCCGAGCCGGCCGCGCTCGCGGTCCCGCGGGGCTTTCAGGAGTTGCAGGCGCAGCACTGCGAGGAGCGAGGCGAACGGCCGGCGCACGAAGGTTCCGAAGGCCGCCGGCCCGATCCGCGGAGCCCCCGCCTCGACCGGAACGCCGAGCCGCCGGAGCTCCGCCAGCTCGCGGTCGAGGAATGTCGTTCCGGTGGGAAGCCTCGGGGCGAGCCACCGAACGGTCGGCGAAGGCTCGACGACCGCTTCGAGCAGCAATTGCGCGCCGAGAGGCCTGAGCAAGGATCGGCCGCCGTGGGCATCGAGCGCCTCGGCGAGCCGGCGGCTCGAGCCGGGAGCCAGCGCGTCGAAGGGGAAAGCAAAGAAGTTCGTCGCGCGCACCTCGACCGGCCGCAGCGAGGCGCGCGCGGCGGCGAGGCGGAGCTGGGACTCGGTCAGCAACCGGGAGCGCTCGCGCAGCCCGAAGCCGAGCGACTCGGCAAACCGGAACCCGAGGTCGTTCGGTGCGTGCCGCTGCTGGACCGAGATGAGCACGGTGCCTCCGGGACGGACGACCCGGGCAAGCTCCCGGAGCACGGCGACGGGATCGTCGACGTATTCGAGGACGCCGAGGGACACGGCGGCATCGAGCTCGCCGTCGGCGAACGGGAGCCTTGCGAGGTCTCCCCGCAGCCAGCGCTCCTGCGGCCAGCGCCGGCTCGCGGCCGCGAGCATCGCCGGCTCGAGGTCGACCCCGACGATCTCCGTCGCGCCCGCCTCCCGAAGCGTGGGGGTGAGCGAGCCCGCCGCGCAGCCGGCGTCGAGGACGGAGCGCGGCCGGCTCCGGGCAAGTGCCGAGCGAACCCAGCGCGCCTGTGTGACGAAGCCGTACTCCTCGGCCCGACCGCCCTCGTAGTGCGAAACGGCATCCGCGAAGGAGGCGTCTGTCCGCTGCCTCCGTCGCAGGCGCAGCGCGACCGCGCCCAGGCGGCTGTCCTCGCCGCTCAGCCGTTGCACGGCAAGCGGCGTGAACGGCGCGACGTTGGGACGCGCGCCTCCGGCGAAGCCGAGCCGGTATCCGGCGGTCCCGGCCGCCGCCGCGACGCGCGCATCGACGCGGTCGTCGGGGTAGGCGATCGCGTCGCAGCTCGCCCCGAGCCGGGACTCGAGCAGGCGTTTCGACTCCTCGAGCTCGAAGCGAAGACGTGTGTCGTCGAGGGTCGTGAGAACCGCGTGGGTCTGGCCGTGCGAGCCGACGTCGAATCCCTGGGCGAGTAGGGCCCGCCCCTGCTCCCAGGTCATCGGCCGGCCCTCCTCACCGTCGCTCGGAGGCAGGGCTCCGAGGACCTGGTCGCGTCTCGCCGGGTCGAGCAGCTTCAGCCCGTGGACGACCGCGTGGGCCGAGTCGAGCGGCGCCCCGGCCGCCCGATCCGGAGCAAGGCGCGAGGCGAGGCGGGCGAGCCGCGCCGGGGGGAGCCGCAGAAGGCGCGCATACGCCTCGTCGGGCCAAGGTGCGGTGCCCGCCTCGACACACCCCGCCGGCAGGAAGAACGCTGCCGGGATGCCGAGTCGCAGGAGGAGCGGCGCGGCAATCTCTGCGTTGTCGGCGAACCCGTCGTCGAAGGTGACCGCAAGCGTCCGCCCTCGTGCCTCGCCGCCAACGAGCTCGCCGATCGCGACCGGACGGGCAACGCGGGCGAAGGCCGCGAGGATCCGTTCGAGAGCGGCGGGCGAGGTTCCAGTGTGCCACGGAGGCAGCTCGTCTCCGACCCGGTGGAACGCGAGGACGACGACGCAGTCCCGGGGGAGAGTCCGGAGCACCGCGTCGGCGAGCCGGGAGCTCCGCAGAAGCGCCCGCGGCACCGACTCGATGGGCATTACGCCGCCTGGAGCTCGGGCAGGAGGAGCTCGAGGTGGCGGTCGACGGAGAACCGCGCCGCGACCTCGGGACCGCAGGCGCTGAGCCGCGCTCGCTCGGTCTCGTCCTCGAGCACCGTGCGCAGGGCCGCTCCGAGCCGGTCGGGATCGCCGGGCGGGACGAGCAGGCCGCCGTCGCCCTCCGTCAGCCACGCCGGGATGCCGCCGGCGTCGCTCGCGACGACCGGCAGTCCTGCCGCAAGCGCCTCCAGGCCGATCAGCCCGAACGGCTCCTGCCAGAGCGCGGGGAACGCGAGGACACGGCTCGACCTGAAGAGCGCGAGCCGCTCCTCCGGATCCACCCAGCCCGTGAAGCGGACGCGCCCGTCGAGGCCGAGCTCGGCCGCGAGCAGCTCGAGTGCCGGCCTGTCGGGCCCGTCGCCGGCGATGACGGCACTCGCTCCGTCGAGGCCTGCGAGCCCGCGGAGCAGTACGTCTGCGCCCTTCGATGCGATGAGGCGGCCGACGAAAAGGACGTCCGTGGAGGACGCCGGCGCGCGCTGGACCTCGGGAAGCTCGATCGGGTAGGGCACGATCTTCACGCTCGCGGGGCGCGCGCCGCCCGCCTCGAGCTGGCGCGCCATGAACGGCGACGCGACGAGGACCGCGGGCAGCTCCGGCAGCAGCGCCTCCCACGCCCTGGCGCGGCGGTACGCGTGCACCACCCTGTCGGGCCTCCGGTTCGTGCAGCGCTCGGCATAGGCCCGCTGGAAGCAGCGAAGGCCCGGCCCCTCTGCGCAGAACGAGCCGCTGCGATGCAGGAACCGTGCGTTCCCGGGGCACACCATCCCGTAGTCGTGCGCGTAGGCGATCATCCGCCCGGAAGCACGCGCGGCCGTCCGGGCGACGTCCGGCGAGGGCGCGACATGAAGGTAGACCGCATCCGGGCTCGCGGCCGCCAGTGTGCCCTGCAGGGCGTGGAGGGTGTCTGCCGGCAGGGTCGGCCCGTCGGCCTCGATCCCCGGCACGACCAGGACCCTGGCGCCGCCGAAGCTGTCCTCGCCGGAATCCGCAGTGACGATGACGCTCTCGATTCCGCGGTCCGAGAGCGCCGGGAGCAACACCTCGAGGTACGTGCGAACCCCCCCGACCGACCCCAGGCGGTCCACGATATGAGCCACCCTCACGCGCGAAGCATACGTCTGGCCAAGTGTCGTCTACGAGATCCCGAGGACGTCCAGGAGCCGAAGCAGCGTCGGGACCTCGATGTGGATGTCCTCGGTCAACGGATCCTGGCGGGGATCGGTGCCGGCGGCGTAGACGAGCCCGTAGCGGAGCCCTCGCTCCCTGGCGATCACGATGCAACCCGTCTGGGCGATCCTCGGTGTCTGCATCTCGACCAGCACGGCCCCTCGGCGGCAGAAGAGGTAGTTGGCGTGCGCGGATCCATGAGGGGCGACGATTGCCTCCGCGCGCGCGAAGAGCGCGGCCTGCTCGGCCAGAGCGAGCGTTTCGGGGCGGACGGGCTCGAACCCGAGCGGCCTGAGCGCTGCGTGAACCTCGTCCTCGTTCACGAGGTGCCGATGCGCGGCGTCGCGGCGGCTGATGAAGAGGCGGACCGGATCGCCGATTTCGCACGTCTCGGGCACGAAGAGCTCGTTCAGATAGTCACCGGCGATGTGGGTCGCGACGTAGGCCTCGCGAAGCGGCGAGGGAACCACGAGGAAATCGGCCTGCACGTGGGGATGGGCGGTGCTGTCGACGATCTTCTCGAACGGGATGCCGGCCGCGAGCAGCGAGTCGCGCTCGTACCCGGTCTTCGGGGAGCGCATGTAGAACGCGTCGAACCCTGCGAGGTCGAAGCCCGCGGCCCGGAGCAGCCCGATCCGGGGGATCATCTCCATCAGCCAGTGCGAGAAGAAGTGGTCGGCGAGCGTGGCGAGAACGGCCACCCTGCCGGGGATGTGAAAGACGCGAGGGAGCCGGATGCTCGTCATCACGTTGTGCCGGCCGGCGACGACGCGCATGGTCTTGAAGTCCGGCGAGAGCCCGAGGAGGAGCTCGTCGCGGCCGCTCGCGATCGCCCCGTCGGGCCCGAAGGCGCGCCCGTCCGGGATCGTGAGGACGAAGCGGGCGGCAGTCGCCACCGAGAGCTCTCCTTCCGGAGAGACGTCCAGGGAGTCGAGCTGCCTGGGAGCCATCGGCTCGACCATGACGGGCGGCGGAAGCTCGACGCGCCCTGCCGGCTCGATCGCGACGTGCTCGACCTCCGGATGAGCTCCGAGCCAGCCGTCGAGATCCTCGACGACGTGCGTCGGCGGGCCGGCGAAGGTCGAGGAGAACGGCGCACGACGCAGGCTGTCGGCAAGCGCGACCCGGGCCGGAAGCACGATATTCCGCCTGGCTGCCCGTTCGACCCGAGCGAGCGGCTTCCACCTGCGGGCAAACCGAACGTAGGGCGTGAGGACGCGACGAATCTCGACGCGGACCCGAGCCATCCTTCTTTGAGTCTAAGCCATTTGTGAGAATCTGCCCCGGGATGACGACACGCGTGCTCTTTCTCGCGGAGCGAACGAGCGTCCCGGACGGCGGAATCCTCCCTCACGGTTCAGGAGCTCACGTCGCTGCGACCGTCTCGGGGCTCAGGCAGCACTTCGACGTGCTCCCGCTGTTCGCGGAGGACGAAGAGACGGTCTCGTCGAGCCCGCACTCGGTCAAGCGCTTCGTCCCGCCGCGGGTCCGTGGGTTACGCCAGGACGTCCGGCTCGTGCGCGACGACCGGTCGTTCAGCGAGCGGGCGATCGCCGAGGCGACCGCGTTCCGGCCCGACGTCGTCTACGAGCGGAACGAGTACTTCGCGGTCGCCGGCCACCGCGTGGCGAAGCGCCTGCACGTCCCCCACGTCCTGGAGGTGACGGGCCTCGTCGATCTCGACTTCCGTGAGTTCTACCGCTCGCTCGGCGAGCCCCTCGGCTCCGCGCTCGAGCGCTGGAAGCTGCGACATGCGGACGCCGTGGTCACGGAGACCCCGGGGCTCGGCCGAAAGCTCGTGGCGCGCGGCGCTCCGGAGCGGCGCCTCGTGATCGTGCCGAACACCGCTGACCTGGCCTTCTTCGGCGCCGCTCGGCGCACAGAGCACCCCGACGGCCCGATCGTCGTCGGCTGGATCGGCCACCTCATGTCCTGGCATTCGCTCGATCTTCTCGTCTCGGCGGCGGAGTCGATCGTGAAGACCGACCGGCGGGTGCGCTTCGACATCGTCGGCGGCGGCGTCGGGCTCGAACAGGTCGTGGCACAGGTCGCCGCGCGAGGTCTCGCGTCGTCGTTCCGCTTCACCGGGACGGTGCCGCGCAACGACCTCCCTGCGACCCTCGCCGGATTCGACATCGGCGTCGTCCCGGGCCATCTGGAGCACGCCTTTCCGGTGAAGCTCGTCGAGATGGGCGCAGCGGGACTCCCGGTCGTCGCTCCCCGGTCGACGAGCCTCGACGAGATGCTGACACCCGGAGTCGAGTACGAGCCCTTCACGGCAGGCGAGGTCCCGAGCTTCGCCGGCGCCGTCCGCCGCCTGATCGACGACCGCGACAGGCGGATCAGCCTGGGAGCGGCGCTTCACGCTGCGGTTCGCGATCGCTACTCCTGGGAGTCGAGCGCCGAGGCGCTCCGAGCGGTGGTCGAATCGGTCGTCCGCAACGGGGCCCGTCCCCGGCTAGCGGCGTAATCCGGGGATGGCGGCGGGCGCTCCGTCTCGTGCCGCACCGGCACGCTCCGTGCTCTTCGTCCACCATCGCTCGGAGCTCGGGGGCGCGCCTGCGAGCCTCGCGCAACTGATCGAAGGTCTCGACCGCGAGCGCTACCGGCCGTACGTCTTCTGCCCGCCGGGCCAGGCGGCCGAGCTCTTCCGGGCGGCCGGGGCGACGGTGATCACCGGAACGGTCAGCTCGTTCACGCACATCTGGGCGAGCACGTACCACGGGCGGCGCTGGCTGCTCTTCGTCCGCGAGCTCGCGCGGCTCCCGCTGCACCTCGTCGAGCTCCGGCGCGTCCTCGAGGCCGAGCAGTTCGCGCTCGTACACCTGAACGACTCCCCCCTCGTCCCGGCTGCCTTCCTCGCCCGCCGGCACGGCGTGCCGGTCGTCTGGCACCTGCGCTCGTCGCTTCCGCCCTACCCGAGCGCGAAGTCGCGGTTCCTCCGGAGCGCGATCCGGCGGTATGCCACCGCGTCGATCGCGATCAACGACGATGTCGCCGCCTCGTTCGGCACCGGTGCGGAGACGATCCCGAACGGCATCGACCTCGACCGGTTCTCACCCGGGCCGGCGGAACCGGCGCGCACGTCGCTCGGGCTCGACCCCGAGGTGCCGGTCGTGACCTACGTCGGCTTCCTGTACCCGTACAAGGGCTTCCGCGAGTTTCTCCGCGCCGCGGCCCTTGCCGGCGAGGCGCGCTTCCTGATCGTCGGCGGCGCCGTACGCGACGCTGCCTACTTCCGCGGCGCGGCCGGACAGCTCCTCGCTCGCCTCGGGCTCGCGCACGACCACGGACGCGAGGCGCGCGAGCTCGTCGACGAGCTCCGGCTCGAGGGCGCCGTCACGTTCGTGCCCTACACGCGAGAGATGCCTGCCGTGTACCGCGCGAGCACGGTCGTCGTCGCGCCGTCGCAGGGACCCGAGCTCGGCCGGCCGGTGCTCGAGGCGGCGGCATGCGGCAGGCCCGTCGTCGCGTCCGGCTCACGCGACGGAGGTGGGATCGTCGTTCCCGGGAAGACGGGCGTCCTCGCGGATCCCGGAACGCCCGCACTGCTCGCCGAGGCGATCGGCAGCCTGCTCGGGGACGCCGCCCTCGCCGAGCGGCTCGGCGAAGCGGCGAGACGGCACGCCGAGTCGAGCTTCGAGCTCGGGGCCGTGATCCGGCGGATCGAGGCGGTCTACGCTCGGATCCTCGCGGAGAGCTGATGTGCGGGATCTGCGGGGTTGTCGAGCACGGCGAAGCAGCCGAGGCCGCAACGGTCACGGCGATGCGGGACGCCCTCGCCCATCGCGGCCCCGACGGCGCCGGGCTCTTCGAAGCCCGCGGCGTCGCACTCGGTGCGCGACGGCTCGCGATCATCGACCCCGTCCCCGCGGGCGACCAGCCCGTCGCGAGCGAGGACGGACGCGTCCAGCTCGTCCACAACGGCGAGCTCTACAACTACCGCGAGCTTCGGGCGGAGCTGGCCGGCGGCGGCCATCGCTTCCGCACGGGGACGGACACCGAGGTCATCCTCGCCGCCTACCTCGAGTGGGGCGAGCGCTGCGTCGAGCGGTTCCTCGGCATGTGGGCCTTCGCGCTCTGGGACGCCCGGGAGGAGCGCCTCTTCTGCTCCCGCGACCGGTTCGGGATCAAGCCGTTCTACTACCGCCGCAACGGGCCCCGTCTCGCGTTCGCGAGCGAGCTGAAGGCATTTCGTTCCGACCCCCGGACGCCCCTCGTCGCGAACCGCGCGATCGTGCGCGACTTCCTGGGCCGCGACCTCTTCGACCACTCGAGCGAGACGTTCTTCGAGGGCATCCTCCGGCTCCCGCCGGCACACAACCTCGTCTTCGACCGGGCCGGACTGCGCCTCGACCGCTACTGGCGCCTCGAGCTGCCCGAGCACCCGCCGGCCGATCCCGCCGGAGAGCTCCGCGAGCTGCTCGTCGACTCGATCCGGATGCACCTCCGCAGCGACGTCCCGATCGGGACGCTGCTCTCGGGCGGGATGGACTCCTCGTCGATCGCCTGCGTCGTCGACCTCCTTCAGCAGACCGATGCCGTCGAGGCGGCACCGGTCGGCGAGCGGCAGCAGACCTTCACCGTCTTCTTCGACGGCACCCGCTTCGACGAGCGGCCGTGGGCACGCGCGGTGGTCGACAGGACCCGCGCTGAGGCGCACTGGATCACCTTCGGCGCCGAGGATCTCGTCGCGGACCTGCCTGCGATCGTCGAGTCGCAGGACGAGCCGTTCCGCTCGACGAGCGTCTGCGCGAGCTGGTACCTCATGCGCGAGGCCTCGCGTGCCGGGTTCAAGGTCGTGCTGGGCGGACAGGGCGGCGACGAGGCCCTCGCCGGCTACGACGCCTTCTTCCCCGCGCGCTACCGCGATCTCGCCGCCTCGGGACGGCTCGGAGCCCTCGCCCGCGAGCTTCGCGCGCACGCTTCCGTCCACGGCCCTCGCCACGCGCGGAGCATCGTCCGCCAGGCGCTTGTCCCGCCGGGGGCCGAGCAGGCTCTGATCGCACGCCGAAGCGGCTCGCGGGGGCTCGTGCACGTCGAGCTGGCGGCGCTGCCGGCGATCCGCCAGAAGGCCTTCTCGCGCTTCCCCGACCGTGTGCGGAACCTCCAGCTGCGGATGCTGGAAGGTCACGGCCTCGCCGGGCTCCTCCACGCGGACGACCGGAGCTCGATGGCCCACTCGCTCGAGGCGCGGCTGCCGTTTCTCGACCACCGGCTCGTCGAGCTCTGCCTCGGCCTCGACGGCTCGAGCCTGATCCAGGAGGGCGTGACGAAGCGCGTGCTCCGGCAGGCGCTCGGCGACGTTCTTCCGCCTTCGGTCTCCGGGCGCACCGAGAAGCTCGGCTTCGAGACCCCGGAGCGGGCCTGGTTCCGCGGCCCGCTCGGTGAGCTTGCAGCCGATGTGCTGTCCTCGCGGGCCGCGCGTGAGCGGGGCTTCGTCGATACGGCCGCGGCCCTCGAGCGGCTCGAACGGCATCGCCGCGGCGAGGTCGAGGGCGGCCGGGAGCTCTGGCGGGCGCTGAGCGTCGAGCTGTGGGCGATTGGGTTCCTCGACGAGGACTCAGCCCGGAGCCATGCTCGCGGTTACGATCACCCGTGAATGGCAAGCGCGATGGGCTCAGCTTCGCGCTCGGGGCGGATCCTGATCGTGACTGCGGCGGAACTGACAGAGGACCCCCGAGCGCGCCGGACCGCCGAGGAGGCGGCCAGGCATGGCCTCGCCGTGCAGGGCCTCTGCATCTCGGACGGGCCCGGAATCGGCGGGATCGAGGTGCTCCGGGTGCCCGCGATGCATCTCGAGCAGCGTGCGCGCGCGGCCGGAGTGACCCGCGTCGCGCGCTCCTCGAAGGTCGCGCGCGAGCTCCGCGGGGTCTACCGGCTCTGGCGCCACGCATGGCTGACCGGACGGTATGTCCGCGCGGCCTCGGCGGTCGCGGCCTGCGACATCGTCCACACGAACGACTTCGACACGCTGCCCGCCGGCGCGATCCTCGCGCGCCGCTGGAACGCGCGGCTCGTCTATGACTCGCACGAGCTCTACACCCTCCAGGAGCCCGATCCGCCACGCCTTTACTGCGCCGTCGTCCGACGCGTCGAGGGCCGGCTCGCCCGGCGCAGCGATGCCGTGATCACGGTCAACGCCGCGTACGCCGCCTCGCTCGAGGAGACACACCGGCTCACGCAGCCGCCCCATCTGGTGATGAACTGCCCGCCCGTGGTCGCCGACGTCGAACCACACGGCGACGGGCAGAGGGTCAGAGCGATCTACCAGGCTGCCAACGGTCCCGGCCGCCGGGTCGACGATCTCCTCGACGCGGCACCGCACGCCGGTGAGGCCGGCATCACGATCCGCGTCGTCGGCGCCGACCTCGATGCGCTCCGCAGGCGAATCGCCGCCGACGGGCTCGGCGAGCGGGTGGAGCTCGCGCCGCCGGTCCGGGCGGACAGGCTCGTCGAGGAGATGGCCGGGTTCGACATCGGGTTGATCATCAACAGGCCGATCACCCCGAACGACGAGCTCGTGCTGCCGAACAAGCTCTTCGAGTACATGATGGCCGGGCTCGCGGTGGTCGCACCCGACCTGCCGATCGTGGGCGGGTTCGTCGAGCGGGAGCAGGTCGGGCTCACCTACCCGGCCGGCGACACCGCCGCGATGGGCCGTGCGATCCGGCAGCTGGCCGAGGATCCGCAGCTCCTCCAGAGCTGCCGCGTGCGGGCGCGGCAGCTCGCGGTCGAGACCTACAACGCCGAGGCCCAGGTCGAAGAGCTGACCCGTGCCTGGGGTATCGCGGCATAGTCCGGCTCCTCGAGGTGGGGCTGCGCTGGCCTCCCGAGACGTTCATCCAGCGGAAGCTCGCGGGGCTTGCGCAACACGGCGTGCAGGCCACCGTGGCGTCGACCTTCGCGGCGGGCGAGGACTGGCGCGTTCGCGTCCCCGGGGTCGACCTGATCCGCCTCGGCTCGCCCGGCGAACGGCGGGTGGTCTCGATCTCGCGAACCGCCCGCGACGCGCTCGCACTCGGGGCGCGCGACCGGCGGCTCCTTGCCGGGCTCGTCCGCACGACGAGGCCGCTCCAGCGGCTGCGAAACGTCCTGCCCCTCGCGCTTGCCGAGCCCGACGTTCTGCACTTCGAATGGGAGTCGCAGGCCGTGCGCTACCTCGGCCTGCCCGAGACGCTCGGGCGCCCGTTCGTGATGAGCTGCCGCGGCTCCGGCGTGAACGTCCACCCCCACGTCGGGCTCGAGCAGATCTCCGCCGGGTATGACCAGGCCTTCGCGAAAGCGGCGGCGGTGCACTGCGTCTGCGACGCGATCCGGGACGAGGCCGTGGGCCTCGGGCTCGACCCGGCGAAGGCGGTCGTGATCCGGTCAGGCGTCGACGCGACCCTCTTCGCGCCCCGGCCACACGAGCCGGCCCCGTTCCTGCGTGTATTCAGCGTCGGAACGCTGCACTGGATCAAGAACTTCGAGGACGCGATCAGAGCGATCGGCCTGGTCGCCGGAGGAGGCATTCCGGTGCGGTACGAGATCGCCGGCGCCGAGCCGCTACCGGGAGACCCGGCAAAGCCGAGCGACCGCCCGAAGCTCCTCTACCTGATCCGCGAGCTCGGGCTCGAGGGGCACGTCGAGCTGCTCGGCGAGCTCCCCCACGACGAGGTGCGGGCGCGGATGCACGCGAGCGACGTCCTCCTTCACCCGAGCCTCTCGGAAGGCATTCCGAACAGCGTCCTCGAGGCGATGGCCTGCGGGCTGCCGGTCGTCGTGACCGACGTCGGCGGGACGACGGAGGCTGTGACCGACGGCGTCGAGGGCTTCGTCTCGCCGCCCCGGGATCCAGCGGCCCTGGCCTCCGCGCTCGCCCGCCTCTGGAACGACCGCGAGCTCGGAACGCGCCTCGGCGAGGCGGGCAGACGCCGCATCCTCGCCGACTTCTCGCCCGAAGCCGAGACGCGCGCCTATGTGGAGCTCTACCGGCGCGTCCTCGCACTCGACGGGGCCTTGTCGCCGAACGGGCGGGCAGCGGCGCGTACCATCCTGCCGTGACGGCGATCCTCGGGATCAACGCGTATCACGGGGATGCGGCGGCGGCCCTGGTGATCGACGGCGAGCTCGTCTGCGCGGCCGAGGAGGAGCGCTTCAACCGTGTGAAGCACTGCGCCGGGTTCCCCGCCCTCGCGGCACGCTGGTGCCTCGAGGACGCAGGGCTCGACCCGCGCCAGCTCGATCACGTCGCGATCGGGCGCGACCCGCGCGCGAACCTGCCGGCGAAGCTCCGCCGGCTCGCGACACGCCCGCCGAGCCTGTCGTTCGCGCGCTCCCGCGCCCGGAATGCCGCACGGGTCGGCGGCTCGGGGATCAGGGCAGCGCTCGCCGCCGCGCTCGAGGTGTCCGAGCCCTCGCTGACGGCGAAGGTCCACGCCGTCGAGCACCACCGCGCGCATATCGCGAGCGCCTACTACGTCTCGCCCTTCGACGAGGCGGCCGTCCTTTCCCTCGACGGGTTCGGCGACTTCGCCTCGTGCATGACCGCACGGGGTCGCGGCTCCCAGCTCGAGGTGACGGGTCGTGTGCTCTTCCCCCACTCGCTCGGGCTCTTCTACACGGCGATCACCCAGTGGCTCGGCTTCCCGCACTACGGCGACGAGGGGAAGGTGATGGGGCTCGCGCCCTACGGCGACCCCGAGCGCTACCTGCCCGCGATGCGCCGGATCGCGCGCGCCGACGGCGGCACCTTCCGGCTCGCCCTCGAGTACTTCACGCACCACACGAAGGGCGTCGAGATGACCTGGGGCGAAGGCTCGCCGACCGTCGGGCCGGTCTTCTCCGCGCGACTCGACACGGAGCTCGGCCCCGCGCGCCGTCCGGGCGAAGAGCTCTCGAGCCGCCACATCGACGCAGCCGCCTCGCTGCAGGCCCGGCTGGAAGAGCTTGTGTTGCACGTTACGAAGTCTCTCGCCGCGAGCTCCGGCTCACGCAACCTCTGCCTCGCGGGCGGTGTCGCCCTGAACGCCGTCGCCAACGGCCGGATCCGCCCCGAGACGCCGTTCGAGGAGCTCTGGGTGCAGCCCGCTGCGGGCGACTCCGGCACAGCCGTCGGCGCCGCCTTCCACGTCTGGCACGAGACGCTCGGCCGGCCGCGGAGCTTCGCGATGCGCCATGCCTATACGGGCCCCGCCTACGACGAGGCGGAGATCTCGGCGGCGCTCGAGGCCGCGGGACTCACCGGCGAGCGGCTCGAGGACGCCGAGCTCTTCCCACGGGTCGCCGAGCACCTCGCAGCGGGAGACGTCGTCGGCTGGTTCCAGGGGAGGATGGAGCTCGGCCCGCGCGCGCTCGGGCACCGCTCGATCCTCGCCGACCCGCGCAAGGCCGAGATGAAGGACATCCTGAACGCGCGCGTGAAGCATCGCGAGCCGTTCCGCCCGTTCGCACCGTCGCTGCCGGCGGAGACGGTGGGCGACTGGTTCGACCAGGACTACAGCTCGCCGTACATGGTGCTCGTCTACGGCGTGCTGCAGGAGAAGCGCGAGCTCGTGCCCGCGATCGTCCACGTCGACGGCACCGGCCGCCTCCAGACGGTCGAGGAGGATGCAAGCCCGCGGTACTACCGGCTGCTGCGCGAGTTCGAGGCGCGGACCGGCGTGCCGATCCTGCTGAACACCTCGTTCAACGAGAGCGAGCCGATCGTGATGAGCCCCGAGCAGGCGATCGAGACGTTCACGAAGACCCGGATCGACCTGCTCGTGCTCGGGAACTACCTCGTGCGCCGCGACGCCTCGGCGACCGGTGAGACGACCAGAGACTCGATCGCCACCGCGCCCCAGTAGTCGCGTGCCGGGTCGGGCCCGAGCGAACGGTCATCCTTCGACCGGAAGCTCCAGCCAGCCCTCGGGCTGGAGCATCTCGACGGGCCACGGCCTCGGCACGATCGGGCTCGGATCGGACGAGAGGAACGCGCCCCACCACGAGAACGTCGAGTTCGCGCAGATGTGATGGTCGCAGCGCGACATCAATGCCATGTCGAGCCAATCAGGGTTTCCCTCGACGAAATACACGCCAGGAATCCGGAGGTTGCGGCGACACCAGTCGATGTCGTCTGAGAACACGAGAAACGCGGTGGACGGATCGGCCGCGATCACGATCTCCGCCGCCTGCTCGTAGTAGGAGAGCGGCAGCACCACGTGGTTCGTACTGGCGACATAGTCCCCGCGGCGAACGTGGATCGCGGCCTTGCTCGGCAAGTCGAGGAGCTTCCGGTGCCTTGCCGATACGGCCTCGAGAGCGAGCGTGGACGGCTGCAGCCAGGATTGGATCGTCTCCCGATACGGGCGCCAGAGCGCCGGTTCCTGGAGATAGGCCCGGATCGTCTCGTCGATGCCGACGGCCAGCTTCCATGAATCGCGGCTGCGGGCCACCATGAACGCGTTGCCGAAGAGCGCGTCGGGTAGCGAGTAGAAGCGCCGGTAGGGCCAGTGTCTCGAGAAGACGGCCTGCGAGCTCAGATCCCAGGCGATGCCGATCGTGGCGGCGATCTGATGGAGCTGGTTGCCGAGGCGGCCACACTCGCCGAGGGGAAACGTGAGCTTCGCGCCCGGCGCGCCCCGACGAGCCAGCCATCGTGCAGCCTGGGCAGGTGTTTTCACTTCGAGATCGCGCCGGAGACGACCGATTCCCCGCGAGCGAACGCAGGTCGACGAGCCGAGCTCACGACTCGGGATCTCTCCCACCCGCGCGCTGAGGCGTCAGCTCGAGCACGGAGTCGTAGGCGCTGCGGATCGCATCGGTGTACACGGTCCAGGAGAAGCTCGCCTGCACCCGGGCGCGGGCAGCTGCGCCAAGCCTTGCCCGCAGCTCGGGATCCGCGAGGAGGCCCTCCAGGGCCGAGCGCAGCGCCGCGGGATCACGGCTCGGCACGAGAACCCCCGTCTCTCCGTCGCTCACCGCATCGGCGAGCCCGCCGACGGCCGTTGCGCAGACCGGACGACCGTAGGCCATCGCCTCGCGCGCCGCAATGCCGTAGCCCTCACGGCGCGAAGGCATGCAGACGACCGAGGCCCGCTCGAAGTACGGTCCGATCCGGTCGTGCGGGACGAATCCGACGGCCTCTCCGACACGGTCGCGCAGCGGCCCGTCGCCGACGACCACACGCGGCAAGCCCTCCGTCGCATCGAGGAACTCGAGGATTCCCTTCTCCTCGCTCAGACGCCCGACGAAGAGCACGTGCGGCGGCAGCTCCGGCTTCCCGACGTCGACCGGTAGGTCGACACCGTTCGGAACGAGCCTGACCTCGCGCGCGCCGAGCCGGTCGGCGGCACTGCCGAGAAACGACGAGCCGGCGAGCACGAGGCGGGCCTTTCGGACGAGCGGACGGACGAGCCGCGGAGCTCGATTGGCGAGCTCCACGTCGGTGCCCCAGACCTGGAGCACGAACGGCCTCCGGGTCGCGAGCGCCGCGAGCCCGGAGACGATCCAGTGCGCGTGCACGATGTCGGCGCCGCGAGCGGCCCGGCGAGCTGCGAGGGCGAACGAGACGAGGAAGGCGGGGATGAAGGCGGCAAGCCAGGGCCTCGCGCGCAGGTTCTGCACGATGCCGTCGCCGTACGCGATCCCGAAATGGCGGAAGTCGGCCGGGCTCACGACGACCACGTCGACCCCTGTTGCTCGAAGCTCCCGGACGCCATCCGCCACGAAGACCCCGGCAACGTCGCCGGGCGACCTGGGGTACGACGTCGTGAGGACGCAGACCCGCAACTCAGATGGTCGCGGGCCGCGCCGCCGTCAGCGCGGGTGCGGCGCGAGCGGCACGTCGCGCCGGCTCCGGTTGCCCGAAGACGAGCGGTACCGCCAGGGCGAGCGCCATGAAGACGTAGACGTAATAGAACTGCATCGTCAGGTAGAAGAAGTTCGCCGCAAGCGTTCCGGCGAGCGCCGCCGTCCAGCCCCACGCGAGCGGGCGCACGCGGGCGGAGATCGGGTCGCCTGCTCGCGCGAGCGCGTTCCCGACCTGACGGGCGACGGCGAGCCGTACGAACACCCACACGAGGAACAGCGCGAAGAGCGCGGTGCCGACGAGCCCGGTCTCGACGATCAGCGACACGTAGAAGGAGTGCGGGCCCCAGTTCGTCTTGCCGGTGACCTGCTGGTAGTAGATCGAGAAGTTGTTCAGCCCGAGCCCGAGCAGCGGGTGCGAGTGCAGGATCTTCGGGACGAAGCTGTAGACCTGGAAGTGCGCCGACTGCGAGGCCCGACCGGTCTGGATCCGGGAGCGGATCACGACCAGGAAGAAGTGGAAGCGCGTCACGATCACGATCCCGAGCACCGCCAGCGCGCCGACGACGGGGGCGATCAGCGCGCGCGACCGGAGGTAGTGACGGTAAGGCAGGAGCAGGATCAGCGCCCCGACCCCGAGCCCGAGCAGCCCGCTGCGGGAGAGGGTCGCGATCTCGACGATCAGCATGAACCCGATCAGCGCCCCGAGCCTCCGCTTCAGGTGATGGCCGGCCTCGAGCCTGAGGTACATCGGCAAGAGCACGAGGAGCGGGACGATCAACATGATCCCGAGGTGGTTCGGGTCGCCGGTCAGCGCGTTCGGCCGGTACACCGACGAGCCGTTGATCGCACCGTAGATGTTGATCTGGCTCGCCCCGCCGGTCAGCGGCGAGATCAGCAGCGAGTCGAGGTTCACGCCGGCCTGCGCGGTCACGAGCTGCGCCACGCCGTAGGCAGCGTTCACCGCGATGCCGCCGACGAACCACGTCAGCGTTCGCCAGTAGTACGCGATCCCACGCCGCTGCAGCCAGGCCACTCCGAGCGCGAGGAAGGTGAAGTGGATCCCGAACTTCACGAAGCCCTTGATGAACTGGGAGAACCCTGCGGCGGTGTCGAGGTTGTAGAAGCCGAGCAGGTAGACGATCGCGAACACGAGCCCGAACAGGAGCAGCACGGCGCTCGTGCGCGGAAGCGTCGGCCGCGAGATCGCGGCGAAGGCGACGATGAAGCCGATCGCGAGGACGTCCGAGAGCGCGAGCGCCGAACCGAAAGCCCAGTGCACCTTCTCGAAGGTGCAGCAGAAGATCGTCGCCAGGAAGAAGAAGCTCGCGACCTTCCTCACGAGCGCCTCCCCCGGGGCCCGGTGTCACAACCGGTGCCTGGCACCGATGGTGTCCGCGGAGGCGAGCTCATGACTTCACCTCGAGCGATTCGAGAAGCTCCGCCAGTTCCTGCACGCGCGTGCGGCGATCGAGCTTCGTGCGCCACTCGTCGTCGAGGTCGACGGGCTCGAGCGTCCCCTCGCGCCAGCGGTCGCGCATCGCCGCGAGCTCGCGCGCCATCCCGTCGATGTCGTCGGGGGCGACCACGACGCCGGCGCCCGTGGCGCGGATCAGGTCGGCCGCGGCGCCGTCGGGCGGCACGACCGCGAGGATCGGCCGCTCGGCCGCGAGGTACTCGAACACCTTCCCCGAGAGCACGCCGCGCCCCCGTCCGCCTGCCTCCGGAATCAGGAGCAGGAGCGCCTCGGAGTCGCGCTGGAGCTCGAGCGCCCGGCGATGCGTCGCGTAGGGGATCAACTCCATCCGATCCATGATGCCGGTAGCCCACTCGCGATCCGCCGACCTGAAGTCGCCGACGAACCGTGCGAGGACGCCGTCGACCCGCGAGAGCGCGGTGAGGAACGGCCTGGGGTCGCGCTTGCCGAAGAACGACCCGGCATGCGTGATCCGGAAGGTGTCGCCCCGCTCGTACTCGAACGGCGCGAAGTCCGCGAAGTCCGAGCCGTTCGCGATCGTGACCACCGGCCCCCGTGGATTGCGGGCGCGCATCTCCTCGGCGATCGCGTCGGAGACCGCCACGATCGCGTCGGCGTTCCGCGCCACGAGCGAGGCGACGGCCTGGACACCCGTCTCCTTGACGCGCACCGCAAGGCGCTGCGCGTCCCGGTGGGGGTGGGCCACCACGGAGTCGCGCAGGTCAGCCACCCACCGCGCGCCGGTCGCGCGCTTCACCGCGGCCCCGATGAAGTGGACGGACGGCGGCGGCGAGGTCGTGATCACGACGTCGATCCCTTCCTCGCGGACGATCCGGATCGCCGCCGGAATCGCGGTGAGGTTGTAGCTCACGTTCTCGTCGGGCAGCAGCAGCCGGCGGCTGAAGAGCGAGGCCTGGCGGACGTAGCGCTCGAGCCCCATCGTCCCGTGCAGCTCCTCGGCGGGCTTCCTGCCCTGGGGCCCGATGAAGCGCACGCGGTGCACCCAGGCGAGGGTGGGCGGCGGCAAATCGTCGTCGCGGTGGATCCACTTCGGATCGTCGGGAGCCAGCACGTGCGTCTCGATCCCGAGCTCCGGCAGGTGCGTCGCGAACTTCAGGGGCCGCTGGACACCGCCGCCGCCGGCGGGCGGGAAGTACAGCGTGACGAGCAGCACCTTCACGGGCTCAACCTCACTGGCTCAACCGGATGAGTTTGCCGCCCTTCACGGCCCAGGTGGCACCGTACATGCGCGGGATCGCGGGGTCGCCGGTCGCGACCCAGTGCGCCACCTGCTTCGCCCGGAGCGCCGGGTCGTTGGCCTTCGTATTCGCCACGTGGGCGACCGGAGCTCCGACGACATAGACCGGAGCCACGGCCGCGATCTCGTAGCTGTCGGGCAGGGAGGCGATCACGACGGAGCCCTTCGGCAGCGTCTTCAACCGAGCGAGCAGAGCCGGCGAGAGCGCCGTCCTGTCGGTCGGGTTGAGCGGGCTCCAGTGCGAGAACCCGTGCCAGGCGACAGGGAGGACGAAGAGCACCGCGGCGATCGCTCCGAGCCTCCACTTCTCCCTCGGCCGGTCCCGGGCGAAGATCAGGCCGAGCACGAGCGCCACTGCGCCGCCACCGAGTGCCCACCAGGTGATCGCACCCGGGCCGCCGTGACGGAGCCCGTAGGCGAAGTCGCCGGGCCACCGGCGCTGCAGCAGAAGCCCGGCGACGAAGGCGAACGGCAGCAGGAACCACCGGCGGGTCAGGAGCGCCAGTCCCCCGGCAAACGCGAAGGTCAGCGGCACGAACCCTGCGGCCCGGCGCGACTGCGAGAGCGAGACGGCGTTCGAGAAGCGGACGAACAGCTCGGGGACGAGCATCAGCGCCAGGACGGCGACCGCGCCGCCGAGGACCAGCGCGCCCCAGCGCCGCCGCGCGGCGAACCCGGCGAGGGGCACCATCGCAAGCGCGGCAACGGCGACCGCGCCGGTGCGGCCGGGCACCTCTGCCGCGAGCCGGAAGTGATGCACCGACTTCACGACGAGCTCGTTTCCGTAGTGGGCGAGCGTCTGGCTCTGGGTACTCGCCGACGGGTTGACGGAGAGCGTCTCGTCGACGACCGGCTTCAGCCAGAGCACGGTGAGCCCGACGGGGACGAGCGCGGCAGCGATCGCCGTCCACGACCGCCGCCATTCGGGCCAGCGCACGAGCGCGTAGGCGCCGAGCGGGATCAGTGCGAAGAGCGCGTAGGTCGGGTGTACGAGCGCCAGAGCGCCGAATGCGACCGAGACGGTGGCCAGGTCGACGCGCCTCCCCGATTCCGCGTAGGTGAAGTAGAGGGCGAAGGCGGCCGGCACCATCAGCTGGCGCGACGAGGTGGCGGGCAACGCAAGCGATACGTACGAGCCGCCGTTTCCCGCCGCGAAGCAGAAGATCCCGAGCGAGGCGGCCACCACGCCGAAGCCGCCTGCGGCGGAACGGAAGACTGCGACACCCGCCTCCCAGGCGACGAGGCAGGCGATCGGAACGAGCACCGAGGCCTCGCGATGGACCACGACGGACGGGTCGAGGCCCGAGAGCTTCGCAACGAGCGCGAGGAACCCGTGCCAGAGCGGAAAGGCGTAGCCGGGATGGAGACCGCCGTGGGCGAGCTCGTCCACCGAGCGGAGATGAAGGTGCGAGAGGTCGAGCAGCTTCCGGACACGGCCTTCGTGGAAGAGCGCGTCTCCGACAACCGCACCCTCGACCTGCCAGAGCGCGATCCCGAGTGCGGTGCCGACGACGAAGACCACGGTTCGAGCCCAGCCGAGCGGCTCCGGATCGTCGGCCGCGAGCCGGCGGCGCTGGACCCGGCGAGAGGCCCCGACGAGCGCGGCAACGAGCCCGATCACGGTCATGATCGAGACCGCCAGCGAGATCGTCCCGTGCACGACGAACACCGCCGCCCACGCCAGGAACAGGCAGCCGAACGCCCAGACGAAGCCGGGCGAGACGCCCCGCTGCCCGAGCGCCCACGCGACCAGGTAGCCGGGAAGCAGCACGACCCCCGTCGCGAACGCGAGCCGGATGTACTCCGAGATCACGCGTTACCCTCGATCGGATCCAGGCTCGAGCAGCGCCTCGACGTCACCGGAGGCCAGAAAGGCCGCGCCGTTGCGGTAGACCGTGCCGCGCTCGCCACGAAAGACGAGCGCTCGGGCCCGCAGCGACCAGAGCAGAAGCACCCGCGCCCGCGCCGCCTCTCGGGGCCCTTTGTGCTTGTCGAAGTAGCGCAGGATCCCACGGAGGTTCTCCGTGTAGAGACGTCCTCCATGGGAGGCGCCGCCGAGGTGGACGACCTCCGCCACGGGCGTGAACCACACCTCCCAGCCTGCCTCCCGGAAGCGCACGAGCCAGTCGGTCTCCTCGCTGAACATGAAGAAGCTCTCGTCGAAGAGCCCGACCTCCTCGATCGCCTCGCGCCGCACGAACAGCGCGGCACCCTGAAGCGACTCGACGAGACGCGGCAGGTCGTGGGGGAATCCTCCGCCGTAGAAGGCGTTCATGGCGTCGGTCCTCGGTCCGAGCTTCCGCAGGAAGAGATATTCCGTCGCGAGCCGCCAGAGCGTCGGGTCGCCCCGGACCGAGCGCTGGAGCGTCCCGTCGGGGTTGCGGAGCCGGGGCCCCACCACGGCCGCCCGCGGGTGCGCGTCCGCGAACTCGACGAGCCGCTCGAGCCCGCCGGGCTCGACCCACGCGTCGGAGTTGAGCAGGAACGCATACCGTCCGCCGCCCGCGCCGATACCCGTGTTGTTGCCGGCGCCCATCCCGCGGTTGTCCTGCTCGATCACCGTGACGTCAGGGAAGCGCTCGCGAACGAGTCCCGGCGTGCCGTCCGTCGAGCCGTTGTCGACGACGATCGTCTCGTGCCCCGCCACCGAGGCGAGGCAGCGTTCGATGTGCCCGGCCGCGTTGAACGTCACGACGACGACCGAGACGTCGTCAGCCATCCGCGACCGGAACCGGAGCCCGCCGGGCGCCCTCCCACAGGATCACGACGAGCCCCGGCAGCGCCAGCAGGAGCGTCATCAGGAAGAAGATGAATCCGGTCGCGAATGCGGCATCCGAATCGACGCCGATGCGGGTCAGGAAGCTCACGAAGAACGCCTCGCGGACCCCGAGCCCGTTGACCGTGAAGGGCACGAGCATCACGAGGAAGAGCAGCGGGCCGAGGACGACGTAGGGGCGCAGCGAGAGGTCGACGCCGACCGCCCGGCCGCCGGCCCAGATCGCGGCGATCCGGCAGAGCTGCGCGAGCGTCGTGATGCCGGCGACGGCGAAGAGCGTGCCCGAGTGGTGCCGGAAGCCGTGGATGCCCTCGTACACCGCGCGCACGACCTTCTCGATCCGGGCGCGGCGAAGGAGGGGCACCGCGCGGCGAAGGTGGCGGCGCAGCCGGGCCGAGAAGACGACGAAGCCGGCGGCGATCGTGCCGACCACGAACAGCGCCTCGATCCAGAGGTACGGCCCGACCGGGTAGTGGCCGATCGCGAGCAGGAAGCCGAGGGCGACGAGCACGAGCGTCACGGCCCCGCCGATCGCCCGCTCGAGCACGACCGAGCCCGCGATCGGCGAGCCGTCGCCCGGATGGCGCCGCGTCGTCTCGTAGATCCGCGAGGCGTCCCCGCCGACACCGGTCGGAAGCACCTGGCCGACGGCGTAGGAGACGAAGTAGGCCCGCGTGAGCCAGATGAGGGAGTCCCCGACGCCGCGGGCGCGCAGCAGGAGCTTCCAGCGATAGGCCTGCGGCGGCACCGTGATCACGGTGAGGAACGCGGAGAGGGCGAGCCACGGGATGCTCGCGTCGGCCATCGTGTGCGCCGTCTGGCCGAGGTCGATCTTCGAGACGATGTAGGCGCCTGCGAGCCCGGTGACGAGGACGGTGCCGGCAACGCGAACCGAGCGGTTCTTCGGGCTCAGCCGCCGACGCAAGGCTGCGAGGCCTACGTTCGGAGGAGATTCTTCATCTGGCACTCGTGCTCGCGACATCGGAATGAGCGACGACCTGCCGGAGGCTGCCGTCCGGTAGGGCAGGCGCGTCGGCCGTCAGGAAGCGTATGCGCTCGGCCGCGGCGTCGGCCCGGGCAAGGGCTTCGTCCGGCGTGGACCCAACCGCAAGCACGGCACCCGCCCGGTCGGACGAACGCCGGAGCGGCCCGAAGAGGTGGCCGCGGCCGCGGTAGAGCCGGGTCGAGACGACACCCTTCTGGCCCTCGGGCACCTCGACCGACTCGAGCCGGCCGTTCGGGGCGACGAGGAAGCGCGTGGCGGCGGCCGCGACCGACGGCCGGAATGCACCGGCAACCTCGCCGGGTGTGACGGGGCGGCCGAGCGCAGCGGCGAGCGCCAGCGCGTTCAGGTCGATCCCGGTGACGAGCTCGACGAGCTCGGCGTCGTGGCCGCCCACGACCCTCGCTGCGACCTCGATCACCTCGGGGCCGCCGCGGCTCAGGCGAAGCTGCGTGAAGGAGGGCCCGTTCTCGATTCCGAGCGCCTCGACGGCGCGGCGCGCCACCTCGGCCGCCGCGGCAGCGTGCGGTGAAGGCCAGCTCTGTGCGAGCGGCACGCCGAATGCGGGCTCCGGGGCCGGGCTGCGATCGATCACGGCGAGCGGCAGGAACTCGCCCGCGGCCGAGAAGCCCGTGACGGTCACCTCGTCGCCGCCGACGTACTCCTCGACGATCGCCGCCGTACGGGACGCCGCGCGCGCTGCTGCGAGTGCAGCCGGGAGCTCCGAGCTATGGGAGACGACCGACAGACCCCGGCCCCGGGTGCGATCGGCCGGCTTCACGACGAGCGGAAGCGGCAGCTCGATCTCGTCCTCGTCCGACACGAGCTGCCAGCGAGGCTGTGGGATGCCCGCGGCCTCGAGTGCGGCACGCTGCCGCGACTTGCTCGTGGCAAGGATCGCCGTCTGCGGGGAGACCGGGTGGGTGAGCCCGAGCTTCTCCGCCACCCGGGCGGCGACGGCCACGGATTCGTCGGTTCCGGGCGCGATCAGGCCGTCGAGCGGAAGCGCCGAGGCCAGCCGCTCGATCGCTGTCTCGTCCTCGATCGAGACGATGCACCGGCGGCCGGCAAACGCGAATCCCGGAGCCGCCGGGTCCCTGTCGCAGACGGCCGTCCAGATCCCGTGGGCACGCGCCGCCTCGAGCAAGCCGAGCTGAGCGGGCCCCGCTCCCAGTACGAGCAGGCAGCGCACACGGTCGGGTGGATTCGCGGCCACGATTCCATTGTCGCTGCCGGGGGCGACGGCGGACCATGGCGATGGCGCGGAAACCTCCCGCGCCATCGAGGGAAACCGTGCTCGCGCTGTCAGCGCTGGGCGGCGGGAACCCGGCGGAACCGATACTGCGCATCCCGCACCTTCGTCTGGGCGGCGAGGCGGGCGATCGCTTCTGCCTTCGTCAGATGCGTCGAGGTCCGGTGCGACGCGACCGAGTAGTGGGCGTTCGCCGCCTCGGGCGAGCCGACCGGATCGTGCCAGCCGGCGAGTGCCGAGGGAGCGAAGCAGACGGCTGCGACGAGTGAAGCGAAAAGGATGCGGATCGAATGCGACTTGGTCATCTTGTGCCTCCTGGGCTGCGGCGGTTGGTCGATGCACCGACGGTATGCGGGGGCGAAAGTCGCGTCGTTGCGCCGGGTTACACGGGTTGTGTGCCCGTCGTCACACAGCGCGGGAGCCGGCGCGGACCATGGCGACGGCGCGGGCAAACACCCCGCGCCGCCGCGAGCCACCGGGCGTTTTCAGGCGTGCTCGGCGAAAGCCGAGCGGCGGGAAGCCCGTGCCCCGGCGAAGGACGAAACCGGCGGGCAGGAGCAGGCCGGTTGCGAGCATCGCGAGTGCGCCGATCGAGGCGTCGATCCAGCTGAAGCCGCGGCCGCCGGGAGACAGGGCCCCGGCGCGCCCCGTCTCCCGGCCCTGACCGGATCGTTCTAGACCGCGGCTTCCAGCTCGGGAGCCCGCTCGAGCGAGGCCACCTCGCTGCGGCGACCGCGACGGATGAAGAACGCTGCGACTGCGCCGAGCGCAACGACCGCGGCGCCGACGTAGACGGCGTTGCTCGTTCCCTGCACGAACGTCTCCGGCGTGCTGTAGCCGCCCGCCCGGGCGAAGATCGACGCCAGCACCGCGACGCCGAGCACGCCTCCGAGCTCGCGGATCGCGTTGTTCGCCCCGGAGGCCTGTCCCTGCTCGATCGGGCGGACGGTCGAGAGGACGACGTTCGCGACGGGCGCGAAGAAGAGCGCCATGCCCGTCCCGGAGACGATGAACGGAAGCACGATGTTGCTGTAGGGCATCGTCGCCGTCGAGATCGCTGCGATCCACGCGAGCCCGATCGCCTGGAGCGCGAGCCCGGCCGCCATCAGCCGGTGGCCGCCGACCCTGTCCGACATCGCCCCGGCGATCGGCGCGACGAGCATCGGCATCGCCGTCCACGGGAGGATCCGGACGCCCGATGCGAGCGGCGAGTAGCCCTGCACCGTCTGGAAGAACTGCGCGAGCAGGAAGATCGAGCCGAACATCCCGAACGAGAAGAAGAGCGACGCGAGGTTCGAGAGGGCGAAGGCCCTGTTCTTGAAGAAGCGCATCGGCAGCATCGGCGCGGGGGCGCGAAGCTCCCAGAGGACGAACAGCGCCATCACCGCGATCCCTCCGAAGATCGCCGCGAGGATCGCCGGCGAGCCCCATCCGAGCGCGTTTCCACGAACGAGCCCCCACACGATTCCGAGCAGGCCGATCCCCGCGAGCACGAGCCCGGGAATGTCCAGCCGGTCGAACGGGCCGTGGCTCTCGTCGAGGCGGAGCAGGACGAGCGGGATCAGGACGAGGCCGATCGGCACGTTCAGCCAGAAGATCCAGTGCCACGAGATCCCCGAGACAACCGCACCGCCGACGAGCGGGCCGAACGCGACCGCGAGGCCGGTGATCCCGCCCCAGGCGCCGAGTGCGAGGCCGCGGCGCTCGGCCGGAACCGCCGCCGAGAGGATCGTCAGCGTCAGCGGCATCACGATCGCGCCGCCGATTCCCTGGAACGCCCGGGCGACGTCGAGCGCGAGGATCGACGGTGCGAGCGCGGCCGCCGCAGACGACACGGTGAAGATCGCGAGCCCGATCGCGAGCATGCGCCGGCGGCCGAAGCGGTCGCCGAGTGCGGCGCCCGTCAGGAGCAGCACCGCGAAGGTGAGGGTGTAGGCGTTGACCGTCCATTCGAGGCCGGAGAGACCCGCACCGAGATCGTGACGGATGACCGGCAATGCGGTCGTCACGACGAGGTTGTCGAGCGTGACCATGAAGCCCGCGAACGACGTGAGCACGAAGGCCCAGATCAGCGTGTGATTGCTCTTGATTTTGTGACTCATCACTAACCTCCGACTGAAAAAAGAGAACTCAGCAGTCCTTCGAGAGACATCCCTCGAGCAACCTCTGCGCCCAGGGCTCTGCACCGTCTCCGAACTGCCCCATCGAGGCGAACACGTTCATCAGCATCCCGTTCGCGAAGAACCGGGCGACCTGCTTCTCGGGTACCCCGGAGACGCGCTCGACATAGGCGACGAGATCGCCGAAGCCCTGACGCACGACCTCGCAGAGGTCGGGATCGTCACAGGACGCGTACGCCTGCATCTGGGCCCGCAGCCGCACCGAGTCGGTGAGCAGTTGCGTTGCATACGCCTGACCCATCGCCTGGAGTGCCTCCTCCCCGCGAAGCCCCTCCGCCGCCCGCTGGAACATCTCGAGCGTCTCGCGGAAGCACCGTGCGGCCACAGCCCGGAAGAGCTCCTTCTTCGTCCCGAAGAGCCGGAACACGTAGGGCTGCGAGATGCCGGCACGCCGCGCGATGTCCTCGGTCGAGGCCCCGTGAAGTCCGCGCTCGGCGAACTCCAGCAAGGCCGCATCGAGGATCTCCTCGCGACGCACGTCCTTCGTCTTGCGTTCCGTAGCAACCATGCCCGGTAAGTTAGTGACGACTCACAAGCTTGTCAAGTGCATCGGCGACCCGGTCCTGCTCGGCCTCGGTGAGCCTCGTGTGGAAGGGGAGCGCGAGCCCGGTGCGGAAGGCGTGGTCGGCACCGGGGAACGTGCCCTGGTCGCGGAAGGCGGCCAGGTGCGTCAGCGCGAATGTTCCGATCTGCCCCTCGATCCCCTGAGCGCGAAAGCCCGCGAGCACCTCGTCGCGGTTTTCGACCTGGACGATGTAGGCCTGCCAGCCGTGAACGTCGCCCTCGTCGGCTCGAGGCAGCGTGATCGGGAGGCCGGCCAGCCGCTCCTCGTACCCGGCGGCGATCCTCGTCCGGGTCGCGAGCAGCCCGTCGAGGCGCCGGAGCTGCGGCAGCCCGACCGCGCAGAGGATGTCGGAGAGGCGGTAGTTGAGCCCGGGGGCGGGCATGTCGGCGTCGGCGAGCGAGCGCCAGCCGTGGTTGCGGAGCTGAGCGACGACCGAGGCGATCTCGTCGTCGTCGGTCGTGATCCCGCCGCCCTCGCCGGTCGTGACGATCTTGCGGGGATGGAAGCTCTGCCCGGCGATCAGTCCGAGGGAGCCGCAGGGGCGCCCCTTGTGCTTCGCGCCGAGTGCGCCCGCGGCGTCCTCGATCACGAGCAGGTCGGGTAGCTCCTCCATCCGAGCCGGGCGGCCGAAGAGGTGGACCGGCATCACGGCCTTCGTCCGGGGCCCGATCTCGATCTTCGCCGGATCGATGTTCATCGTGACCGGGTCGACGTCGACGAGCACGGGGCGCAGGCCGGAGAGGGCGACGACGTTCGCGGTCGCCGGGAAGGTGTAGGCGGGCACGACGACCTCGTCTCCGGGCTCGAGCCCGAGGGCGAGGACGGCGAGATGGAGGGCCGCCGTCCCCGACGAGACGGCGAGCGCATGGCGCGTTCCGCAGGCCTTCGCAAGCTCTTGCTCGAACTCGGCCACGACCGGCCCCATCGTCAGCTGCCCGCTCTCGAGCACCTCGGTGACGAGCGCGATGTCCTCGCCGCCCGTGTCGGGGCGCGCGAGGCGAACGACGTCTACCGGCTCCGGTACCACTCGATCGTCCGCGCGAGGCCGTCGTCGAGCTCGACGCTCGGCTCCCAGGCGAGGAGCTCACGTGCCTTCGCGACGTTCGGGATGCGGAGCTCGACGTCGACGTAGCCGAGCGGCGCGAAGACGATCTCGCCCGAACAGCCGCTGAGCCGGATGATCCGCTGGGCGAGGTCGTAGATCGTGACCGACGAGCGCGGGTTGCCGATGTTGAAGGCCTGGCCGACGGCCTCGTCCCGCTCGAGGCACGCGAGGACGCCGCTGACCATGTCGGTCACGTAACACCATGCGCGAATCTGCGAGCCGTCGCCGCGGACGGTCAGGTTCTCGCCGGCGAGCGCCGCCTCGATGAACGCGCGGATCGCGCCTCCGCCGATCTGGCCCGGGCCGAAGACGTTGAACGGATGAACGGTGACGGTGGGGAGTTGAAGCTCGTCGTGGTATGCGTGGGCCATGTGCTCGCCGGCGAGCTTCGAGACGGCGTAGGTCCAGCGCGCCTCGCCGACCGAGCCGATCGTCGAGACCTGCCCCTCGCTGACGTTGTAGGCGTGGGTGCCGAAGACCTCGCTCGTCGAGAAGTCGACGAAGCGCTCGAGCGTGTCGGCCGTGGAGAGGGCCGCCTCGAGCGCGTTGTAGGTACCGATCACGTTCACCCGCATCGTCCGGACGGGGCTCTCGAGGACGGTCTCGACGCCGGCGATCGCGGCGCAGTGCACGAAGTGCGTGGCGCCCTTCGCGAGCTCCTTCAGGTGCGGGCCGTCAAGGACGTCGCCGCGGTGGAGCGTGAAGTTCGGGTGGCCCGCGAGGTCGGTGCCGGAGAGCGCGTCGCGGTGGAGATTGTCGACGGCGACGATCTCGTTTCTCTCGACGAGCTCGCGCGCGAGGGTGGTGGCGATGAAGCCCGCCCCACCGGTGATCAGGATCCGTTTTCCTTCAAGCACGACGGCGAGTCTAACGGCGCCCTATCGTGCAGCCTCATGGATCCCCTGGCAAAGGCGCGCGCGGAGGCCGAATCGCTCCGTTCTTTTCGGCCGGTTCCGCCGGCGGCGGGGTGATCCCGCTGCCGCCCGGTGCCGCGCGAGGGCAGCACCCATCCGACAACGCCGTCGTTGCACGGCTCGACGACTAAGGTCGCAACCTGTGAAGACCGTTCTCTTCGTCGGCGCGGGGCGCCATCAGCGAAACGCGATCCTCCGGGCGAAGGAGCTCGGGCTCCGCGTGCTCGCGGTCGACCGGAACGAGGCAGCCCTCGGTCTGGCCGAAGCCGACGTACGGTTCGTGGTCGACTTCTCGGACGTCGAGGCCGTGCTCGCAGCGGTCGCGGACGAGGAGTTCGACGGTGTGCTGACGGTGTCCGCCGACCGGGCTGTCCCGGTCGTCGCGGCGATCGCGGAGGCGCGCGGCCTCCCGGGGATCGGAACCGGGACGGCGCATCTGATGACGCACAAGGTCGCGATGCGGCGGCGGCTCGCCGAGGACGGCGTGCCCCAGCCGCGCTTCGCGGCGATCCGGATCCTCTCGGAGCGCTACCGGGCGGCCGAGGAGGTCGGCTTCCCGGCCGTCCTGAAGCCGGCGGACTCGGGCGGCCAGCGCGGGATCTTCGTCGTCGAGTCCGTCGGGGAGATCGAGGCGCACTTGCACGAGGCGCTCTTGGCCTCCCCGACGCGCGAGGCGATCCTCGAGGAGTACGTCGAGGGCACCGAGATGAACGGGATCGTGATCGCACGCGGCGGCGAGGCGACGACGCTGACGCTGTCCGACAGGATGAGGCCCCCCGGCGTCGGGTTCGGGGTCGGCTGGATCCACGTGTACCCGCCGACCATCGATCCCGACCAGCTCGCCGAGTCGGAGCAGATCGCCTCGCGCGCGGTGCGCGCCCTCGGGCTCCAGACCGGGATCGCGTTCCCGCAGTTGATCGCAGCCGACGACGGCAGGGTGATCGTCGTCGAGGTCGCCGCACGGATCCCCGGCGGCCAGATGTCCGACCTCGTGCGCCACGCGGTCGGCGTGGATCTCGTCGAGGTCCAGCTGCGGATGGCGCTCGGGGAGGAGTTGCCCGACGCGCTCGTCTCGCCGGCGTTCCGCCAGCCGCTCGCGATCCGCTTCCTCACCGCCGCGCCGGGCCCGCTCACGCCCGGCCGCGTCACGCGGGTCGGCTCGCTCGAGAAGGTGCTCGCGTTCCCGGGGGTCGTCCAGGCGGACACCTACATCGTCGAGGGCGAGGTGATCCGGCCCGTGCGCCTCGACGGCGACCGCCGCGGTTACGTGATCGCCGTTGCGAACACGAACCTCGAGGCCCTCGACCGAGCCGAGGCGGCCGCCCGCCTGATCGACGTCGACGTCGAGCCGGTCGACCCCTCGTGAGCAGCCGGGGCCGTGTGACACTTCCCGGAATGCCTGTGCCCGTCGCGATCCCGAGCTCGAGCCCGCCCGCCTCGGCCGCGCCCAACCGGTTTGTGTTGCAAGTCACAAGCGCACCTCGGCAGCCGCGCCCGGAGCCCCTTGCTGTGGAGAGATCGTTCCAGAGTTGGTACAGACACGGCCGCCGGGTGCCCGTAGAATTGTCGTTGAGGGTGGCTGGTTGGCTTCCCCACCCTGGGTGGGGCTGCGTCTGGGGGGCGGCTTTTTGGGACACGGGTTCGGTCGGCCGGGACGGCCGGCGATGAGCTGCGAGTTCTCGCTCGACCACTACCGCGAGCTGCTCGAGGCGGCAAGGACCGGGGGCTACCGGTTCGCGGGGTTCGACGAGATCCCCGAGCCGGGAGCCCTGATTCTTCGCCACGATGTCGACCTCTCGCTCGAGGCGGCGCTCGCCCTGGCCGAGGTCGAGGCCGAGGCGGGCGCCTGGTCGACCTGGTTCCTGATGACCCGGTCGATCTTCTACAACCTCGACTCGGCCGAAGGCGAGCGTTCGATCGCGCGCCTCCGCGAGCTCGGCGGCCGCGTCGCCCACCATGCCGTGTGGCCGAACATCGACCTCGACGATCGCTTCGAGCAGGTGATCGCCTGGCACAACCCCGACCCCGCCTACATGAGCGCGCCGATCGAAGGCGCCGTCAACGTGATGACCGCGCCCTGGTTCGATCCCGACCACTACCGTTCGGACTCGAACCAGCACTGGCGCCACGGCTGCCCGCACGACCAGCTCGCCGCGGGAGAGCTCGAGTGGCTCCAGCTCCTCACCCACCCCGAGATCTGGGCCTACGACGGCGAGACGATGGGCCAGACGATGCGCTCGTTTCTCGACGCCGACCGCGAGGCCCGGCTCGAACATCTCCGCGCCGACAGGATCGATCTCGCGTGAAGCCGATCACGGTCGTCGTCACCGCCTCAGGCGCGCCCGGCACGGCCGCTCTCCTGCACGGGCTGCGCGAGAACGGCGAGCGCGAGGTGCGCCTCGTCGGCACCGACCTGAGCGAGCGCTCGATCGGGCGCCACCTCTGCGACGCCTTCCACCTCGTTCCGGCCGGCTCCGATCCGTCGTTTCCGGACGCGATCGCCGAGATTGCAGAGCGCGAGGGCGCCGTCGCGATCCTGCCGCAGTCTTCCTTCGACCTCGAAGGTCTCGCGGGCGCCGGCCGCCTCGGCGGCGCGGCGGTTCTCGTCTCCTCTCCCGACGCGATCCACCGCTCGAACGACAAGGCCGAGAGCTATGCCTTCCTACGCCGCCTCGGGCTGCCGGCGCCCGACTTCCGGCGCGTGAAGGGCGCCGCCGAGGTCGAGGCCGCAGCGCGCGACCTCGGCTACCCGGAGCGGCCGGTGTGCTTCAAGCCCGTGTTCTCGTCGGGCTCACGCGGGTTCCGGATCCTGGACCCCACGGTCGACCGCGCCGACCAGCTTCTCCGCGAGCGGCCGGGCTCGGTCTCGATGCTCCTCGAAGACGCGGTCGAGATCCTCGCGTCGGTCGACGACCAGACAGACCTGCTCGTGATGGAGCTCGCGACAGGGCCGGAGCGCACGATCGACGGGATCGCGAATGGCAAGGAGATCGTGCTCGGGCACCCGAAGACGCGCGAGGCGATGCGGGCCGGGCTCGCGATGTACTTCGTCACGCTCGCCGACCCGGAGCTGATGGAGCTCGGAAACGCGATCGTCGCCGAGCTCGGGATCGAGCACTTCTTCAACATCCAGCTCGTCGGCGACCACGTGATCGAGATCAATCCCCGCATCTCGACGATCGTCTACCAGGACGACCTGAACCTTCCCTACCTCGGAGTAAAGCGCGCGATCGGGGAGATCTCGGACGAGGAGCTCCGGGCCCTCGCACCTCGGATCCGGCCCGGCCGGACAGCCCTGCGCTATTTCGACCAGATCGAATGGGACAACTGAGCTCGAGCCATGCCCGGGGGACAGTCCCCTGGACATGGCCATTCGAGCCATGACGGGGGACAGTCCCCTGGACACGTCCCGAACCGGCACGCCGCTTCGGGTCACCCATGCGCCCGTCAACGTGGCCGGGATTCCCTGGGAGAACGCGCAGGCTCAGCGGCGGAAGGGCGTGGACGCAAGGCTCGTCGTGTTCAACCGGGGGAAGCTGCATCCGGAGGCCGACATCTCGCTCGACCGCAGGGGCGCACTCCCGCGGCGGCTCACGACTCAGTTCGCGGCGCTCGCACGGCTGCTGCCGAAGACCGACGTCTTCCACTTCTACTTCGGGCTGACGCTCGTGCCGCCGTCGCTCCAGTTCCCGATCCTGCGCGCGACCGGGAAGAAATGCGTCTTCCACTACCTCGGCTCCGACATCCGCGGCAAGCGTCCAGAGGAGCTGCGGGACGGCAAGCGCGCCGGCGCCGAGATCGTCGGCTCCTACGCGGCACTTCGCTGGGTTCCCGAGGCGCATGTCGTCCCGCCGGGTCTCGACCTTCGAGAGTTCACGCCGGTCCCGCCGTCCGACAACCCGAGGCCCCTCGTCGTCCACGCGCCCTCGAACCGCGAGAAGAAGGGCACACGCTTCGTGATCGAGGCCTGCGAGCGCCTCGAGGTCGACCTGGACATCGTCGAGGGCGTCCGCCACGACGAGGCACGCGAGCGCTACGCACGCGCCGACATCGTCGTCGACCAGCTGAACGCCGGCTGGCACGGGGTCTTCGCGCTCGAGTCGATGGCGCTCGGCAAGCCGGTCGTCGCCCACCTCGACGACGAGACCGTGGAGCAGAGCGCCGAGGGCTACGGCATCCGCGTCCCGATCGTCCCGGCGACGAAGGACACGCTCGTCGAGGCGCTCCGCCCCCTCGTCGAGAACCCCACAGAGCGACGGGAGATCGGGGCGGCGAGCCGCGCGTATGTCGAACGCGTGCACGACATCGACGGCATCGCCGACCGCCTGCTCGCGATCTACTCTGCGCTGTAGGTGAGTCGTGCTCGTCCGTGAACTGAAGCGACTGGGCGGCCAGTCGGCGATCTACGGCCTCGGGGGAATCGTCTCCCGGCTGATCGCGGTCTTCCTGCTGCCGCTCTACACGTCGTATCTCGGCCCCAAGGGCTTCGGCCAGATCTCGACGATCGTGGCGCTGACCGCCGTGCTCTCGATCGTGCTGCGCTTCGGGATCACGAGCGCGTTCTTCCGCTTCTACTTCGACTCCGAGCACGAGGACCGGAAGACGCTCGTCGTCCGGACCTCCTTCTGGTTCACGATGGGCATGGCGACGCTCGGGCTCGTACTCGGGATTGCGTTCGCGCAGCCGGTTTCCGACTGGCTGAACCTGGGCGGCGCCGACCTCGTTATCGCGGGTTTTATCGGTCTCTGGGCCCAGATGAACTACGCACAGGTGACCTCGCTCTTCCGCGTCGAGGAGCGGCCGGTCGGATTCGCGATCGCGAGCGTCGCGAACGTCCTGATCACGATCGGGGCCACGCTCACCCTGGTCGTCGGCTTCCACGAGGGCGCGCTCGGGGCGCTCGTCGGGAACTTCCTCGGCACGCTCACCGTCTACTTCGCCCTGCTCGCCTACCGCCGCTACCAGCTCGGCTTCCAGTTCGACCGAAAGCTCCTACGGGCGATGAACCGCTTCGGCATGCCGCTCGTCCCCTCGGCCCTGGCCCTCTGGGCGATCAACCTGATCGATCGGCTGTTCGTGAACCACTACAAGGGCCAGTCGGAGGTCGGCATCTACTCGTTCGCCGTGAACATCGCGTCGGTGATCGTCTTCCTGCTGACGGCCTTCCAGCTCGCCTGGCCGGCCTTCGCCTACTCGATCAAGGACGACACGGCGGCCAAGCGCACCTACGCGTACGTCCTCACCTACCTGCTGTTCGTCACGTGCTGGATGTCGCTTGCCTTCGGCTCGCTGGCGCCCTGGATCGTCCACGTGATCAACCCCAGCGGCGCGTTCTCGCGCTCCGCGGAGGCCGTCCCGCTCCTCTGCTTCGCGACAGCCGCCTACTCGGGGTACTCGGTGCTCGCGATCGGGATCGGCCGGATGCGGAAGACCCAGCTCAACTGGGTCGTGACCAGCACCGCTGCCCTCGTGAACATCGCGATCAACTTCGCCCTGATCCCGGTGTACGGGATGATGGGCGCGGCGGTCTCGACGCTCGTCGCCTACGTCGTCCTCTTCGCCGCGATGTGGTTCCGGAGCCGTCAGGTCTTCCCGGTGAGCTACCAGTGGCGGCGAATCCTGACCCTCACGGGGGTCGCCGGCGGTCTCACCGCGATCGCGTGGTCGTTCCATTCGCTGCCGGTCGCAATCGCGCTGACCGCCATCTACCCCCTCGTCCTGCTGCCCCTCCGCTTCTACCTGCCGGCCGAACTGACGCGTCTGCGCCGCCTCGCCCCCGGCTAGAACACGAAGCAGGCGTCGTGCGAGGACGCCGAGACCTTCACGGTGTGCACGAGCCGCCCGCGGGCGTCGAGCACGCAGAGCGTCCCGTGCACGAGCGACGGTGTCAGCACGAGCCCGCCCGGTCCCGACTGCACGTTGTAGGAGCCGACCGGCACTCGCGTCTCCCGGCGGATCGACCCGTCAGAGAGCGACTGCAGGCGGAACGTGCCGGCAACGCCGCTCGTGACGTAGGCGACTCCGGTACCGAAGGTGACGTGTTGTGGGCCCGGGTCGGTCCGGAGCAAGCGCAGGCGGCGACCGGCGTCGTACACGGCCATCGCCTCTGCCGTCCCCGCCGTGATCCACGTGCGCTGCCCGTCGGGGAAGAACCCGACGTCGTGCGCAAGGAACGGCGGCGAGAAGTTGTGCAGGAGCCGCGGCCTCGCGGGGTCGGAGACGTCGACGATCGACACCCGGCTGGCACTCGAGCCAAGCGCCGTCCAGAGCGTTCGGCCGTCTGGCGCAAGCGTCACGTGGCGTGCAGGGCCGCCAAGATCGACGGATCCGAGCACCACGCCACGGCGCACGTCAAGCGCTCCGACGACACCACGGCCCGAGTCGGTCACGAACGCGTGCACGCCGTCGGGATGACGTGCGGTGTATCGAGGCTCGCCGAAACCGTGCAGGACGTGACGCACCGCACCGGCCCGCCCGTCGACGATCGTGACAAGGCCGGAGCCCGTATGGCAGACGAGCGCCAGCCCGGTCCCGACCCGCTCGACCGACTTCGGCCCGGATGCGACCGGAATCGAGCCGAGCACACGCCCCGCGACCAGGTCGACGATCGCGATCCGCGACTCCGTGTCGCAGGTCACGAGCGCCCGTGGGATGGTCGCCCCGAGAACCGAAGAGGCCCGGAAGAGGAACGGGGCTGCGGTCAGAGCCAGGAATCTCCGACGGTTCATGGGCCCGGAACCGCCAGCGGGATCGTCTCCCCGAGCCCGCGTCCCGAGGCTGTCAGCTGGAAGCAGCCCGTCCGGCCGATCCGGAGCTCGGTGCGCACGATTCGCCAGCCGGTGCCGCGAGGAACCTCGAGCCGGGTCGCGAACGAGAGCGGCCGCGGACGACAGCTGACACCCAACCTCCGCACCGCGCATTGAATCGCCCCGTCGGTCGAGAACCCGAGCGTGCTGCCCGACCCTCCGCCGAGGCCGCGGCCTGTGATCGCGATCGGGCCCGTGAACGACGGAGCGACCGCCACGAGCACGCGGTGCAGGTAGTCGCCGTCCGAGTCGGTGAAGTCCCCGTCCCGCGAGATCGACGTCCGGTACGACCCCGCGACCAGATAGACGGGACCCGCGGCAAGCCCCCGCGGGACTGCGACGCCCCACGGCGCAAACGCTCTTTCCGCGTGCGCGAGCGGCGCAGGCAGAACCTGCTCGCGTGGCATCGACGGGCAGCGCAGGTTCCAAGGATCCCGTGCGGCCGCGGCGCTCCCAGCGAGGCCGAGCCAGAGCGCAGCGAGCCCGACGAACGCGCGCCTACCCATTGGAAGACGCCACTACAGTCGAGGAGCCACGACGAACCGCGATCGCACCAGCGCCAAGCGCAAGCGGCACCACGAGCAGGCCGAGCAGCCACCAGCGGAAGCCGCCGTGAGCCGAGGGCGAAGGCACGGAGACCGCATATGTCCGCGTATCGATCAGGAACGACGGCGACGCGATCGGCCTGCGTCCCGGCGGCATCCCGATCGCCAGCGTCCGCCCGCCGTCGCGCAGCGTCAGGCGCAGCGCCCCGACCTCCGTCTGGGCTCCCGTCCATGGGATACCGACGCAATGCGCCACCCCACGTACGGTGTCGAGCGCGTGGACGAAGGGGTAGCCGCCCGGATTCTCGAAGAGCGTGTAGACGAAGCGTCCGCCGGGTGAGGTCGTGCGGGACATCGGCGAGCCCTGCATCACCCAGCCGCGCTGTGTCCGGTCGGCGATCGCGCGCGAAAGCAGGCGGCCACGGTCGAGGTCGTAGGCGCGCACGAGATACCGCGTCTGATCCGTCTCGGAGACGTACTGGATCAGGTAGAGCATCCGCCCATCGGGCGAGATCGCGTCATAGGCGAACCTCCCGTGCAGCACGACGTCCGCACGCCGTCGCAGTGGACTCGGCGTGAACACGTCGAACCGGGTCGTCGTCCAGGTACATCGCTCCGGCACACACGTGAAGGGGTTGAGGGGCTCCAGGATCAGCGAGGCGCGATTCGCGGAGAGGCCCCCGGTCGTGCCGTCGTAGGAGACCGTCGGGATTCCCCAGCCGCCGCGGAGCGTCACGAACGCCGACACCTGGCCACCGTGGCGGGCGACCGCCTCGAGCACGGTCGTCCGTCCGCCGCCGACCGCGATGTAGCGGACGCCCCCGCCAACCACACCGACGCCGCCGTTCGAGGCGCCCGGCGAAGGCCCTCCGTCCGCAAGCGCAGCCGGCGCGAGCACGAGCACGAGCACAACCACAACGACCAACACGAGCCTGCGAGCCATCGTGACCCTCCTCCGTTTTGCCGTTCCTACGTCCGGCGAGCACGGAAAGGTCCACGGACCTCACCGGCGATCCCATTCGTAGGATCGGGGATGGCCATGGACCTCCCCGGCGACACCGCTCGTATAGTCGGAAGCGGATGGCCGACTCGGCTCGCCAGGAGCAGGCCTGGGTTCGCGAGGCCCAGGAGGGTTCTGCCTCGGCGATCGAGGCGCTCTTTCGCCTGCACTGGAAACCCGCCTATCGCGCGGCGTTTCTCGTCGTCCATGACGCCGCCGCCGCCGAGGACATCGCTCAGGAGGCATTCCTGGCGGCGCTCCGCCGGCTCGACAGCTTCGATCGCCGGCGACCCTTCGGCCCCTGGCTGCATCGCATCGTCGTCAACCGCGCAATCGACTGGACACGAGCGCGCCAGCTCCGGCGGGAAGCCGGCATCGCGGAGGTCGAGGCTCCCGGGCATGTCGAGGAGCTCTCCGACGACGCCCTCGCGGCCCTCGCCGCGCTCACGCCCGAACACCGAGCCGTGATCGTCCTCCGCTACGTGCTCGGATACTCCCCGGGGGAGATCGCCGCGTTGCTCGACCTGCCCCGCGGGACCGTCAACTCCCGGCTCCGGCGCGGGCTCGACACCCTCTCCGGACGGCTGCGCGCGTGAGGCGCGAGCTCGAGGCGATCGCGATCCCCGACGAGACGGGCGCCGAGACGCGCGCGTGGGAGGTCGTCGCTCGGGCGTTCGCCGAGCGGGAACCCGCGTCCAGACCAACCCGCGCTCGGCGTTCGCTCGTGCCTGCTCTCGCGGTGCTCGCGGCGGCCGCCGCGGCGATCGCGATCGCCGTCACCCCGGCGGGTTCGACGATGCTCCATTCCGTACGGCAGGCCGTCGGCCTGAGAAACGCCGCTCCCGCGCTGACCCGCCTGCCGGCGGCCGGGCCGTTACTCGTCTCCTCCAGCGCCGGGCCGTGGATCGTGCAGCCCGACGGCTCGAAGCGCCTGCTCGGACGGTACGCCGAGGCGTCGTGGTCCCCCCACGGGCTGTTCGTCGCCGTCACCCGCGCGCACGAGCTGCTCGCGGTCGACCCGAAGGGGAACGTCCGCTGGTCGCTTGCCCGCTCCGGCCGCATCTCTCTGCCTCGGTGGGCGCCGGACGGCTACCGCATCGCGTACCTCGACGGCTCGGCACTTCGTGTGGTCGCCGGAGACGGCAGCGGCGATCGCCTCCTCGACCCGGCCGTCGCGCCGATCGCACCGGCGTGGCGACCGAGCACGACGCACGAGCACGTGCTGGCGTTCGTCACGGCGGCCGACCGCCTCGTGATCGTCGACGTCGACAGCGGCACGGTGCTTGCGCGCCGGGAGCTCCACCCGCATCCCAGCCAGCTTCTCTGGTCGCCGGACGGTGACCGGCTCGTCGTCGTCGCTCCTCACGCGCTGACCGCTTTCGGACGCACGGGTGCCCGCCTGGCCTCGATCCACGTGCATCGGGCGGTCGGCGCCGCCGATTTCGACCCCGGCTCACACGAGCTGAGCGTCGTGCTGGGAGGCGCGAGAAGCGACGCCGTGTCGTTCGATCTCGATCGGCCGCACCGAGCGCCGGCGGAGCTCTTCTCCGGCAGCGGACGGTTCGGCGGGCTCGCCTGGTCACCCGACGGGCGCTGGCTTCTCGTCGCCTGGCCAACCGCCGACCAGTGGGTCTTCGTCCCGTCTGGAGAGGGGAGAATCGTCGCCGTCGCCGGGTTGGCCACCCAGTTCTCCTCGGGCCGGGGTGCCGGGCCGCCGAGGCTCGACGGCTGGTGTTGCACCCCCGGTTGATCAGCCGTCGAAGACCGCCGCCGCCGCCTCGTCGGCCCGGCGAAGTGCGAGCGCCCGGTTGATCGCGTTCACGACGGCCTCGAGCGAGGCGGTGGCGATGTTCGAGTGCAGCCCGACCCCCCAGACCGCGTCGTCCTCCACGTCCGCCTCGACGTAGGCCGCGGCCATCGCAGACGCGCTCGCGGCCATCGCGTGCTCGTGGTAGTCACGAACCTTCACCGAGACCCCGAAGCTCTGCTCGAGCCCATCGACGAGCGCCGCGATCGGCCCGTTGCCGTGCCCCTGCACCTCCTGGGGCTCACCGTCGACGAAGATCTCTGCGGTGATCCTGTCGATCTCGGCGCTCTCGAGCGTGTACCGGCCGAGCTTGTAGGGCCGCGAATGCGCGAGATAGTGCTCGTCGAAGACCGAGAGCAGCTCGTCGGCCCGGAGCTCGTCGCCGCGGGCGTCCGTGATCGCCTGCACCTTCTGCGCAAAATCGACCTGAAGGCCGCGCGGGAGCTCGAGGTGATGCTCTGCCTCCATCAGGTAGGCAACCCCGCCCTTGCCCGACTGGGAGTTCACGCGGATGATCGCCTCGTAGGTGCGCCCGAGGTCCATCGGATCGACGAGCAGGTAGGGCACATCCCACAGCTCCGAGTCCGAGCGCTGCTGCGCGTACATGCCCTTCTTGATCGCGTCCTGGTGGGAGCCCGAGAACGCCGTGTAGACGAGCTCGCCTGCGTACGGATGCCGCGGATGGACCGGCAGCTCGTTGCACGCCTCGACGATCGCCTTCGCCTCGTCGATCTGGGAGAGGTCGATGCCGGGATCGACGCCCTGGGTGAAGAGGTTCAGCGCCAGCGTGATCAGGTCGACGTTCCCGGTGCGCTCTCCGTTGCCGAAGAGGGTGCCCTCGACCCGCTGTGCCCCGGCCATCAGGCCGAGCTCCGCCGTGGCGACGGCTGTCCCGCGGTCGTTGTGCGGATGGACGCTGAGGATGATCTGATCGCGCGCGGAGATGTGCCGCTGGAACCACTCGAGGCGATCGGCGTAGACGTTCGGCGGGAAGGCCTCGACGGTCGTCGGCAGGTTGATGATCATCGGCTCCTCGCGGGTCGGCCCCCACTCCGCGATCACCGCCTCACAGATCTCGAGCGCGTAGTCGAGCTCGGTGCCGTGGAAGCTCTCGGGTGAGTACTCGAACTCGATCTCGGTCGCGGTCCGGGTCGCGAGCTCGCGGCAGAGCGCGGCTCCGCGCACGGCGAGTCCGGTGATCCCGTCCCTGTCGAGCCGGAAGACGACTCGCCGCTGGGTCACGGAGGTCGAGTTGTAGAGATGCACGATCGCGCGCGCGGCACCGTCGATTGCCTCGTAGGTGCGCTCGATCAGCTCGGGCCTTGCCTGGGTCAGCACGGCGATCGTCGTGTCTGCAGGGATCAGGTCTTCTTCGACCAGGCGCCGGACGAAGTCGAAGTCCGTCTTCGAGGCCGACGGGAAGCCCACCTCGATCTCCTTGATCCCGAGCCGCACGAGCAGGTCGAACATCTGCTGCTTGCGCTCGGAGTCCATCGGCTTGATCAGCGACTGGTTGCCGTCGCGAAGGTCGGTCGAGCACCAGATCGGGGCGCGGTCGACGATTGTGTCCGGCCAGGTGCGGTCGGGCAGGTCGACTGTCTCGTACGGGCGGTACTTCCAGTGAGGCATGGTCATCGTGGCTCGCTCCTTCGTCATCGGACGGACTTCTCCCGGCTTTCGCTCGGAAGCAGGGCACGGGTATGTCGTCGCATCGCTCCCCTAGCGGGGAAGGAGCAGGGCAAGCGCAAGCAGGCCCATCGGGTCAGTAACCCCCGGGCCTGAGAGGGATGCGCGCGTGCCGGTGACCATCACCGTCGAGGATAGCCGCCACCGGCGAAGACCGCAAAGGGCTCGTGTGAACCGGACACGGCGAATCGACGTACTGATGGTTGGCGGTTCCGTTCATGTCCCCAGACGTCCTGATCTTCGATCCCGAGCGTCCGATCGCCGGCTGGCGCGAGCTGGTCGCGGTCGACGAGCCCGGCCTCCGCAACGACTGGTCGCGGGCCTATCTCGAGCGGCTGCGCTGGCCGGACGGCGTTCGCTGCCCGCGCTGCCGCTCGCGGCTCTCGACCCGGGTTGCGACGCGTCACCAGTTCGACTGCCGGACGTGCCGGTACCGCTTCAGCGTCACCTCGGGGACGTACCTCCACGACTCGGCGGTGCCGCTCTGGAAGTGGCTGGTGGCCGTTTCCCTGCTCGTCGAATCCGAGGAGGGGTTCCCTGCGCACCGGCTTTCGGCGACGATCGGGGTCAGTTACAAGACGGCCTGGTCGCTGGAGCACCGGATCCGCGCGGCGATGGACGCCGACAACGACGGAGCCGCGCCGAACGGCTCCTCGGGGCCCGCACGGAGCTATCACCAGGTGAGCCCTCGCTACCTCGAGGCCTATGCGGCAGAACGGACCTGGCGCGAGCTCCACGGGAGCAGCCCGGATGCGTTCGCCGACGGGCTGCGCGCGCTTCTCCATCCGCGGTCCGAAACACCCTGAGATCCGGCCCCAGGGCAGGGCCGGCGCCTCGCCAATAGGTCTCCCAGGAGACTATTGCATCTGGCCGGTTGAAAGCAGAAACTTCGGGGTCGGCCTCGTAGTTCTTACGGATGCCGGCGGTCGGGGTCGGCCGCTCATTGAACGCCCAGAGGAGGTACGCATGGCGAATAGTCTGAAGATCAAGGTGAACGCGCTCACGCATGGCGTGAGTGCGAGCCTTGATACGCCTCTCCTGTATGTCTTGCACAACGAGCTCCACCTGCATGGCCCGCGGTTTGGTTGCGGTCTTGCGCAGTGTGGCGCGTGCTCGGTGCTGCTCGACGGCAAGGAGATTCGTTCCTGTGTGACGCCGGTTGCGGCTGTCAGCGGGAAGAGCATCACGACGCTCGAGGGGCTTCCGGCCCTGTATGCGTCGCAGCGGGGCACGACGGCGGCGGCGCCGGCGTTGCATCCGCTGCAGCAGGCGTGGATCGACGTGCAGGTGCCGCATTGCGGCTACTGCCAGAACGGGATGATGATCCAGGCCGCAGACCTCCTTGCGACGACGAAGAACCCGTCCGAGGAC
>DATBBA010000076.1:0-97527 GCA_036271235.1 Gaiellaceae bacterium
TGACCTCGCGGCACATTCGCCGGTCCGGCGGGTTCGGTTCGGTTCGCTGCTCCGGCAACACCGATCGAACCGATCGCGGGACCCGGGCGAACGAGCCTCGTCAACCCCAGTTGTCCATGACCCCAGATGTCCTACCCCCCATGGGGTTGCGAGAGGAGCACAGATGAGCACATTCAGCCGGAGTTCGTTGTTCAAGGCGGCCGGCGTCGCGACGGGGACGGCGATGATCTCGGTCTCGCCCGTCGCCGCGGCGGCGCTCGATCCCGGTGCCGTCGCGACGACGCCAAGCGGTCCGCTCCCGCACGAGCCGATCGTCGCCGTCATCCGCAACGCGGAGCTCGGCGAGATCACCGTGCTCTCGGGAACGACCGAGAGCACCTACAGAGACAGGCAGCTCGTCCAGCGGCTCCTGAAGGCCGCGGGCCGCAACCACAAGGAGCACGGAATGCGAGGGGTGGCCTAGATGTCGTCCCATCGTGAAGCGCCCGAGATCAGCAAGGACCCGGTCGCAGACAACGCCGACGTCTACGCGTTCGTGAGCCCGGACCGGCCCGACACGGTCACGATCATCACGAACTTCGTTCCACTCCAGGGGCCGGCCGGAGGGCCGAACTTCTTCGAGTTCGGCCAGGACGTCCTCTACTCGATCTACATCGACAACGACGGCGATGCGAAGCCGGACATCGAGTACCAGTTCCAGTTCAGCTCGTCGCTCCGGAACCCGAACACGTTCCTCTACAACACGGGACCCGTCACCTCGCTCGACAGCCCGAACTGGAACGCTCGGCAGTCGTACTCGGTCATGCGGATCGACGAGGGGCCGACCCCGCCGCCGCATCCGCCGCACGGCGGGCCCCCGTCTCCCCCGGCCCCTCCGGCGCCACCGGTTCCGGGTGGACCCGCATCGGGTGGACAGGCACCGGGCGGACCGATACAGGGAGGCCCGGCGTTCGGCCCCGGCCCGACCCACTCGACGGTGCTCGGGACGAACCTCACGTGCCCGCCGTGCAACATCGGGCCGCTCTCGACGCCGAACTACGAGACGAACCTCGGTGCCGCAGCCGTCCACAGCGTCGGCACCGGCGTGAAGGTGTTCTGCGGCCAGCGGGCCGATCCGTTCTACGTCGACCTCGGATCGATCTTCGACCTCGGCAACCTGCGGCCCCTCCAGCAGGCGCACGCGGGCGGGAGCATCTTCGGCGGCCCGGCCGCGGGCGTGAACGGCACCGCGCACCTGAACATCCACACCATCGCGATCCAGGTTCCGATCTCGATGCTCACGAAGGACGGCTCCCCGACGCCGAGCGCGTCGAGCACCACCGCCGTCCTCGGCATCTGGAGCGGCGCGAGCCGGCGCAAGGTCAGGATGTTCGACGACCACACGAACCGGGTCGTCGGCTCGGGCCCGTGGGTGCAGGTCTCGCGCCTCGGCAACCCGCTCTTCAACGAGGTGATCGTGCCGCTCGGCAAGAAGGACGAGTGGAACTCGGACAACCCCGCCGGAGACGTCGAGTACCTCCCGAACGTGCAGCACCCCGAGCTCGCCGGGCTGCTGAACGTGCTCTATCCCGGCGCGTTCCCGAACCTCGCCGCCCTGGCGGCCGCGAACACACCCCGGGCTGACCTGGCGGCGATCCTGCTCACCGGAATCCCGAGCGGGATCATCCCCGGGTTCCAGAACTACACGGGGCCGAGGAACGCCGACATGCTTCGGCTGAACGTCGGGATCCCCCCGTCGGCCACGCCCAACATCCTCGGGCTCGTGGGCGGCGACCCGGCGGGCTTCCCGAACGGCCGCCGTGTGGCCGACGACATCGTCACGATCGAGCTGCGGGCGATCGCCGGGCTCACCTATCCGCTCGTCGCACCGGGATACACGGTCGACGGAGTCGTGAGCGCGGTCGGCGACGGCCTCACGCCGTCGTCGGTCCCGAGCGGCTACCCGAGCCACTTCCCTTATGTCGGGAGCCCCTACGACGGTTACGACGCCGCCTAGCGGGACGAAACCGAGCGCCGGGCGGCGAAACGAGTCGCCGCCCGGCGCCCTTTCAGATCGGAGAGCCATGCACGACCACCAGCACGAACACGACCACCAGCACGAACACCACGCGGTCGAGGCCGTCAGGACACAGCCCGTGGTGCTCGATCTCGGCGAGGGCATCGGCGCGCTCATCGTCCACACGGATCCCGAGGAGCTCGGCGTCGAGATCGAGATCAGCCCCGCCGGGGACGACGCGAAGCGCCAGCACAAGCAGGTGCTCCGGCGGATGCTCGGCCCGGTCGCGGCGACGGTTCTCGTCTACGACAACCTTCCCGAGGGCGACTACACCCTCTGGTTCGACGAAGCCGAGCCGTTGAGGGGGGTCCACGTCAGCGGCGGCCAGGTCGCCGAGCTCGACCGCCGCCGCTAGTCCTCGCGGATCCAGTTGAGGCGGTCGGCCAGCCGGCGGCGCTCCTCGCTCGTGAGCGTCCAGTCCGGCAGGACGGCCCACACCTCGGCGGGGCTCGCGTCGCGCGACCAGGTGCGGACGCGGTGGTCATCCGCTCGCGCGCTCGCCCTGATCGCCTTTCGCCACGCCGGGTGCTGGGCCGGGGCGAGGCGGCGCATCACGGAGCCGCGGCGCAGGAGGTCGCGGTAGTCGGCTGCGATGTCTGCGGCGTCGAAGCTTCCGTACACACGGCGAAATCTATGCGGGGCGATCGAGGAGGGCATCGACGGCGGCAGCGAGCCCGGCCGGGTCGCGGCCGACCTCGAGCGCGAAGCACGGCACCGACTCCGCGAGGCGGGTCAGCGCGGCGAACATGCGGTCGAGCCGGCCGCCGTCGAGGGCAAGCCCGTTTCGCAGGAGCTCTGTCGCGGCGCGTGCCGGAGGCAACGGGCGGCTGCTGCTCGCCTCACCGGCGCCCAGGTGAGGAAACGCGATCGCCGCGACGGACGCCCGAGGCGCCACGTACCGGGATTCGTGGCCGCCGAGCCTGAGCGCGCGCTCGTTGCGGGCAGGATCCGCAACGGGATCGCTGGCGGCCGAGAAGTCGGGGAACCGCGCGAGCTGGTCGACACTCACCTTCACGGTGACGTGAACGGCACTCGCCTGAGGCGGGCCGCCGTCGAGATCGATCGCGATCGTGTCGTCGCCCAGGCAGCGGAGGCCTGCGGCGAGACAGGCGAAGGTCGTCGTCGACTTCCCCGTCCCGCTCGGGCCGGTCAGCAGGACGCCCGCGCCGTCACGGGACACCATCGAGGCGTGGACGGACTCCGCGCCGTCGGCGGCGAGCGCCGCGACGAAGACCCGTTGCCACGGCCGGAGCCGATGCCAGGCAGGCACCTTCGCCGCGGAGATCCAGCCGGTCGCCCGCCGGCCCTGCTCCTCGAGGAGCATGTCGAAGTCCTCGCCCAGGTGGCGAAGCTCGCGCCCTCCCGGCGAGTACACGACCACCTCCGGCCCGGTGGCGAGCGTCTCGGCCTCCGCCGCGGTCCGACCGGGGCGGAATCCGAGCTCGTCGACGTCCCAGATATCGAGCCTGAGGTCGGGCGGCCCGTCGTCGACGGCGATCAACGAACGCTGCAGGTCGTCCCAGTGCGCCCCGCCGAGGCAGCGCACGGCAACCCGGCGCCCGCCCACGAGGAACGTCCCGATCGAAACCGGAGCCCCGGAGTCGAGGGCACGCGCGAAGAGGCGGCGTGCGTCGGAGGGGCCGGCCTGCTGCACCGCGCGAGGATATTGAGACGGAGGCCACCGGGGTCGGCTAGCCTCGCGAGCTCACGAGACTTCTCGCCTCGTCGAGGCCTCCCCCGTGGACATGAGCCCTCTCATCACCTGCGTGATCCCGGTCTGCGACGGCGAGCGCTATCTCCGCGACGCGATCGCGTCCATTCTCGCTCAGGATCACCGCCCGATCGAGGTCGTCGTCGTGGACGACGCCTCGACCGACTCGACGGCCGCGATCGCGGAGTCGTTCGGGCCACCCGTTCGCCTCGTGCGGCAAGAGCAGAACGGCGGCGGGCCGGCAGCCCGAAATCGCGGCATCCGCGAGGCCCGGGGCGAGTACATCTCGTTTCTCGACGCGGACGACCTCTACCGGCCTACGAAGCTCTCCACACAGCTCCGGTACCTGGCGGCCGACCCGGCGCTCGATCTCTGCGAGTGCATGGCGGAGAACTTCTGGGAGCCGGGGCTCGAGGCCGAGCGCGACCGCTACATCGCTGCCGGGCGGCTCCTGATCACGCATCACTTTGCGACGCTGCTCGCACACCGGTCGGTGTTCGAGCGGGTCGGGCCGCTCGAGGAGCGCAGGCTGTCAGGCGACTACATCGACTGGTTCCAGCGTGCGACCGACGCCGGGCTCACCTCCAGGGTCGTTCCAGATGTCCTGATGGAGCGTCGGATGCATCCTGCAAGCCAGTCACACTCCCTCGGAAAGATGGACGACTACTTCGCGCTCGCGCAGGCCCGGATCGCCCGGCACCGCGCCTCCTAGCTGTGGAACAGGCAGTTCCCCCGCCACACGCCCGGGCCGCAGGGCTCGCGCTCTCGTTCCGCGCAGATCTCGCGACCGCCGAGCTCTTCGACCGCCTCGCCGCCGGCGGCCACGACGCGCTGCTCCTGCGCGGCCCGGCGATCGCCGACCGACTCTACGCACCCGGCGATCGCGTCTACGGCGACTGCGACGTGCTCGTGCCGGACGAGATGCGGCCGGAGCTCGAAGCCGTGCTCGGCGAGCTCGAGTTCGCCACCTACATCCCGCTCGGGGAGCACTGGCGGCGGCAGCGTGACGGCGCCGAGATCGACGTGCACGACTCGATCTTCGGTGCGCGCGCACCGAACCGGACGCTGTGGCGCGCGCTCGCGGCGCACCGTCAGACGATCGAGGTGGCCGGCACGACGGTGCCGGCGCTCGACCTCGAGGCGACGTGCATCGTGATCGCACTGCATGCCGCCCATCACGGCGCGGTCGTCCCGCACACGCTGGTCGACCTCGAACGGGCGCTCGCACACTTCGACGAGCAGGTCTGGCGCGGAGCTGTCGCTCTCGCAGCGGAGATCGATGCCACACTCGCGTTCAGGCAAGGGCTCTCGATGACGCGAGCCGGCGTCGAGCGCCTGCACGAGCTCGAGCTCTCGCCCTCGGTCTCGATCCGCTCGACGCTGAGACGCCGGGGGCTCACGCTGCCGTACTACCTCACGGAAGGGCTCAGCCCACGTGAGCGCCTGAGCGTGATCGGCCAGCGACTCACGGCGACCCGCACCGAGATCGCGACCGTGTTCGACAGGCGCGCCGCCCGCAGCCGGCGAGTCCTCTTCGCAATCCACGTACAACGGGTCGTGCGCCTGCCGGTTCGAATCGGCAGGCTCGGCCTGGCGAGCTGGCGCGCACACCGCGAGCTCTCTGCCTCCCGCCGCGATCCCTGAGATGCGAGTCCTCTATTTCGTCGAACGCTTCTGGCCGTTCATCGGAGGCGTGGAGATCATGAGCGCACGCATCCTGCCCGAGCTCGCCGACCGCGGGATCGAGTTCGCGATCGTGACTTCCCGGGAGGCGGACGAGCTGCCTGAGCGTGACCGTTACAGGGGCATCGACGTCCACCGGCTGCCTTTCGAGCGGGCGCTCCGTACCAAGGACGTCGACACGATCGCCTCCTGCAGGCAGCGGTTTGCGGCGATCAAGGAGGAGTTCGCCCCTGACCTCCAGCACATGCTCTTCACCGGGGCCGGGATCTATTTCGCGCTGATGGCGGCGGCCGTACGGCCGTGCCCTGTCCTCCTGAGCTTCCATGGCTCCTGGCCGCTCGCCGTCTTCCGCCGGCAGGGACTGGTGCGACAGGTCATGGCAGCATCGGACTGGTTCACCGGGTGCTCGGACAGCACGCTTGCCGAACTGGTGAGCGTCGACGGGACGATCGTCGACCGCGCGACCACGATCTACAACGGCCTCGATTTCGCGGCGGAGCCGGGGCCCCTCGATTTCGAGCATCCGCTGATCCTCTGCTCGGCCCGGATCGAGCCGGAGAAGGGGATGGATCTCGCCGTGGAGGCGGTGCGCCAGCTCAGGGACGAGTTCCCCGCGCTGCGGCTCAGGATCGTCGGCGACGGGTCGGTGCGTCGGGAGCTCGAGCTCTCGGCGCTGCGCGCAGGACTGGACGGCGCGGTCGAGTTCATGGGCTGGCGTGCGCCCGACGAGATGCCGCGCCTTGTCGAGCAGGCCACGATCGTGCTCGTCCCCTCGAGGCTCGAGGGCTTCGGCCTCGTCGCCCTCGAGGGAATGGCCGCCGGGCGTCCGGTGATCGCGACGAGGGTCGGTGGGCTCCAGGAGGTGGTCGGCGAGGACGGAGGCATCCTCGTAGAGCCGAGCGCCGGGGCGATTGCGGACGCGGTACGTGAGCTCCTCCGCGATCCCGCGCGGGCGAAGGCTGTTGCCAGGGCGGGCCGTCTGCGCGCTCAGGCAGTATTCCCGCTTCATCGCTGCGTCGATGCCTACGAGAGCCTCTACCGCGAGCTCACAACCAACACCCATGCATCCTGAGAGCGCCCGGTTCCGCCTCGCCGCCGATCGCGCGGTGGCGAAGGTGATCGACGGCGACGCGATCGTGATCGACACGATCACGGGCCGCTACTACAGCCTCGAGGGCGCGAGCGAGACGGCGTGGACCCTTCTCTGCGCCTCGTACTCCCTCGCCGAGGCGGCCGAAGCGCTGAAAGCACGCTACGAGACCGGCGGGGCCGACGTCATCTCCGATCTCGGCACGCTCGCCACAGAGCTCGTCGCCGAGAACCTCCTCGTTCCCGCAGACGGCGTCGAGCCGCCCGCGGCCCCGACGAGGCCCGACGGGCCTCCCGTCCCTTACACCACGCCTGCTCTGACCGTCTTCCGGGACATGGAGGATCTTCTCGCCTTCGACCCGCCGCTCCCGGTGTCCGACGTCTCCGTCTGGACGGCCGGCCCCGACCGGTCTTGACGGCAGGCCGGACGCCACCGGGCGACGGCCGGCTCCCAGACGACGTCAGGTCAGCGTTCATGCGTGCCTGTCTCGTCGACGGCGAGGCCGGTAGCGAAGCGCTCCGTGACTGGCTCGCCCGGGTGGGAGACCCGGTCGAAGGCCTCCGGTCGCCGGCGGGCGCCGACCGCCACCTGCTCCCGCTTCTCCACCACACCCGACATGCCGCCGGCAGCATCCCGGACGCGATCCGGTCGATTCTGCGGGCGGCCGTGGCGCACGAGGAGCTACGCGCGGAGGCGATGGGCGCAGCCGCCGCCGAGGCGCTTCACCGGCTCTCGGCCGCCGGAGTCGATCCGCTCGTGGTCGGCGGGGCCGTCCTTGCGTGGGGCGACTACCCGGCGCCTGCGCTCCGACACTGCCACAACATCGACCTGCTCGTCACGGTGGGCGAGCTCGCCCCCGCTCGTACGGCGCTTGCAGGGTTCGAGGTCGTGGGCGACGGGAGCTCGCTGCGCGTGACACACCCGTCGGGAACGCGGATCGCGCTCCACACGGAGCTCCATCGCGCGGGGCGTCGGGCCCCGGCCCGGCTGGAGACGCGCGAGCTCGAGCTCTCGGGATCGCGGGTGCGGGCGCTCGGCCCCTCGGACCTCGTCGTCCAGCTCTGCTCCAACGCGGCGGCCGCGATCGATCCGGGCCTCCGCTGGCTCGCCGACGGCGCGTTCGTCTGCGCGGGTGGCCGGATCGACTGGGATCGTGCCCGCAAGCACGCCACCGTTGCCCGGCGTACCGCCCCGCTCTCGACGCTGCTCGGCTGGCTCGCGCAGAACACTCCGATCGACCTCGCGGGCGCACCCCGCGCCGCGCTTGCCCGCTCGCGACGTTCGGAGATCGCGCGCGAAGTGGTCACGCGCAGCCCGCGCGCCGTGAGGAACCGCCTGCGGCGCGCGTGAGGGCCTCCAGAGTCAGACGGCGAGCGGCACGAGCTCGAAGCGCTCGACGTCGACGAGGCCGCGATCGGTGATCTTCAGCGACGGGATCACCGAGAGCGAGAGGAACGCCAGCATCTGAACCGGCTGGGGGAAGGTGACGCCGAGCGAACGGACGGCGCCGGCGAGCGCCCGGCTCGCATCGAGGACGTCGGCCAGAGGGCGGTCGGAGAGCAGCCCTGCCACGGGAAGCGGAAGCTCCGCGAGCACGCGGTCGCCGTCGGTGACGACAAGTCCCCCGCCGAGCTCGCGGAGCCGGTGGGCGGCGACGAGCATCGAGGTGTCGTCGGCGCCGACCACGGTCATGTTGTGCGCGTCGTGGGCCACGGTCGAGCCGACCGCGCCCCGCTGCAGCCCGAAGCCGCGGACGAAGCCGAGGCCGACGCGTCCCGTCTGGAGATGGCGCTCGAAGACCGCGATCTTCGCGAGGTCGCGGGCCGGGTCGGACACCGCGAGACCGTCTCTCACCGTCAGCTCGTCCTCGAGCGCGGCGGTGATGATCTGATCCGGGACCAGACCGATCACGCGCGCCGCGCCCCCGCGCCACGGGATCTCGAGCGCGCCGGGCTCGATCGCGCCGACGTGCACGGTGCGCTTCACCCACTCGGGCACCTCGGTCGGCGGGATCTCGACGACCGGCCGCCCCCGCTTCAGGACGAGATCGGGAACGAACGAGCGGAGATCGGGGAGCACCAGGATGTCTGCCCGCCGCCCGGGGGCGATCGCACCGAGATGCGCGAGACCGTGGTAGACGGCTGGATTCAGCGACGCCATCACGATCGCGTCCTCGGGCGAGGCCCCGAGCGCGACCGCATCGCGCACGATCGCATTGATGTGGCCGTCGTCGGCGATGTGCTCGGGCTCGCGATCGTCGGTGCAGAAGGCCATCCGGTGCGGGCCGTATTCGGCGAGCAGCGGCAGGAGCGCGCGAAGGTTCCGCGCGCTTGAGGCCTCGCGGATCAGCAGCCAGAGCCCGGCCCTGAGGCGCTCTCTGCCCTCCTCGGCGGTTGCCGCCTCATGATCGGAGGCGATGCCCGCAGCGGCATACGCGTTCAACGCGAGCCCGCCGAGGCCCGGCGCGTGACCGTCGATGTGGCGGGCGAGCCGGAGCTTCTCGAGCTCCGATTCGGCACCCGAGACGACCCCCGGGAAGTTCATCATCTCGGCCAGCCCGAGCACGTGCGTCCGGCGGAGCAGGCCTTCGAGGTCCCCCGTCGTGAGCTCCCGCCGGGCCGACTCGAAGCTCGAGGCCGGGACGCACGACGAGGCCATGAAGTAGACGTCGAGCGGCAAGCCTGCGGCGGCGTCGAGGAGCCAGTGCACGCCGTCGGTGCCGAGCACGTTCGCGATCTCGTGGGGGTCCGCGACGATCGCGGTCGTCCCGAGCGGCAGGACGAGCCGCGCGAACTCGTCGAGCAGGAGCTTCGATGACTCGATGTGCAGATGGGGGTCGATGAACCCCGGAACGAGGTAGCGCCCGCCTGCGTCGAGGCTCTCGCGGCCTTCGTAGGCGCCGAGCCCTGCAACGACACCGTCGACGACCGCGACGTCCTCGTCGAGCCACTCCCGCGTGAATGAGCAGAAGACGTGGCCGCCGCGGATCACGAGATCCGCGGGCTCATCCCCTCGTGCGACCGCCAGCCGCCTCCCGAGCTCGACCGCCACCCGGGAATGATCGCACGTCGGCCATGACCGCAGCCGAACGGTTGTATCGTGGCCGCTTCCATGACCGTCCCCCCGAGCCGGCGCGATCGTTGCACCTTCGCCTAGAGCGCCGCCTCAACCAGCCCAGGTGGCTCACGGTCGCGGTGCCGGCGGCCTCCATCCTGTTTGCGTTCGTGCTCGCCGGGATCGTCCTGCTCGCGACGGGCCACAATCCGTTCACGACTTACCGCCAGCTCTTCGACGCCGCGTTCGTCCAGCCCGGAGCGATCGACCAGACGCTGATCACGACGACGCCGCTCCTCTTCACCGGGCTCGCGGCCGCAGCGGCCTTCCGGATGAGGCTCTTCAACATCGGGGCCGAGGGGCAGCTCTACCTCGGAGCGACGTTCGCATCCGCAACCGGCCTCTACCTCGGCGGCCCGGGCGGCTCGTCGTGGCCCGTCGTGATCGCGATGATCCTGGCCGGCTGCCTCGGCGGTGCGCTCTGGGCGCTGATCCCCGGCGTCCTGCGAGCCTTCTTCAAGACGAACGAGATCATCACCTCGTTGATGCTGAACTACGTCGCCGGGTACCTCATCACGTACCTGATCTTCCAGAGCGAGTCGTACTGGCGCGACACCTCGGGCTTCAACGCGTCGGTCTTCCCCACCTCGAAGACGCTGCCGAGCTCGGCCACGTGGCCCTCGTGGACGCTCGGCGTGCAGGGCCAGATCGTGATCCCGCTCGGGCTCGTGCTGGGGATCCTCGTCGCCGTCCTGCTCTGGGTGCTCTACAGCCGGACGCGCTTCGGCTTCGAGGTCCAGGTGCTGGGCGACTCCGAGCGCGCCGCGCGCTACGGAGGCGTGCGCGTGCGGCGGAAGATCCTCGCGGTGATGGCGATCTCCGGTGCGATCGCCGGGCTCGGGGGCGCGAGTCAGATCGGGGACTTCAGCCATTCGCTCGACGGCGACCCGAACGGCCTCCAGAAGCTCGGCTACGGCTACACGGGGATCGTGATCGCGGCGCTCGCGCGGTACAACCCGTTCGCGGTCTGCATCGTCGCCTTCCTGATCGGGGGGCTCGAGAACGCGGGCAACACGCTCCAGGGCCCGAGCTTCCCGGCGGGGCTCGTGGGCGTGATCCAGGGGATCATCCTCTTCTGCGCGCTCGGCGGCGAGGTGCTCGTCCGCCACCGGCTGCGCCTCGTCCGCGATGCGAAGGCCGGGACGGCGGTGGAGCCCGCGTGAACCACGCGCTCCTCGTCGTCGTCCTCGCCCAGGGGATCGCCTACGGCACCCCGCTCCTCTTTGCCTCCCTCGGCGAACTGCTCGCCGAACGCTCCGGCGTGCTCAACCTCGGGGTCGAGGGAATGATGCTCGTCGGCGCGGTGATGGGGTTCTGGGCGGTCCAGCGCTTCCATCCGACGACGGCGGTCGCCCTCACCGGGGGCGTGCTGATCGCGGCGCTGGCAGGTGCGCTGATGGCCTCGATCCATGCCTTCGTCACGATCACGCTGCGCGCGAGCCAGATCGTGTCGGGACTCGCCCTGACGATCTTCGCCGGGGCCGTCGGGCTTTCGTCCTATCTCGGGAACGACCTGAACCTCGCCGACCAGCCCGCCGCACACGAGTTCGGCCACGTCTTCCCGGCGAGCATGCGCTCGTGGCCGGTCGTCGGGCCGATCGTGTTCGGCCAGAACCTGCTCGTGTACCTCTCGTGGGCGCTTGTCGTCGCGATCGCCTGGTACCTGAACCGCACGCGCTTCGGTCTCAACCTCCGGGCCGTCGGAGAATCGCCCGCCGCAGCCGACGCGATGGGGATCGACGTCGCCCGCTACCGCTACGCGCACGTGCTGGCGGGCGGGGCGCTCGCGGGGATCGCCGGTGCAACGTTCACGCTCGCGATCACGCCGTCATGGTCGAACAACGTCACCGGCGGCGCCGGCTGGATCGCGATCGCGCTCGTGATCTTCGCCTTCTGGCGCCCGGAGCTGTGCCTCGTCGGGGCCTACTTCTTCGGGGCGCTGCAGGCCCTCTCACCCGAGCTCCAGGCCCGCCAGATCAACCTCGGGCCGACGGTGCTCTGGACGAGCGCGCTGCCCTACATCGCGACGATCGTCGTGCTCGTGATCGTCTCCGCCGGGAACGCGAGACGGCGGCTCGGGGCACCGGCCGCCCTCGGCCGGCCCTACACACGTGAAGAGCGGTAATCCGTAGGCTCAGGAGCGAGATGGACGACGAACGGATCGGAGAGTGGCTCGGGAAGCTCGCTTCGTCCGCCCCGGCACCCGGCGGGGGGGCGGCGGCCGCGCTCGAGGTCGCGATGGGGGCGGCTCTCGTCGAGATGCTCGCGAGCCTGACGATCGGGAAGCCCGCCTACGCCGAGCACGACGAGACGATGGGGTCGGTGCGAGACCGGGCCGCTGTGCTCAGAGGCGAGGCAACTGCGCTCGCTGCCGAGGACGCTGCGGCATATACGTCGGTGATCGCGGCCTACCGGCTGCCGAAGCAGAGCGACGCAGAGACGGCTGTTCGCACCGCCGCGATCCAGGCGGCGTTGGCGCTCGCAGCGGATGTCCCGCGGCGGACGGCTGCCGCCGCCTCGGAGGTGCTCGACCTCGCCGAGCGGATCGTGCCGATCGCGAACGTCAACGTGATCTCCGACGGGGCGGCCGCCGCGGCCGCGGCCCGGGCGGCCCTTCAGACGGCATTGCTGAACATCTACGCCAACCGCGCGTCGATCGCCGACGAAGCTCTGCGCGACGAGCTCGCGGCGGCCACCCGGGCGATCGAGGCAGATCTCGTGCGCGCCGACGAGGTCGTCGCCTCCGTCCGCGAGCGGTCGGCGGGATGACGCTCCTCGAGGGCCGTGCGCTCGCCGCAGGGATCCGCGAGCGTGCCGCCGCCGAGGCCGCTGCCGGGCCGGCGCCCGTCCTCGCAGCCGTGACTGCAACCGACGATCCGGCGACTGCGTGGTATCTCGGCTCGATCGCGAAGGCCGCAGCGGCGACAGGAATCGAGCTCCGCGAAGAGCGTTGCGCCGACGCAGCCGGAGTGCTCGAGCGGCTCGACGCGCTCTCGGCCGATCCGGGAGTGCACGGGATCATCTGCCTGACCCCGCTTCCCGACGGTCTGTCGCTCTCGCTGGCCGGCGAGCGGATCGCCCCGGCCAAGGACATCGACGGCGCGAGCCCGGCGAGCCTCGGACGCCTGGCGGCCGGCCTCGAGGCCTACGCTCCGGCGACCGCACAGGCCGTGATCGAGCTGATCCGGATCTCGGGGACGAACCTCGAGGGCGCACATGCCGTTGTGGTCGGGCGCTCGACCGTCGTCGGAAAGCCGCTCGCGATGCTGCTCCTCGCCGAGCAGGCCACGGTGACGATCTGCCACACCCGCACCCGCGACCTCGCCGGGGAGACCCGCAGGGCCGACGTTCTCGTCGCCGCGGCCGGACGCGCGCACCTCATCGGGGCCGAGCATGTCGCGCCGGGCGCGCTCGTGATCGACGTCGGGACGAACGAGGCCTCCGACGGGAGCATGGTCGGCGACGTCGACACGGCAGCCGTCGAGCCGATCGCAGCCGCTGTGACCCCGGTGCCGGGTGGGGTCGGCCCCGTGACGACGGCGATCCTGCTCAGGAACGCCGTCGCCGCCGCGCGAGGCTAGAAAAGCCCCTGGGCGAGGAACCCGCCCGGCCGGATTCCCGGTGGGACGGCGAAGAGGCCGCTGCCCGTGTGGACGATGTACTCGCCGAGCGCGTCGTGCTCGCCGAGGCGGCGCTGGATCGCCGCGAACTGCCTGTGCGGGTCGCGCTGGAAGGCGAGGAAGAAGAGCCCCGCGTCGAGCTCGCCGGTGACCGGGTCGATCCCGTCGGTGTAGGAGTAGCCGCGGCGGAGGATGTGCAGCCCGCCGTTCGTGGCGGGTGCCGCGAGCCGGATGTGGGCATCGGCGGCGATCACGCCCAGACCGTCCTTCCGCTTGGCGGCGAGGTCGGGAACATCGTGCTCGTGCCGGCCGGTGAGCGGAGCGCCGCTGGCCTTGAACCGGCCGATCGTCGCCTCCTGGTCGCCGAGCGACGAGCGGTCCCACGTCTCGATCAGCATGCGGATCCGCCTCGAGACGAGGTAGCTGCCGCCGCGGAACCAGACGGCCGGCTCCTCGTCGCCGACCCAGACGGAGCGGTTCATCGCCGCCTCGTCGTTCCCGTGGAGGTTGTTCGTCCCGTCCTTGAAACCCTGGAGGTTCCGCGCGGTCGACTGGGTCGACTGCGTCGAGGACGTGCGCCCGAACCCGAGCTGCGACCAGCGCAGCACCGCCGCGCCCCGGGCGATCCGCGCCAGGTTGCGCACGGCATGGAAGGCGACCGTCGGGTCGTCGGCGCACGCCTGAACGCAGAGATCGCCGCCGGACCTCGCCGCCTCCAGCCCGTCGCCCGGGAGCGCGCCGAGCGGTGAGAGAGCGGCCGGCTTCCGTGCCGCCAGGCCGAAGCGGTCCTTCCCGCCCTGGCTGAAGACGGTCTCGCCGAGGCCGAAGGTCATCGTGAGCCTCGCCGGCGGCAGCCCGACGGCCTCGCCGGTGTCGAGCGGCGGCGCATCGAGCCGGCCGCCTGCGGCTCCCACGGGCCACCCGGCCGTCATCGCCGCTGCGGCTGCCGTCCAATCGCGGAGCAGGTCTCGAAGCTCGCTCTTCGTCTCGATCGTGAGGTCGAACGTCGCGAAGAAGAGCCTGTCCTGGGCCGCTGTCGCGATCCCGGCCTGATGCTCGCCGTGGAACGGCACGGATTGCGCGATGGCCGCAGACGCGTTCCCTGCTGCGGCAGCGGCCCCGGTGCCGACGGCGAGGCCGAAGGCCCCGCCACCGGCGGCCGTCAGGAACCCGCGCCTGTCGAAGGACCTAGGCACCGAGCTTCGAGGCGATCGTCGACATCGGCTCGGCGAGCGCGTCGACCTGGCCCGAGAGCGTCCGGCGGTCCGTCGGCGTGAGCGCGCCGTAGAGCGCGAACCCGAGCGGCGTAGCCCGCTTGTACTTGTTCAATCCCGTCTGAACGGCCGCAAAGCGAGAGCGGATCGTCGTGACGAGCGCCGCGTTGCCGGTCTTCGTCAGCGCCGGGGAGAGCAACACGAACGCCTCGCGGGCCCCGGCGAGGTTCGCCTGGAAGTCTGCTAGGTCGGTGTGCGAGTACCGCTCCTCCTCGCCGGTGATCTTCGAGCTCGCGATCTCGTCCAGCAGGTCGTCGGAGCCGTTTGCGAGCTCTGCCGCCGTGAGCTTCATGGTCTTCTCCTTCGCGGCGAGCGTCTCGACGTCCGTCACGAGCTGCTTGCCGAGAGCCGGCGTTCCCGCGGTCGTGTTCTTCTGGAAGAGCAGCTGCTCGATGCGATGGAACCCGCGCCACTTGGAGGCCGGGACGTCGTTGGCGCGGGCATCGATCTCGGGGTCGAGGTTGCCGAAGCTCTCTGCCACGGGCTCGATCTGCTCGTAGTGCGCGTGCACCGGGCCGTACAACGACCTCGCGCGCGCGAGGTTGCCGGCGTCGAGTGCGGCCGAGAGCTGGCGCACGCCGAGAGCCAGCTTGGCAGTCTCGGATACGACCCAGGCCCGGTAGGCATTGGTAGCCGCCGTCAGCTGCGGGCTCGTGGACGCAGTGCTCGCCCCGGCAGTTCCGGCCAGGACGGCCGCCGCTCCGATCAGCGACGCGGCGCAGAGCAGGTTCCAGGTCTTCACGCGATTCTCTCCTTCTTCTCAGGTCGAGGCAGCAGACCGCCGCCGAAGTGAATAAGGTTACCCTTACAATGTTCGTAAGGCCGAGAGAACCATCACTCTGCGTCGGCTACAGTCTTGGTGTGTCCACTGCGCTTCGTCCGATTCTCCTTCCCTGCCACGGCGCATCCCGCCTCGGGGTCGAGGCCGCGGCGATCGCCGAGCGGCTCGAAAGCCAGGGGCTAGCGGAGATCGTCGAGGACATCGAGCAGATCGTCGCCGCCGCCCGCGAGGGGCGCGAGGTGATCGCACTCGACGCCTGTGGCGCGAGCTGCCAGGCCCGTCTGCTCGACGCACGCGGCATCGCGACGCTCCGGGCGCTCAACCTCTCAGACGACACCGCGGCGGGCCACGACGTCGGCGACGCCACGTCGGTCGGCGAGCTCGAGGCCGCGACGAGCCCTGTGAAGCGCACGAGGCGTTCGCTCCCCGTCCAGACCGGCGAGCTGAGCTCGCGCCGGTCGCACTCGCACGAGGACTACCTCCTCGCCCTCGACACGCTCACCTCGCCGGTCGTCGAGTGCGGCGCTATCGTCGATGCCCCGACCCTCTCGGCCCACGTCGCCCAGATCCTCGGGATCTCGCGGCCCGCCGCCGGAGAGACGCTCGCGCGGCTCGAGGACGAAGGCTTCATCCGCCGCGGTGTTCACAAGGATGTGCTGCTCACGGTCGAGGGCCGCGCCCAGGCCGACAGGATCCTGCGGAAGCAGCGGATCCTCGAGTGCTTCGCCGCCCAGACGCTCGGCTACACGATCGACGAATGCTTCGAACGCGCCCGCGAGATCGCTCCCGGCTTCGACGAGGAGGCGCTCGGCCGCGTGTGGCGTGCCCTCGGCAGCCCCGACCGCTGCCCGCACGGCTGGCCCATCGATCCCGAGCGCTCGCGCCGTGAGACGCGTGGGCTGTTCGCGCTCTCGTCGGCGACCGGGCCGGGCGACCTCGCCGTCGAACGGCTCGACGAGACGAGCCGCGACCGTCTGAGGGCACTTCTCGCCGCGGGTGTCGAGCCGGGCGGCTCCCTCGGAAACGTGAGCGTGAACATGCCGGCCGGGATGGTCGAGTTCCTCACCGCCGGTGAGCCGCGGGCAATCAGCCTCGTTCTCGCCGGCTCCGTGCTCGTCCGCGCAGCCTGAGTTGACCGCCCGCAAGCTCTGGGAGCCGTCCCCGGCGCAGATCGACGGCACCCGGCTCACGGCGTACACCCGCTGGCTCGAACGCGAGCACGGCCTCACGTTCGACTCCTACGCCGAGCTGTGGGAGTGGTCCGTGCGCGAGCTCGAAACGTTCTGGGCGTCGATCTGGATGTTCTTCGAGGTGCAGTCGTCCGAGCCGTACGAGACGGTGTGCCCCGATCGCACGATGCCCGGAACCCGGTGGTTCCCCGGCACCCGCCTGAGCTACGCGGAGCATGTGTTCGCCGGGAAGCAGGACGATGCCGTCGCAATCGTCCACGCGTCGGAGCTCCGGCCGCTCCGCGAGACGACGTGGAAGCGGCTGCGGGAGGAGACGGCCGCGATCGCCGAGGGGCTTCGGGCGCTCGGCGTCGTCGCCGGCGACCGCGTGGTTGCCTACCTGCCGAACATCGAGGAGGCCGTCGCGGCGTTTCTCGCCTGCTCGAGCATCGGCGCGGTCTGGTCATCGTGCTCGCCCGACTTCGGCGTGCAGGCGGTCGTCGATCGCTTCTCCCAGATCGAGCCGAAGGTGCTGCTCGCGGTGGACGGTTACCGCTACGGCGGCCGCGACCACGACCGCCTCGAGGCGGTCACCCGGATCCGGGAAGGGCTGCCCTCGCTCGAGCACTGCGTGCTGCTGCCGTATCTCCACGAAGCAAGCACGCTTCGCGGCACGCTCCCGTGGAGCGAGCTCGCGGGGCGAAGGGACTCCGAGCTGCGCTTCGAGGCCCTCCCCTTCGAGCATCCGCTCTGGGTCCTGCACTCGTCCGGCACGACCGGGCTCCCCAAGGCGATCGTCCAGAGCCAGGGTGGGATCCTGCTCGAGCACCTGAAGATGGTGCACCTCCAGTTCGACACGCGACCCGGCGACCGCCTCTTCTGGTTCACCACCACCGGCTGGATGATGTGGAACCTGCTCGTCGGCGGCCTCCTCACCGACGCCGCGATCGTCCTCTACGACGGGAGCCCCGGCCATCCCGGTCCCGACGCGTTGTGGAGCCTTGCAGCCGAGGCGGGCATCACCTGCCTCGGGATCAGCCCTGCCTACATCGCGAACTGCATGCAGGCCGGAATCGACCCCACCGGCGGGCGCGACCTGTCCCGGCTGCGGAGCGTCGGGTCGAGCGGCTCGCCGCTCTCTCCGGAGGGGTTTCGCTGGATCTACGACCACCTCGGCGCCGAGCTCTGGCTCTTCTCGATGAGCGGCGGGACCGACGTCTGCACCGCCTTCGTCGGGGGCGTGCCGACGCTCCCCGTCTACGAGGGCGAGCTGCAGGCTCGGGCCCTCGGGGCGAAGGTCGAGGCGTTCGACCCGGAGGGGCGTTCGCTCATCGACCAGGTGGGCGAGCTCGTCCTGACCGAGCCGATGCCCTCGATGCCGACGGCGATCTGGGGCGACGACGACGGGAGCCGCTACCGCGAGAGCTACTTCGACCTCTATCCCGGGATCTGGCGCCATGGCGACTGGATCGAGATCACCTCGCGCGGCACCGCGATCATCAGCGGCCGCTCGGATTCCACGATCAACCGCGGCGGCGTCAGGATCGGTACGAGCGAGATCTACCGCGCCGTCGCCCTCGTTCCGGAAGTGCGGGAGGCGCTCGTCGTCGATCTGACCTGGCCCGGCACGACCGGCTGGATCATCCTCTTCGTCGTGCTCGAGGACGGAGCAGAGCTCGACGGCGAGCTTCGGAGCCGGATCGTGCGGCGGCTGCGCGAGACCTGCTCGCCGCGCCACGCCCCCGACGACGTGAGGCAGGTCGACGCCGTGCCGCGGACGATCTCGGGGAAGCTCGTCGAGGTTCCGGTGAAGCGAATCCTGATGGGGGCCGAGCCGGCGACGACCGTCAGCCGCGACTCGCTCGCCGAGCCAGCAGCGCTCGACAGCTTCGTCGAGCTCGCGAGAAGCGGCGAGCCGCTCGGCCGGCAGCCGTAGAATCGGCTCATGGAAACGATTTCCTTTGCGGGCGAAGGGCTGCACCCCGAGCTGCTGCCCGCCTCCAAAGAGCTCGCCGACTGTGCCGGCACCGCGCTCGCCGAGGACGGGAAACGGATCCTCTCCTACGGCACGGGCGCCGGCTACACGCCCCTGCGTGAGCTCGTCGCGGAGCAGCACGGCGTCCACCCCTTTCGCGTCCTGGTCACAAACGGCTGGCTCCAGGGGCTCGCCCTCGTCGCCGACCGCCTCGCTCGCAGCGCGAGCGTCGCGGTCGAGTATCCGACCTACGACGAGGCGCTCAGGCTCCTGTTCGGCGTCTCGGCCAGCATGCTCTACATCGACTGGAGCGAGGAGGGCCTCGGCGTGGAGGCCTTCGAGGCCACGATGCGGGTGTCCGGCAGACCTAGCTTCGCCTACCTGATGCCGACGTTCCAGAACCCGACCGGGATGACGATGAGCGAGGACGACCGCTGGGCGCTCGGGAAGATGTTCACCCGCACCGGCACCCCGATGCTCGAGGACGACACCTACGGGCTGCTCCGCTTCGAGGGCGAACCGAACCGGACGCTCTTCGAGCTCTCCGAGAAGACCTGCATGTACAGCACCTCCTACTCGCTGACGATCGCCCCGGGCCTCCGGGTTGGCGTCTTCATCCTCCCCGACGACCTCGCCGGCGAGCTCGCGACCAAGGCCAACTCGATCTACATCTCCCCCGCACTCCTCAGCCAGGCAACCGTGTTCGAGTTCATCCGGCGCGGCAGCTTCGCTCCGCACCTCGAGCAGCTGACCGCGAAGCTCAAGGAACGCCGGGACACGCTGACCGCAGCCCTCTCGAAGCATCTGCCGGAGGCCGGCTACATACCTCCGGAGGGCGGGATCTTCCTGTTCCTGCGGCTCCCGGTCGGAACGAACGCAAAGGCTGTGCTCGAGCGGGCAGACGGCGTCACGGCGCGCGCCGCCGAGCCCGGGCTCGGGCTTCCACACACGCTGCGGTTGAACTTCGCCGAGCCGGCGCTCGACGAGATCGAGGCGGGCGTCGAGCGGCTCGCCGCGGCCTTCCACGAGCCGGCGCCCGAGACGAGCGGCGACTGGTAGCCACTTCCCCTGGACCCCGTATCGAAGTGGTCCGCGCTATGAGGGGGAAGTGACGATGAAGTAGTTCTTCTTGCCGACGAACGTCGGGTAGAAGAACCACTGCCCGGCCTTCAGGGTGACCGTGACGGTGCGGGAGCCGACGAACGTCGTGCCGGCCACGGTCGTGCCGTTCCTGCCGGTCTCCTGGAGGATCAGTCCGCCCTTCCTGCTGTGGTCGACGACCGAGACCTTGTACCGGCCGGATTCGAGCTTCGTCACGGTCTTCCCCTTGAACGAGAGCCTCGGCACGCCTGCGGCGCTGACGAGGCCCGTCAGCGTCCCCCGCAGCGGAGCGGGCTCGGCGGCGCCGAGCTTGCCGACGGCGGTGCCGATCGGCGACGACGATCCCGACGTGCTCGCCTTGCCCGAGCCCGTCGTCGAGTAGGGAGCCGTCGGCACGATCGGCGTACCCGAGGCCAGTGTCGTGAACGCCAGGCGCGAGAGCGGCTGATTCAGATCCTGCGCCACGTAGGTCGCGCTCGGCTGGAGCGTGACCGTGTAGTCGGCCGCCGCGCCCGTGCCGGCGTCGATCGGCGTCTGGATCGAGACCCCCGGTCCGCTCAGCGTGAAGTCGGGCAGGTCCTGTCCGCAGGAGACGAAGTCCTCGGCAGAGAGCGTGAGCTCGTAGCTTCCGGGCGCGAGCGAGGTGACGTTGGCGCCGGAGTCGGTGACGATCGTGAAGATGCAGTTCGTGCCGACGTAGTTCACATACAGCGTCGGCGCGATCGTCGAGCGTGAGAAAGCCGGGCCCGCGGTTCCCAGCGCCGCAAGCACGAGCAGCAGGGCGAGCATCGCCGGCACGCCGAGCATCTTTCCGGGTAGACGCATGCTCGGGAAACACTTCATCTGCATCGGACCGGCTCCGGTTCGCTCGGGATCGACGGGAACAAAGAGGGAGGGCCCCCGAAAGGGCCCTCCCTTTGTAGCGCGTTCGTGCGTGAGTCGCTGCCGCTAGGAGACGCCGGCAGCCCTCAGGGTGAGGCGGACGTTGTTCGGGTTCATCGGCGACTGGCGGATGCGGACACCCGTAGCGTCGAAGAACGCGTTCGCCACTGCCGAGCCGACCGCCGCGGTCGGCGGCTCGCCCGAACCGGTCAGCGTCTGACCCTGGGCGAGAGCAGCCGTGTTACCGGCCGACACGTCGGCACCCTTGTTGGTGGCCGTCGTGAAGTCGCCCGGGATGACCGTGACGTACTCGCCCGGATGGGCGTTGACGAGCGTCACCGCAGGCGTGTCCGCGAAGCGCAGGATCGGGTAGGTGACCCAGTCCACGCTCGTGAGCCGCTCCTTGGTGAACTGCGGCTGCTCGAGCAGGGCCCGCGAGAGGCCCTGGATCGCCGCGCCGCTCATCTGGTTCGTGACGAGCTGCGGGCCGATCGTGACGCCGTTGTTCTGGGCGATGTACAGGTGCTTCACGAGGATCTTGCCCGACTTCACATTCGCCTCGATGTCAGCGACCATCGCCACCTGGCTGTTTGCGAACGTCCCGAAGCCGAAGCCGCGGCCCGTGCGGACCTGGCCCGTCTGCGGCTTGGAGTTCGCGACCTTCGGCTTCCAGCCGGCAGCCTGCGTTGCAGCGTCCATCACCGTCAACCAGCGCTGTCCGAGGACCTGCGTGGCGTCGATGTTCTGGCGGCGGAACGCAACCGGGTCCATGTTCATCGCGTGCGCGAGCTCGTCCACGATCTGCTCGCTGGCGAAGAACATCTGCGGTGCACTCGGTGCACGCAGGAAGTTGCACTTGAAGGCCCCGCCGTACAGCGGCTGGGTCTTCGCGAGCACCCGGCGGTTGCTCGTGAACGACGTCTTCGAGTAGATCGCCGTGTCACCGGGGGCGATGCCGCCGCTGCCCGGCGTAGCCGGCCACGACACGCTCGGGTAGTTCATGAGCAGCTTCGACTGGTCGATGTTCGACTGGGCCTGGCCGTAGGTCTGCCAGTCCGCCGCGATCAGGTTTCCGCTCGCGTCGGCACCCAGCTTGACGTCCCAGAGGTTCGCCATGCCGAAGTGGTCCCAACCGGTCTGGTCCCAGCGCATCCACTGCACGCGCACCGGCTTGCCGAGCTTCGCGGAGAGGGCGACTGCCTCCTCGTTGACCTCGCCGGTCTGACCGCCGCCGAACGAGCTCGCGCCCTCGTACCAGATGACGCGGGTGTTGTTCGCGGTCGCAGTCGTCTTGCCCGTGACGAAGTTGATGACGCCGGCGAGGTTCGCCGGAAGTCCCGTCAGCGCCTGCGCCTGGACGTACACCGTTCCACCGTTCCCGCTCGGGTCGACGTCGGCGACCGCGCAGTGCGGGCCGATCGGCACGAAGCTGTTGTAGTGGTACTTGTACGTTGCGGAGACCGTCTTCGCCGCACCTGCCATCGTGCTGTCCACCGTCGAGTTGAAGGTGGTGTAGCGGGGCGGGTTCAGCGTGTTCGTGTCGCCCGCGGTCCGCAGCCACGACCAGAAGTTGCCGGAGCCCGGCAGCTTCGGATCGCTCTGCCACACGACCTTGAGCTGTGCCGCGGCCTGGATCGCGTCGTACTCCTTCGGAGCGACGACCGCATACCAGTTCGCGATCTGCACGACCTGAGCGCCGGGGATGTGGCTGATCGAGGTCGGGTCGACGCTGACCGGTCTATCGTTGAGCGCCGTGTTGGCACCCGCGCCGCGGGGGCGAACGCGCCGGCCGTGGAGCATGCCCGGGATGTGCACGTTCTGCACGTAGGTGTAGCTGCCGTTCACCTTTGCGGGAATGTCGATGCGCGGGAACGACTTGCCGACCACCCGGTACTGCGAGATGGGCTTCGCGATTCCCTGAGCCGGCGTCGCGGAGGTCTGGCCGCCGTTCGTCGACATCAGGTAGTTGAACGTCTTGCCGCCCATCAGGTCGGAGTACTTGACCGTCTGGCCGCCGCCCGTGATCGTGCCGTCGCCGTTCGAGACGAGGTTCGCGACCGGGACGCCGAGCTTCGTCGACGCCATGTTCCGCAGGATCTGGTTCGCGTAGGCAGCTGCCGCGCGGATCGAGGTCGAGCGGCCCGAGATGCCGGAGCTTCCGCTACCGCCGCCCGTCACGTTCAGCCACGACTCCGGATGCGCATAGACCATCTGGTCCATGTTCATGTTGATCTCTTCCGCGGTGAGCATGAGGATGCCGGTCGGGGTGCCGTGACCGAGCTCCGTCTCGCCGTGGGTGACGACCAGCTTGTTGTCGGTCGTGATCGCAAACCAGGTGTCGACCTGGTTGATGTCCGGCAGGTAGTCCTGCGGGCCGCGTGCGGCGAACGGCGTCAGGCCCGTCGCGGCATCAGCCTTGCCGGCAAGCGCGCCGAGCGAGGAGAAGCCGATGATCAGGGCGCCGCCGCCCTTGACGAAGGTCTTGCGCGAGAACTGCTTGTCGGTCAGGGGCTGCTTCGCGGGCAGCTTCTCCTCATGAAGAAAGCCGGTCATCATGCACCCGCCTTCGCCATGACCTTGGCCGCCTGCTGGATCGCGGTCAGGATTCTCGGATACGTGCCGCAACGGCAGAGATGGCCGTTCATCGCCGTGCGGATCTGGTCCTCCGACGGGTTCTTCGTGGTCGCCAGGAGATCGGCGGCCTGAATCATCATGCCGTTCTGGCAGTACCCGCAATGGGGCACCTGCACGTCGATCCAGGCCTGCTGGAGCGGATGCAGCGCCGGCGCAGCGGCCGTCGTGCCGCGCTGGGACGCGTAGAGAGCCGGAAGGCCCTCGAGCGTCGTGATGCTCTTCCCGCTCACCGCAGCGACCGGGGTGACACACGACCGAATCTCCTTGCCGTCCAGCAGCACCGAGCAGGCACCACACTGCGCAAGACCGCAACCAAAGCGCGGGCCATGCAGGTGGAGCTCGTTGTGCAGGACGTACAGGAGCGGCGTATCAAGGCTCGCACTCACGCCGTGCGTGAGCCCGTTCACCTTGATCTTAAGGCTATTCGCCATTCCTCCTCCTAGGTGAGTTAATGCGCGGTTCGGAGCCGTGGGGACTTGAGCCTTCAACGCGCCTCAGCGCCTGCCTGCTCACACGGGCCGCACACCAGGGTACGCGACCCCCCGGGCAGGGGCAATAGTCACGAAGGGAACGAAAAACCTTCGCCTTAAGGCGAGGAAATCTCCCGAAACCTCCGCGCTAGACGCCGAGCGCGCGGGCGATCACGAGCCGCTGGATCTCGTCGGTGCCCTCGCCGATCGTGAGGATCTTCGCGTCGCGGTAGAACCGGCAGACCGCGTACTCCTCGATATAGCCATAGCCTCCGTGGATCTGCACCGCCTCGTCGGCCGACCGGAGCGCGACAAGGCCCGACTTGAGCTTGGCCTGCGCGGCCGCGAGCGCAAACGGGCGGCCCGCATCCTTCAGCCTCGCCGCCTTGTAGGTGAGGAGCCGCGCCGCCTCGATCTCGGTCGACATATCCGCGAGCTTCGCCCCGATCGCCTGGAAGCGGCCGATCGGCTGGCCGAAGGCGTGCCGCTGCTTCGCGTAGGCCAGGGCCTCGTCGAACGCACCCTGGGCGAGCCCGACGGCCATGGCCGCGACGCCGATCCGCCCGATGTCGAGCACCTCCAGGAACTGCTTGAGCCCCTGCCCTCGCTCGCCGAGCAGGTTCGCCTCGGGAACGCGGCAGCCCGTGAAGGAGAGCGGGCGCGTGTCGGAGGCGTTCCACCCCATCTTCCGGTAGGGCTCGCCGAGCTCGAAACCAGGGGCGCCGTTCGGGACGAGCAGGTTCGAGATCTCCCGGCGGCCGCCCGATTCGCCGGTCACGGCCGTGATCGAGACGACACCGGAGATCTTCGTGCCGGCGTTCGTGATGAACTGCTTCGCACCGTCGATCGTCCACTCGCCGCCCGCAAGCGTGGCGCGCGTCCGGGTGTTGCCGGCGTCCGAGCCTGCCTCCGGCTCGGTGAGGCCGAAGGCCCCCAGGCGCTCGCCCGAGGTGAGAACCGGCATCCATTCGCGCTTCTGCGCCTCGGTCCCGAACAGGTAGATCGGCTGGGTCCCGAGCGAGGTGTGGGCGCACATCGTGATCGCGACCGAGGAATCGACCCGCGCGAGCTCCTCGACAGCGAGCGCGTAGGCGAGCGAGTCCCCGCCCGCGCCGCCGTATTCCTCGGGAAACGGGATCCCCATCAGGCCGAGCTCCCCGAGCTTCGCCACGATCTCGTAGGGGAAGGCCTTCGTGCGGTCGAGCTCGGCCGCGACCGGGGCGATCTCCTGCCGGGCGAAGTCGCGCACGGTCGCGCGAAGCGCCTCGTGCTCCTCGGGAAGGTCGAAGACCACGCCCGGACGCTACCCGCTCTGCCGCCACTCGGGCGCGCGCCGGTCGAGGAACGCGGAGAGGCCCTCCTGGGCCTCGTCGGTCGTTCGCAGCTCCGCGATCAGACGCTCGGTCTCCGCGGCGGGGAGCGGAGCGCGCGCGATGCGCTTCGCGATCTTCGCCGCCCTCGGGCCGGCCGCGAGCAGCTCCCCGACGACACGCCCGAGCGCCCCGGCGAGATCGTCCGTGACCTCGGTCACGAGCCCGATCCGAAGCGCACGGTCGGCGTCGAACCGCTCGCCCGTGACAAAGAGCGCCCGGGCGGCCCCCGCGCCGATCCGCGCGACGACGAACGGCGAGATCACTGCCGGCACGAGCCCGAGCTTCACCTCGCTGAAGCCGAAGGTCGCACCTCGCTCGGCGACGACGACGTCGCAGCAGGCGAGGATCCCGCAGGCACCCCCGAGCGCGTTGCCGTGAACCGCGGCGACCACCGGAGTCTCGCAGCGCTCGACCGCTTCGAGCAGGAGGCGCCAGCCGTGGGCATCGGCCAGGTTCTGCTCGCGGCTGCGGTCGATCGCCCCGCGCATCTCGTCGATGTCGGCTCCCGCCGAGAACGAGGGGCCCTCGCCGGCGAGCACGACGGCGCGGGCATCGCCCGCTCCGCGGAAGCTGTCGGCGAGCTCGCCGACGAGAGCGGCATCGAAGGCGTTTCGGCGCTCAGGCCGCTGGAGCGTGAGCCGCAGCACACCTCCCTCTCTCTCGACTCGCAGCCCGGGCACGGGTCAATCCTCCAGCTCGGCCAGGACGGCCCCGCGCGAGACGACGTCGCCCTCGGCGGCATGCACGGCACGCACCACGCCCGCTCGCGCCGCGAGCAGCGGCATCTCCATCTTCATCGCCTCGATCACGAGGAGCGGCGTGCGGGCCTCGACCAGGTCGCCGGGAGCGACGAGGACCCGGATCACCTTCCCGGGCATGGGCGCGGTCACCTCGGCCGAGGCATCGCCGGCGTCGTGTGCGTGCGCCGCGACCTCGAGATCCGGCGGCGCAGCGAGGGGCGGTGAGGGAAGGTTGAGCCGGAACGCGGTCCGCCATGGCGCTGCCGGTAGCAGGGGTGCGGCCGCGAGCGGCGGGTAGCGCGTCAGGAACTCGGTGGTCGTGTCGCCGGCGCGGAACGCGGGATGAGCGGTGAGCCAGCGCAGGAACGTGAGGTTCGTGACGAGGCCCGCCACCTCCGTCTCGGCCAGGGCGCCGCGCAGGCGCTCGATCGCCTCGGCGCGGGAGCCGCCGTGGGCGATCAGCTTGGCGATCATCGGGTCATAGCTCGTGCCGATCGTGTCGCCCTCCTCCACCCCGCGATCGACGCGGACTCGCGACGGAAGCACGAGCCGTTCGATCCGGCCGGCCTGCGGCAGGAAGGTACGCGGGTCCTCGGCATAGAGCCGCACCTCGATCGCGTGGCCATGCCGTGTCGGAGCGGCTTCGTCGAGGAGAAGGCCTTCGGCGATCCGGATCTGGTCCGCGACGAGGTCGCGCCCCGTGACGAGCTCGGTGACAGGGTGCTCGACCTGGATGCGCGCGTTCAGCTCGAGGAAGAAGTACTCGCGGCCCGCGACCATGAACTCGGCGGTTCCGGCACCGCGGTAGCCGATCGCGGTCGCGAAGCGCACCGCGGCGTCGAAGAGCTCGGCACGCAACTCGTCGTCGATCGCCCGCGAAGGCGACTCCTCGAGCACCTTCTGGTGGCGGCGCTGGATCGAGCACTCCCGCTCGCCGAGGGCGACGACCCGGCCCGTATCGGCGAGCAGCTGCACCTCGATGTGGCGTGCCTCCTCGAGATACCGCTCGCAGAAGACTGCACCGTCGCCGAAGGCCGCCTCCGCCTCACTGCGCGCCGTCGCGAGCGCCTGCTCGAGCTCGGACGGAGCGCGGACGACACGCATGCCCCGCCCGCCTCCACCCGCGGCCGCCTTGACGAGGAGCGGGTAGCCGATCTCCTCCGGCTCCCCGGTCGGGAGCACGGGGACCCCCACCTCGGCCGCGATCCGCTTGGCGGTGAGCTTGTCGCCGCCGGCGCGCAGGGCGGGCGGCGGCGGCCCGATCCAGATGAGCCCGGCAGCCTCGATCGCCTCGGCGAGCTCGGCGCTCTCCGAGAGGAAGCCGTAGCCGGGATGAACGGCGTCTGCGCCCGATTCACGGGCTGCGCGAACGTGCTCGACCGGGTCGAGGTAGCTCGCGATCGCAACCGTCTCCCCGGCGACCCTCGTGTGCAGGGCACCGGCATCGTCGGGCTCGGCCACCGCCACCGTCGCGATCCCCAGCTCGCGGCAGGTCCGGAACACGCGCACGGCGATCTCGCCGCGGTTCGCAACGAGCAGCTTGCGGATCCTGCGGCCGCTCACATGCGGAAGATCCCGAACCGCGTTTCGGGAATGGGCGCCTGGAGCGCGGTCGAGATCCCGAGTGCGAGCACGTGCCGCGTGTCGAGCGGGTCGATGATCCCGTCGTCCCAGAGGCGGGCGGTCGAGTAGTACGGGCTGCCCTCCTCCTCGTACTTCGCACGGATCTCGTCCGGGTCGGCGTTCCCGACGGTCGTCAGCACGGTCGCGGCCTGCTCGCCGCCCATCACGGAGATCCGGGAGTTCGGCCACATCCAGAGCTGCCTCGGGCCGTAGGCGCGGCCGCACATCGCGTAGTTGCCGGCGCCGAACGAACCCCCGACGACGACCGTGAACTTCGGCACGTCGGCGCACGCGACCGCCATCACGAGCTTCGCACCGTCGCGGGCGATTCCGCCCGCCTCGTACTCCTTGCCGACCATGAAGCCGGTGATGTTCTGCAGGAAGAGCAGCGGGATCCGGCGCTCGCACGCGAGCTCGATGAAGTGCGCGCCCTTCTGGGACGACTCGGCGAAGAGGACTCCGTTGTTCGCGAGGATCCCGACCGGGTAACCCTCGATCGCAGCCCAGCCGCAGACGAGCGTCTCGCCGTAGCGCTGCTTGAACTCGTCGAGGCGGGAGCCGTCGACGATGCGGGCGATGAGCTCGCGTGGGTCGATCTGGGTGCGGTGGTCGTCGGGGATCAGGCCGTAGAGCTCCGAGGGGTCGGTCGCCGGCGGCTCGGGCTCGGCGACCGCCCAGGGCGGCTCGGGTGCCCGGCCGTGAAGGTTGCGGACGATCCGGCGGGCGATCGCGAGCGCGTGCTCGTCAGAGGTCGCGTAGTGGTCGGCCACGCCGGAATGACGCGTGTGCACCTCCGCGCCGCCGAGCTCCTCGACGCTCACCTCCTCGCCGGTCGCGGCCTTCACGAGTGCAGGGCCGCCGATGAAGATCGACCCGGTGCCGTGCACGATCACCGTCTCGTCGGCCATCGCCGGAACGTAGGCGCCACCGGCGGCGCAGAAGCCCATGACGACCGCGATCTGGGCGATTCCCTGTGCGGACATCCGCGCCTGGTTGTAGAAGAGCCTGCCGAAGTGCTCCCTGTCCGGGAAGACGTCGGCCTGAAGCGGCAGGAAGGCACCGCCCGAGTCGACGAGGTAGACGCAGGGGAGGCGGTTCTGCTCGGCGATCTCCTGTGCCCGGAGATGCTTCTTCACGGTCAGCGGGAGGTACGAGCCGCCCTTGACGGTGGCGTCGTTCGCGAAGAGCATGCAAGGCCGGCCTTCGACGACGCCGATCCCGGTCACGATCCCGGCCGAGGGGGCCTCGCCGCCGTAGACCTCCCACGCCGCAAGCGCACCGATCTCGAGGAAGGCGCTCCCCGGGTCGACGAGCCGGTCGATCCGCTCGCGCGCCGGCAGCTTGCCGCGGCCCTTGTGGCGTTCCATCGCCGTCGCGCTCCCTCCGCGGGCGACGGTCTCGGTGTGCTCGCGGAGCTCTGCGACGAGCGCCTCCATCCGCGCCCGGCGGCGGGCGAACTCGGCTGCCTGCGTGTCCACGTGTGACTCGAGCGTTGCCATCCGCGTACGTGACCGTATACCCGCAGGCGTAGGCTTCGGCGGACGTGAGCGTGGAGCTTCCCGAGCGGGTTCGGATTCGAGAGGTCGGGCCGCGCGACGGCTTCCAGAACGAGCCCGAGGTCGTGCCCGGGGCCGACAAGGTGAGGCTGATCGACCGCCTCGGGGCCACCGGCCTCCAGCGGATCGAGGTGACCTCGTTCGTCCGGCCGGACGTGCTCCCCCAGCTCGCGGACGCCGAGCAGGTCCTGGGCGCGATCTCGCTGCCCCCGACGGTCGAGGCGGCGGTGCTCGTGCCGAACCTGCGCGGGCTCGGCCGCGCGCTTGCTCTCCGCGACCGCTTCCAGCACGTGAGCGGATTCGTCTCGGCATCCGAGACCCACAACCGGATGAACGTGGGCCGCCCGGTCGAGGAGTCGGTCTCGGAGCTCGAGCACGTCATGCGGCGCGCCCGTGAGGAGGGGCTGCGAGCCGGAGCCGTGATCAGCGTCAGCTTCGGCTGCCCCTACGAGGGCCGAGTCGAGCCTGCCGCCGTCTTCGCGATCGCGACGCGTCTGATCGCGGCAGGCGCCGAGGAGATCGGCTTCGGCGACACGACCGGGATGGCGAACCCGCTCCAGGTGCGCTCGTTCTTCCCCGCGGCCCGCGAGGCGCTCGGCGACGAGGTCGAGCTGACCGCGCACTTCCACAACACGCGCGGCCAGGGCCTCGCGAACGTCCTCGCGGCGCTCGAATCGGGCTGCGAGTCGTTCGAGTCGAGCTTCGGCGAGATCGGCGGCTGCCCGGTCCCAGCCGGCGCCACCGGCAACATCGCGACCGAGGATCTCGTCTCCATGCTCCACGAGATGGGCATCGCCACCGGCATCGACCTCGAGGCGCTCCTCGAGACCTCGCGCGAGCTCGCGAACGTCCTCGGCCGGCCGCTCGGCTCGCACACCCTCGCCGCCGGGCCCGTTTCGTGGGGCCCGGTCCCGCCGAACTGACTCCTCGGTGCGCGGTTGCCTCGGCGAGGAGCTCGCCGACTCCTGCCTCCTCGCTCCCGTGAGCTGACACGCCCCGAGTCCCGCAGGTGCAGAGCGGCCTCCGGGCGTCGAAGGTCGCCGGACGGTGTCCGGCAGACGACCGCGCTTGTGTTGCAAGTCACAAAGGCTTGTGACTTGCAACACAAGCTGGTCGAAGCGCTCGCAGGAGGGAGGCGTTCGTTCGGTAGACGGAGAGCTGTTCCAGGGGTGAGACTCACACTGTGAGCTTCGGGATCCTGACTGTGGTCGTGCTGGGCGGGCTCGGGGGGCCGCTCGTCTCGGCGAGCGAGCGGGTGCTCGTGCCGGTGATCGTCGGCGAGCTTCTGGCCGGGCTCATCGTCGGGCGGACGGGGTTCGGCTGGGTTCACGCGGACGATCCGACGACGGCGTTTCTGGCGTCGATCGGATTCGCGATGCTCATGTTCACGGCGGGGATGCACATTCCGGTGCGGGAGCCGGAGCTCGTGAAGCGGCTCGGGCGGGGCGCGGCCGCCGCGGGGGTCGCGGCAGTCCTCGCTGTGGGCGCTGGAGTGGCGACGGCCCGGATCGCCGGCGTCTCACATCCGGCGATCTACGTCGTGATCCTCGCGAGCGGGTCGGCGGCGGTGCTCGTGCCCTCGCTCCACGAAGCGGGGCTGCTCAACCAGTCGGAAGGGCTCGTCGTCGCCGCACAGATCGCGATTGCCGACGTGGCGGCGATCGTGGCCGTGCCCCTCGTGCTGCAGCCGAACCGCGCGACGCACGCGCTTCTCGGCGCGCTCGCCGTCTCGGCCTGCGCCGTGCTCCTGTTCTTCACGATCCGTGGGCTGAGGGGCGCCTCGTGGGTGAACCACCTCAGGCTGCTCTCGAAGCAGCGCGGATGGGCGCTCGACCTTCGCGTGTCGCTGCTCGTCCTCTTCGGGCTCGCGTGGCTCGCGACGCGCGCGGGCACGAGCGTCCTCGTCGCCGGATTCGCGGTCGGGCTCGTCGTCGCGGCCGTCGGCGGGCCCAAGCGGCTGTCGCGGCAGGTGACAGGCGTCGCGCAAGGCTTCTTCGTACCGCTGTTCTTCGTCGTGCTCGGAGCCCAGATCGACCTCCGTGCGTTCGGGACGCACGCCTCTCTGATCGGGCTGGCGGCGCTCCTGACCGGCTTCAACATCGCGCTCAGCGTGGGCGCAGCCCTCGTCACGCGGCAGAGCGTGGCGGCCGGCCTCGCCTCCGCGGTCGCACTCGGCGTGCCGGCCGCGATCGTGGCGCTCGGACTCCAGCAGCACGTGATCACGCCCGGGATCGGCGCCGCGATCATGGTCGCCGCGCTCGCGAGCATCGGCGTCAGCGGCGTTGGCGTGGCACTACTGCACCGCCGGCTTCGTCCGCCGGCCGCCGAACCGGCACTGGCGGCGGAACGACCCGCCGCCCGCGTTCACCGAGCTTCGAGCTCGGGCGTGTAGGTGCCGTTGCGGGCGGCGCCGTTCAGCTTCGCGCGACGGAGGTAGGCGGCCTGGGCCGCGGCGACGTTCTCGGGGTTGCCGGCCCAGGTCTCGAGCGCGGCGTTCTGGAGCGCGCGGCCGTAGGAGAACGAGAGCTGCCAGGGATGAGGCCCGCGGAGGGCCATCGCGTTCAGGTGGGCGGTCGCGTCCTCGTCGCTCTGGCCGCCCGAGAGGAAGACGATCCCCGGAACCGCGGCCGGAACGTGGCGGTAGAGCACCTCCAGCGTGCGCTCGGCGACCTCGTCGCTCCCGGCGCGCGACGCGGCGTCGTAGCCCGAGAGGACCATGTTCGGCTTGAGCAGCGTCCCGCGAACGTCGATCCGCTGGTCGTGGAGCTCGGTGTAGAGGGCCTGGAGCGCGCGGCCGGTCGCCTTCGCGCTCGCCTCGATCGTGTGGTCGCCGTCCATCAGCACCTCCGGCTCCACGATCGGCACGATCCCGGCCTCCTGCGCGAGCGCCGCATAGCGGGCGAGTGCATGGGCGTTCACCCACGCGCAGTACTCGCTCGGACGGCCGTGGCCGATCGAATAGGTGGCCCGCCACTTCGAGAAGCGCGCCCCGAGCGACCGGTACTCGGCGAACCGGTCGCGGAGCCCGTCGAGGCCCTCGGTGACCGTCTCGCCCTCGGCAAGCGCGAGCGGCTTCGCGCCCCTGTCGACCTTGATACCGGGGATCACGCCGCGCGCCTCGAGCAGCTTCGGAAACGGAGTGCCGTCGGCCGAGCTCTGGCGGATCGTCTCGTCGAAGAGGATGACGCCGCTGATCGAGGCCTCGGCCCCGGCCGTCGTGAAGAGCAGGTCGCGGTAGGCGCGCCGGCTCTCCTCGGTCGACTCGACCCCGACGGCTGCGAGACGCTTGGCGATCGTCCCCGAGCTCTCGTCGGCGGCGAGGATTCCCTTGCCCTCCGTGACGAGGGCGCGAGCGGTCTCGAAGAGCTCGTTCACGGCGTCGCTCCGTACGGTAGTAGTTTTCTGATCCTTCGGCCGTAGAGAAAGGAATCCAATGGGAACGATCGTGGTTGGAGTGGACGGGTCGGGCGCCTCGATCAAGGCGCTGCGGTATGCCGTCGACGAGGCGAAGAAGACGCCCGGGACCGAGGTGAGGGCGGTCAGCGCCTGGCATGTCCCGTCGGGCGTCTACGGCAGCGGCTGGGCGCCGAGCGACGTCGATCTCGACGAGTTCCGCAAGCTCGCGCAGACGGCGCTCGACGAGGGCATCGCGGCCGCGGACGTCGGCGGCTCGGGCGTGACCGTGACCCCCGTCCTTCGCGAGGGCCAGCCGGCCGACGTGCTCTGCGACGAGGCCGAGGGCTCCGATCTCCTCGTCGTCGGGACGCGAGGCCTCGGCGGCTTCCACGGGCTCCTCGTCGGCTCGGTGAGCCAGCAGTGCGTCCACCACGCCCCCGTGCCGGTCGTCGTGATCCGCCCGGACAAGGAAGAGAAGCACTAACGCGTCTTCGCGAACCGCTCGACCGCCGCGAGGAGCTCGGCGGCTTTCGCCTCCGCGTCGAGCTCGTCGCCCGAGGCGAGCGCCCGGGTCACGCAATGCCGGACGTGGCCTTCGAGCAGCCGGAAGGCGAGCGAGTCGAGCGCCGTTCTCACCGCCGAGATCTGCGTGAGGACGTCGATGCAGTAGCGATCCTCCTCGACCATCCGCTCGATCCCGCGCACCTGCCCCTCGATCCGATGGAGACGCGTGACGAGCGCAGCCTTGTCGTCGTGATATCCGGGGGTCTCGGGTGTCAGCGGATGCTCCTGAACCGCCGCAGGCGCAGGCTGTTGCCGACCACGAAGAGGCTCGAGCAGGCCATTGCCGCGGCAGCGACGATCGGGCTGAGCAGCCCGGCGACGGCCAAGGGTAGCGCGGCGAGGTTGTAGGCGAAGGCCCAGAAGAGGTTCACCTCGATCGTCCGCAGGGTCCGGCGCCCGAGCCGAAGGGCATCGACGGCGGCGCGGAGGTCGCCGGAGACGAGCGTGATCTCCGAAGCCTCGATCGCGATGTCCGCGCCGGTTCCGATCGCGAGCCCGAGATCGGCCTGAGCGAGCCCAGGTGCGTCGTTCACCCCGTCGCCGACCATCGCGACGGCCCGGTCGCCTCCGCTCTGGAGCTGCTCGATCGCTCGCGCCTTCCCTGCTGGATCGACGCCGGAGAGGACGCTCTCGATCCCGACCTCGGCGGCGACGCGCTCGGCCGCGAGCGCGCCGTCTCCGGTGAGCAACACGGGCTGCAGACCGAGCGCCTTCAGCTCGCGGACGGCCTCGGCGCTCGTCGGCTTGACGGCATCGCGGAACTCGAGCCTCGCGCGCGGCTCGCCGCCCCACGCGACCTCGACTGTCGCGCCGTTTCGGCCGACCGTGACCTCGCGCCCTTCGACCACGCCCGTCACGCCCAGGCCCGCCGTGCTGCGGAAGGCCGTGACGGGCGGCAGCTCGCCGAGCTCTTCTCGCGCCGCCCGCACGACGGCTCCGGCAACCGGATGCTCCGAGGCGGCCTCGACCGCGCCCGCGAGCCGCAGCACCTCGGCCCGGGTCGAGCCGTTCAGGAGCGAGACCCCGGTGAGCTCGAGCCTTCCCTCCGTGACCGTGCCGGTCTTGTCGAGGACGATCGTGCCGATCCTCCGCGTCCGTTCGAGCACCTCCGGCCCCCGGATCAGCACGCCGAGCTGGGCGCCTCGTCCGGTGCCGACCATGAGCGCGAGCGGCGTCGCAAGCCCGAGTGCGCACGGACAGGCGATGATCAGCACCGAGACCGCTGCGGTGAACGCAGCGCCCGCGGAGCCCCCGAAGGCGAGCCAGCCGGCCAGGGTGACGGCGGAGAGGACCAGCACGAACGGGACGAAGATCCCGGAGATCCGGTCGGCGAGACGCTGGACCGGAGCCTTTCCCGACTGGGCCTCCTCCACGAGCCTCGCGATCTGTGCGAGCGCGGTGTCGGAACCGACTCTCGTCGCGCGCACCACGAGGCGTCCGGAGGTCGAGATCGTCGCCCCCTCGACCGCGGCACCCACCCCGACCTCGACCGGCAGCGACTCACCGGTCAGCAGCGAGCGGTCGACGGCCGAGCCCCCCTCGACGACAATGCCGTCGGTCGCGATCTTCTCGCCCGGCCGCACCACGAACAGCTCGCCGACGCGGAGCTCCGCGATCGGGACGTTCACCTCGGTGCCGTCGCGAAGCACGACTGCGTCACGGGCGCCCAGCTCCAGGAGGCCGCGGATCGCAGCCGAGGCATGGCCCTTCGAGCGCACCTCGAGATACCGGCCGAGCAGGATGAGCGTCGTCACCGTCGCTGCGACCTCGAAGTAGGTTCCGGTTGCGAGCCCCGCCGCGAGCACGACTGCCGACCACGTCCACGCCGCCAGCGTTCCCAGCGAGATCAGCGTGTCCATCCCGGCGACCCCGTGGCGCGCGCCGCGAACGGCCGCGCGGTGGAAGCCGATGCCGCCGACGAAGACGACCGGCGTCGAGAGGCCGAGCGCCACCCACTCCCAGCCTTCGAAGCGAAGCGACGAGACCATCGCGAGCACGACGACGGGGATCGTCAGCACCAGGGAAAGCGTGAGGCGGCGTGCCAGCACGCCGAGCGGCTCGTCGTGATCGTGCTCGTGGTCGCGGCTGCCTGCGGGTCTCGCCCCGTAGCCGATCGACTCCACGGCTGCGACGAGCTCCTCGACCGGAACGGAGGGCTCGCAGCGGACCGTCGCCCGGCTCGTCGCGAAGTTCACGGACGCCTCCACCCCGTCGAGCTTGTTGAGCCGGCGCTCGACCGCTGCAGCGCATGACGCGCACGACATCCCCTCGACCTCGAGTCTCAGGGTCACGGGCGTCTCTGGGGCCTGCGCCGCCATGAGCCGAGTATACCCTAGCGGGGTATGTTGTCCTAGGCCGGAACGGCGCGGAGCGAGCGGAGATGGAAGGCAAGCACGATCTGCACGAGCCCGTGGATCAGAGCACCCGCGCCGATGAAGACGAGCAGCAGGATCTCCTTGTGCCCGAAGTCCCCCGCCGCCCAGAACGCCAGCCCCACCTGCGCGAGCCCGCTCACGACCCCGAGCCACATCGGCACGAGCATCCCGGTCAGCGAGAGCACGATCGAGAGCACGCCGTTCAGCAGCAGGTAGAAGGCGAAGATCGCCGCCAGCGCACTGAAGGTGTCACCGGGATGCACGAAGGCGACGATCGCGATTACGGCGAACGCGACCGCGAGCACGACCCGGGCGAGCCGCCACCAGCCGTGGGCGGTCGGGATCAGCACGAGCTCCTCGATCGCCGCAGCGATGCACACGACCCCGATCAGGATCGAGATCGCGGTGACGCTCGCGTAGCTGAAGCGGAAGAGGAGCAGCGAGAAGATGAGCCAGAGCGAGCCCGTGACGACGAACACCCACCACAGCTTCGCCGGGTCGCCCTGCGCCTCGCCGCCCGAGTAGAGCTCACTCCTCATGGGCGCACTCTAACTCGCCGCGGACGATAATCAGCGGGTGGCGACCGAAGCGATCGAGCCCCTCCTCCACCCCACGCCCGAGGAGCGCGCGGCACGCGGGAAGGCTGCCCGCGAGGCCTGCTCGCGCCGGAGGCACGCGAACTTCGAGCCGACGGGTCGCGACCCGGTCTCGCTGCTCGAGGCGCAGGCCGCGACCCGGATCCCGGAGCTCGTCCCGATCCGTTACGGACGCATGCTCGTCTCCCCGTTCGCGTTCCATCGCGGGACCTCTGCGGTGATGGCCTACGACCTCGCGCCGCTCCCGCGCTCCGGGCTCGACGCGCAACTCTGCGGCGATGCACACCTCGGCAACTTCGGTGGGTTCGGATCGGCGGAGCGTGATCTCGTCTTCGACCTGAACGACTTCGACGAGACGCTGCCTGGACCGTTCGAGTGGGACGTGAAGAGGCTCGCCGCCAGCATCGCGATCGCGGGACGCACCCGGATGCTCGGTGAGAGCGCCTGCCGCACCGCCGTCGTCGCGATGGTGGCCTCCTACCGGGAGGCGATGCGCCAGTTCGCGCAGATGGGGAACCTCGAGGTCTGGTACGCGCGTGTCAGCGTCGACGGGCTCGTGACGAGGCTCAGCGAGGAACGCCAGGAAGCGGAGGCCTCGTCCCTCGCCCGTGCGGGCGAGAAGGCCCGTTCGCGCGATCACCTGAAGGCATTCAGGAAGCTCACGACGACCGTCGACGGGCAGCCGAGGATCCGCTACGACCCGCCGCTCGTGATCCCGGTCGGCGAGCTGTTCGGCGGGACGGTCGCCCGGGACGAGATCGAGACGCTCGTGCGCTCGATCCTCGCCGGGTTCCGCAGCACGCTCCAGGCCGACCGGCGAGAGCTGCTCGACTCCTACGAGGTGGTCGACGTCGCCCACAAGGTGGTCGGGGTCTCAAGCGTCGGTACCCGCTGCTGGATCGTGCTGATGATCGGCCGTGACACGAGCGATCCGCTGTTCGTCCAGGTCAAGGAGGCCCAGGCCTCCGTGCTCGAGCCCTACCTCGGAGCCTCCGGCTTCGCAACGCACGGCCAGCGCGTCGTCTCGGGGCAGCGGCTGATGCAGGCGACGGGCGATCTCTTCCTCGGCTGGCACCGCGCGACCGAGCTCGACAACACCGAGCGCGACTACTTCTGCCGCCAGCTCTGGGACTGGAAGGGCTCGGCCAACCTCGACACCCTCGATGCCGGCACGCTCGGCCCCTACGGCCGGCTCTGTGGCTGGACACTCGCACGCGCCCATGCGCGCTCGGGCGACCGGATCGCGATCGCCGAGTATCTCGGCAAGGGCGACACCTTCGACGAGGCGATCATGACGTTCGCCTCCGTCTACGCCGACCAGAACGAGCGCGACTATTCGGCATTCGAGCAGGCGGCCCGCAACGGCCGGATCGAGGTCGTCGAGGGCGTCTGAGGCGGCTAGGGCGAAGCGAGGGCAAGCTTCTTCGCCTGCTCGAACTCGTCCTGGGTCAGCGCGCCCTTGTCGCGGAGCGCGAGGAGGCGGTCGAGCTCGTCGGCCGTCGAGCTGGTGACGGTAGCGGCCGGGGCGTGTGGCGCCCTGTGAGTGAGCTTGCGCGCGCCGGCGGTGACGCGCACGACGAGCGACGGCGTGCCATGCTCGAGCCCTGCATTCGGGAACTCGACGAGCGTCTGGCGCCGGAGCACCCACACGCCGGCGGCAAGCAGCACGGCGAGGAGCAGGATCCCCCACCACGTCCGGAGGGCGTGGGTCGGGCCCCACAGGATCAGCAGCAGCCACACGACAGCGGTCGCGCCCCAGGTGAGCTCGGGCCGGCGATTGAGGACGGGTGCGACCTCGCGCCGCAGGGACGTCGCGATCGGCGTCGGCCCGGCGATCAGCGCGGCGAGCACCGTCAGCAGCCCGTACATGACGATCGCCCAGCCGATCTGGCCGAGGATCGCGGTCTCGATCAACCAGAGGTGACGGACCGGAGTGCGGTTCTCCGGTTGCGAAAGCGTGTTGACGACGTAGTTGCCGATGAAGTGGCGGGCAACGAGGGTGACCAGGCCGGCGATCGTCAGGCCCCAGCCGATGTGAGCGAGGGTCTTTCTCCGCTCTCCCACGGCGAGGTAGATCGCGAGCACGTACATCGCGAGCACGAGCACGAGCAGCCAGACGCTCAGGATCTTGATCGCCCGCACGCCCTTCTGCGCCGTGTTCAGCTGGTCCGAGTGCGCAACCGTGATCACGCCGACGTCCGGCGGCAGGTTCGAGATCACCGACGCAGGCAGACCGAGCTGGGTCGCGACCTCACGGAGGAGCACGCCGATGTCGAGCGTCACGTCGCCGTTGCCCGTCGAGATCCCGTGACCGGTCTTGTTCTCGAGCACCGCGACGAGCTGTTGCTGCGCCGCCGAGCTGGCCCTGACGAAGAGCGTCTGGAAGCGCTCCTGCGCGAGGAGCAGCTCGACGGCCTGGGTAGCCGGCTCCCTCAGCGCGGCTGCTGCAGGGCCGGCGAGCCGCTTGAAGTCCGGGGGCAGCTGCTGCCGCAGCTGGGCCGCGACATCCACGTTGTCGTAGAGCTGGGTCACGACCTGGGTCGCGATCGCCGAGCGGATCGTCGGATCCTGGATCGCGGTGGCGCTCGCCTTCGTCCAGGCATGGTTGTCGAGCACCTGCCGGTGCACCCAGGTCGTGAGCACCGAGAGGATCGCGATGACCGAGGCGGCCACGACGAGCGCCCAGACCGCGATCCGCCGCCGGCGCCCCATCCTCCCCGCCGGTGCCTTCACGGCGGGCAGCGGAGTGGTCGCCACCGGGTCCAATCCGACTTCGCTCACGGCGCGGAGCATACTCGGTCGCGCGCCGGGCCTACGGGTGGCGAAAAGGGGATCGGGCGCCGGTTACGGCGCCCGATCCGGACTTCGAGCCGCAGTCGCGCGAAGAGCCCTCGCGCCTGCGGCTCCGCATAACCTTCTTCCAGGCGGCGCGGCCTAGCCGAGCGCCTTGGCCTTCAACTTGTCGAACTCGTCCTGCGTGATCGTCCCGGCATCGAGAAGCGACTTCGCCTTCGCAATCTGCTCGGCAGGATCGCCGGACGCAGAAACGCTCTTGATGTAGCTGTCCATGTCGGTCTGCGCCTGCTGCACCTGCTTCATCTGGCGCTGGGCCATGCCGTCGCCGTTACTGATGTAGTAGGCGAAGAGTCCGACGAACGGGAAGACGATCAGAAAGAAGACCCATACCGCCTTCTTCCACCCCGAGGCGTCGTGCCGTGAGAAGAGGTCGACGATGACGTGGAACAGCAGGATGAAGAAGATGACCATGAAGAAGATCACGATCAATGACCACAGGAAGGTCAGAAAGCCCGTTGCAAGCATGCTCCTCCTTAGATGTCGGTTAGCCCCTGGCCGCAGACGTGGGGAATCATCGCCCACGCGTCGGCTCGACGCAACCTATCGCACCGTTGCCTCACCGGATGAAAGCCCGCTGTGAGCCCGGCCGGGGAGCTCACGGGCAAGCGAGGAGAGCGGCGCCGCCGGCTCCTCGTGGCTGCCGTCGCCGCTGCCGTGGCGGTGGCATTCGCGGACTCGTCGATCGTCGTCCTCGCGCTCCCGGCGGTCTACGGCGCATTCGACACGAGCATCATCGGGGTCTCGTGGGTGATCACGGCGTACAACCTCGTCGTGGCGGTCGTCGCCTTCGCGCTCGTTCCCGTCGTCCGACGCGTCGACGTGGGACGCGTGAGCCGTGCCGGCCTCGCCCTGTTCTTCGTGGGCTCGGTCGGGTCGGCTGCCTCCTGGAGCCTCCCGGTGCTGATCGGCTTCCGCTGCATGCAGGGAGTGGGCGCGGCGATGCTCCTCGCCGGGGCACTCGCCCTGCTCGGCGCCCTCACGGGGTCGATCGCGCGCGGGATCGCCGTATGGACGGCCGCCGGCACCTTCGGGGCCGCGACGGGGCCGGCCCTCGGCGGGGTGCTGACCGAGCTCTTCGACTGGCGGGCGATCTTCGTCTTCCAGGCGCCCGTGGCCCTCGTCGCGCTCGTCGCGGCGTTCGAGTCGCATCTTCATCCACACGCCGAGGGCGAGCAGCGGTCGAGCCTCGCGGCGAACCTCGGCCTTGGCCTCCTGTTCGGCGCGCTGGTGGGCGCGCTGTTCCTCGCCGTGCTTCTCGTGATCACCGTCTGGGGGCTCTCGCCGATCGCAGGCGCAGCCGTCGTGAGCGCGCTCCCGCTCGCCGCTTTCGCGTCCCGAAGGCTGGAACGGGAGCTCTCGCCGCGACTCGCCGCGGGGTCGGGCGCTGGCCTGCTCGCCGCGGGCCTCGTCGCCCTCGCGTTCCTGCCCTCGACGAGCAAAGCGATCGTGGCGATCGCCCTCGCCCTGTGCGGCGTCGGGCTCGGGCTCGCGGTGCCGGTGCTCACCCACCGCGCTCTGAGCCCGGGAGCCGGGGCCGTCAGGAGCGCGACCGTGACGATCGGCGCGCGGCATGCCGGCCTCGTCGTGGCGCTCGCGCTGATTGCGCCGCTCCTCTCGCACGACCTCGAGCAGGGCAGCCAGCGTGCGCTCCTCGCCGGAACGCGGGCGATCCTCGACGGCAACGCACCGCTGCGGCAGAAGGTGCCGATCGCACTCGACCTCAGATCGGCACTCGAGAACGCCCCCAAGGGCGTCGTGCCCGACCTCGCCGAGCCGTTCGACAAGCGCGGCGCGGCGCACGACTCGAACCTTCGCCAGGTGCGCGACTCGCTGATCGGGGCGCTCGAGGACGTGATGACCCGGAGCTTCCGGCGCGCCTTCGGCCTCTCGGCGCTCTTCGCGCTCCTTGCCCTCGTGCCGATTCTCGCGCTCCGGCCGGAGCCGGGGAGATGACCACCCGCAGGGGCAGGCTCGCGCTCTGGGGGCTCGGTGTGGTCGCGGTCGTACTCGTCGCCGTGGAGCTCGCACTCGGTGCCGTCAGCTTCGGCGCGGCAAGCCTGGCCGATCCCTGCACCTCGAAGCCGGCCTTCTCGGGCGGCGGCGTCGACGGCGTCCTGCAGCGGGTTGCGCTTTCGGGTCTGAACGGCGCCGCCTGCAAGCTCGGCACGAGCCGGGAGGAGCTCGTCCTCTCGTTCTCGCCGTCAGCGGGGAAGAAGATCCGCTGGACTCGCCCGACGATCGATGCCGCGCTCCGGGCGGGCCTCGACCGGGCCGCTACCGACACCGCCGGGAGCGGCGTGATGGGTGCCGTGCTCTCGTTCGTCCTGCACGAGATCGTCTCCCAGCCTGTCGACTGGTTCCTCGACAGCAAGTAGAGAGTTGCGGGCGGGGCGCGGCGGGCACCCCGCCCACACCTCAGTGGCCGCCGCCAGCGGCTCTGAGGGTCGCCCGCACCTCAGCGGGCGTCATCGGGGCGTTCCTGATGCGGACGCCGGTCGCGTCGAAGAACGCGTTTGCCATCGCAGCTCCGATGCTCGCGGTCGGCGGCTCGCCCGAGCCGGACGAGAAGACGCCGTTCGCGGCGACGGTGCCGGACGGAGTCGAGGTGCCGCCGGCGCCGACCGTTCCGGCGCTCACGCCCGGGATGTCCGTGCGCTGGATGTAGTCGAACTGGACCTTCGGCGCATCCTTGAAGCGCATGATCGGATAGGTCACCCAGTCGAGGCTCGTCACGTTCGCCTTGTTGAACGCAACCTCCTCGAAGAGCGCCCGGCTCGCGCCCTGGGTCAGGCTCCCGACCGCCTGGTTCTCGATGCCGGCGGGATAGACCGTCAGCCCCGTGTCCTGGGCCGAGTAGAAGTTGAGGGGCACGATCTTCCCCGACTTCCTGTTCACCTGGATCTCGGCGACGTTCGCAACCATCGTGCCGGCGAAGGAGCCGAACGCGATCCCGCGGCCCGTGACGATGTTCCCCGTCCCGAGCTTCGACGCCGCGACCCTGGGCTGCCAGTTGGACAGCTGCCCGACGCGTGTCAGGACGTTGCGCCAGCGGTCCCACGTGAGCGCCGTGAGCCCGTTCGCCTGGTCGGAGGCGAGCGTCGCGACGTTCTGCAGCCGGAACTGATACGGATCCATGTTCGCGGCGTGTGCGAGCTCGTCGATCATCTGCTCGTAGCCGAACGTCGTCTGCGGCGCCTGTGGAGCACGCAGGTACGTCGACTTGAAGTAGTGATCCTGGAGCGGCAGGGTCTTGCCGGTGATCCGCCGGTTCGCGAGGTTGTACTGCGTTCCCGTGTTCGTCGTGTCGAAAGAGCCGGCCGGCGCGAAGACCGTCGCGGTACCCGTCATCTGCTCGGGCGGCGAGGTCGTGTAGTAGGGGATCCCGAACATCGTGACGTCGGTGCCGACGAGCTTGCCGTTGGCGTCGACCCCACCCTTCACGTCCATCATCTGGGCGGGCCCGTAGTTGTCCCACCCCTGCTCGTCCCAGCGCATGAACTGCAGGCGCACCGGGGCGCCCGCGAGCTGCGACATGAGCGCCGCGGACTCGGCCACATCGGTCTGCGGCGAGCTCCCGAACACGCTCGAGCCCTCGAAGTAGCTGACGCGGACCTTGTTGATCCCGAAGCCGAGGATCTGCGCGACAGCCGTTCTCGTCGAGTAGATGTTCTGCGAGTTCGAGAACACGCGCGCCCCGTTCGAGGTCACATCCGCGACCGAGCAGCTCGGCCCGATCGGGAAGTGGCCGTTGTAGGGGTAGGTGTAGGTCGCGGAGACGACCTTCGACGCTCCCGCGAGCGCCGCGTCGACGTTGCCCATGTTCAGTGCCGTCGCGGCCTTCACCTGTCCGGCCGTGTCCTCCGACCGCATGTTCGACCAGAGGTTCCCGGAGCTTGGAAGCGTCGGCATCGGAGCCCACTTGACCTTCAGCTCGACCGCCGCCTGGATCGCGTCGTACTCGAGCGGAGCGACCACGCCGACGAAGTCCCCCTTCTGGACGACCTTCGCATTCGGGATGTGGCCGATCGAACCGGCGTCGACCGACAGCACCTGCGGGTTCGTGCCCGAGCCGTAGGCGCCCTGGCCGCGAGGGCGGACGATGCGGCCGTGGAGCATCCCGGGAATCCGGATGCTGTGGACGTAGGTGTAGGCGCCGGTCACCTTCGGCGGAATGTCGATTCGAGGTGGCCCCGGCGCAACTCCGACGAGCGTGTACTGCCCGACCGGCTTCGTTCCGGGCGCCCCGGCCGTCAGGCCCGGGCCCGGCGAGGCGACGAACGCCGGCACCTGCGAGGTCTCGGTCGTCGCGAGGCCCTGGCTGGAGCCGGAGCCGCTGCTCGCGACGCCCTGTGCGGCCGGCTGGGCGGGCGGCTGGCTGGGAGCGAGGTTGTACTGCGACCCCATCTCGATGTGGAAGAGCTTGCCGCCGAGCAACTGGCCGTAGGTGACCGACTTCCCGCCGCCGGTCACGACACCCTTCGAGACGCTGAGGCTTCCCGCGGGTACGCCGAGCTGCCTCGAGGCAAGACCGAGCAGCGCCTGATAGGCCGCCGCCGACGCTGCACGGGTCTGCTTTCCGCCCGAGTCGATCGCCGAGCTTCCGGCCGTGATCCCCTGGTTCGGCGTGATGTCCGTGTCGTTCGTGATCGGGTGCACCTGGGCGAGGCTCATGTTCAGCTCCTCGGCCGCGATCATCAGCAGTCCCGTCATCGAGCCCTGGCCGAGCTCGACCTTGCCGAGCTTCACCGAGGCCGTGTTGTCGGCATTCACGACGATCCAGGAATCGATCGCGTTCGAGTCGGCGGGGCCGAACGACGCGAACTGGTTCGGATCGGCCGCGGCGAAGGCCCGGCCGGCCCCGGTGCCGAGCACCGAAAAGCCGACGAGCAGGGCGCCGCCGCCCTTGAGAAACGAACGGCGCGAGAGCTCGCGCCTCTCCATGAGCACCGACATCGCTATGCACCGCCTTTCGCCATCGCCGTAGCGGCCGCCTGGATCGCCGTGAGGATCCTGGGATACGTGCCGCACCGGCATAGATGTCCGTTCATCGCCGTCTTGATCTGATCCTCGCTCGGATGCTTCGTCGTCGCGAGAAGATCCGCGGCCTGGATCAACATCCCGTTCTGGCAATAGCCGCAATGCGGCACCTGCCCGTCGATCCATGCCTGCTGGAGCGGATGGAGCTCCGGCGCCGCCGCCGAGGTCCCGCGCTCCGAGGCCCACACTGCTGGCAGGCCTTCGAGGGTCGTGATGTTCTTTCCCGACACCGCCGCGACCGGCGTCACGCACGATCGAATCTCCTTGCCGTTCAGCAGCACCGAACAGGCTCCGCACTGCGCGAGCCCGCAGCCGAAGCGGGGCCCGTGCAGGTGAAGCTCGTTGTGCAGCACGTACAGAAGCGGTGTGTCGAGGCTGGAGGTGACGCTGTGCGTCAGCCCGTTCACCTTGAGCCTGAGATGGCTCGCCATTTGAACCTCCCGTCTGGTTCTCTTACTGCGTCTATTCGGCGCACCACAGAAACGGGGGAATGGGCCACGAGCCCGACTGTGGGCGCCGACCAAATGATCTCCACTCGCCCGGAAACGAAACCGGGCTACCGTCAGCGCGACGGCTCGAGCGGAACGGCGTCGGCCCCCTGGAGGTCGCGACGCCAACCGGCAAGCACCGCGTGCACCGCAGCCGCTCCGACGATCGGGAGCTCGGGAGCAGCCAGCTCGTCGGGGTACAGGATGAAGGGCCGCGTCTGGAGCCCGCCGAGGCCTCCGTGGAACGAGATCAGTTCCTCGAACGCGCAGCCCTCCTCGAGGTCGGGATCGTAGAAGCTCCCGACCATGAGGTCGGCGACGTGGCGGAAACCGTCCGTCCGCAGGAGGTGCGCCGGCGCGTTCACCGAGAAATATGCGAGTGGATCCTCGCCTTCCACCTCCCCGTCGACCAGGTGCCGGACGCCCCGGGGGCCGAGGGCCAGAGGGCCCCACTCGCTCGAGCGAACGAGGAGCCAGCCGACATGCTGGTGCTCGCGCAGGGCGGGGATCAGCTTGGGGTGGCGCTCCTCGATCTCCTCGAGCGTGAGCCGCCGCGGCTCCTCGGTGAGGTAGACGAGGCCGAGGTTGCCGGAGCCGAGGACGATCGCAGACCCCTTCGACGCATCGGCGTCTTCGGACTTCTTGCCGGTCGCGCCGGTCGCCTCGCGCAGCGCGAGCCCGGCCATCGCGGACTGCTCGTCGCCGCCCTCGATCGCCTGGACGTCCAGGGACTCGAGCGACTCCGCGACGAGATCCTGGAGCGAGTAGCCGTTCCGCTGCTTGAAGGTCGCGCCCTGGGTCTGGCCGTGGTCGGAGAGGACGACCAGATGGTAGGGCCGTGGTGCGAAGCGACGGGCACGGTCGATGCGCCCGAACTGCTGGTCGAGCTTGCGCAGCGCTTCGAGCGTGTCGGCGCGCTCGAGCCCGGAGTGGTGCGCGACCTCGTCGTAGCTCGAGAACGTCGCGTACACCGCAGGCCCGCCGCGCATCATGTCGGTCAGGACGCCGTACACGATCAGGTCGCGGACGATCACGCACATCGTCGCCCGGAGCAGCGGATAGATCCCCCCGCGATGGCCGCGCGGGCGCACATCGCGACGAGCCGAGCGGAGCGCCGCCGTCCACTCCAGGATCAGCTCCCAGCCGAACAGGACGAACGTCCGCGTGACGTTGAAGCCGTTCGCGAAGAACGCGCGGTACCCGGGGTTGGCGCGCTTCTCCGCGCTCATCCGGCTGACCGTGAGGATCACCTCGTCGGCCTCGCCGGACAGCAGGTTGCCGCGGCTCGAGCCGCCGTTCACGAGCAGGCCGATCCCGGTCGCGCGGGTGCGCTCGATCTCCTCGCAGTCGGCGGGCCCGGAGCAGGCGATCGTGCGGCCCGTCTCCTTCTCGACCCACCGGAACGCGGGGATGTTCTCGTTCGAGCCGAGCAGGATCCCGGCCTGGCTCGCGCCGGTCTGCGAGGAGAGGTCCGGCTCCCACTCGACAAGGCGGTGCGAGCCGTCGGCGAGCCACGCCGCCATGTTCGGGGCGTTCCCGTCACGCATCGCCCGCCGTAGCACCGGCAGCGCAAGCCCGTCGATCTCCAGGAAGAGGATCCCGGGAACATCCGTCGCCGTCACCGCTCCGTGGCGCCGCGCGATCCGCTGGACGACGCGCAGCGTGTAGGTGTCGTCGTCGTTCGTGCCGAAGACAACGTCCAGCATGACCCCCACCGCGGAGGCGACGAGCGCAGTGACGAGCGCCCATCCGAAGCTCGGAACCTTGATCGCTGCCGAGTCGAATCCCGAGACGAACTTCAGGATTGCTGCGTCGGCGAGCAGGATGAGCACGAACCCGAGGAGCGCCATGAACGGGAGGCGCAGCGCGGCGATCAGCGGGGGCACGATCGCGTTCAGGATCGCGATCGCAAGCGTCACGCCGATCGCGCCGACGAAGCCGTCGACCGAGACAGCTGGGACGATCAGCGCAGCGATGAAGAGCGATGCTGCGGAGAGCAGCCATCCGAGCAGCAGCCGGGGCACACGGAACCGCGGCCGCCCGGGCTGCCAGACGACCGGCTCCCCGTATCGGACATCGGCCGCCATCGCCCGGCAAGCTAACAGGCGGCCGTGTGAGCCTGGGGTCGTGCGCTGAGCAAGAGGCAGGTCACCTATCTCGGCCACGCGAGCACGTTGATCGAGCTCGACGGCGTCTCGCTGCTCACGGATCCCGTTCTTCGACGGCGAACGGCGCACCTGTTGCGTGTCGGTCCGCTTCCGGAGGTGAGCAATCCGGACGGGGTGCTCATCTCACACGGACATCTCGACCATCTCGACCTCGGGACGCTCGCACGCTTCCCGCGCGACACGCTGATCCTCGTGCCTCACGGCCTCGGCACGCTCGTGCGCTCGCACGGGTTCGTTCAGGTGCAGGAGGTCGACCAGGGCGACGAGGTCGCCGTCGGTGCGGTCAGGGTCGGGGTGACGCACGCCGACCACCCGGGCCGGCCCGCGCCGGGCCGCTCGCGAGCTGCGGTCGGGTACGTCGTCTCCGGGAGCGGCACCGTCTACTTCGCCGGGGATACGGACATCTTCGACGGAATGGCCTCGCTCGCGCCGGCCCTCGACGTCGCGCTGATCCCGATCTGGGGCTGGGGGCCGACGATCGGCGAGGGGCACCTCGACCCCACCCGCGCCGCCCAGGCGCTCACGCTGCTTCGACCGAGAATCGCGGTTCCGATCCACTGGGGCACGCTGCGGCCGTTCTACCTGAGCACCCACTCTGCGTTCCTGCGGGAGCCTCTCGACGCGTTTCTCCAGGCAGCGAGCGAACGCGCGCCCGAGGTCGAGATCCGGGCACTCGAGCTCGGCGAAGCCGTCGAGCTCTAGCGTCGGGCCCGGGCACGGGCACCTCTTCGAGCCGGCCGCGACGAGGGCTCTAAATCGGTGCCTGGCACCGGCCTTGCGCCGGAACCCGCTTGTTCACATGCAATTGCGCGCGCGGGACGCACGTTTCAAACCGGTGCCTGGCACCGATTTCGGTTTCCGGCACCATTCCCGCAATCTACTTGACTGTCAACGCTCTTGACGGTATCGTGGCTTCCCGATGGCTGCCGACGCCCGCGAGATCGTGATCCCCGCGCTTCTCCGCGCCGCGCGCGGCGCCTACGCCCACGCCGTTCGCGCCCGCCTCGCCGAGGGCGGCTTCGACGACCTTCCCGCCAACGGGCCGTACGTCCTCGGAGGGATGGCGAACCGCGGCGGAACTGCGGGCGACCTCGTCCGGCAGCTCGGGGTGAGCAGGCAGGCGACGAGCCAGCTGATCGACACGCTCGTCCTGCGGGGCTACCTCGAGCGCGATCCCGATCCCGGCGATCGCCGCCGGATGACGATCGAGCTGACCGACCGCGGGCGGAGCGCCGCGGCGGCGGTGCGGGCCGGCGTCGAGGCGGTCGACGACGAGCTCGCAGGAATGCTCACCCCGGCCCAGCTCGCCGGCCTCGCCGACGGGCTCGTCGCGCTCTGCACCATCCGGGAGCGGATGGAAGACGAGCTCAACCGTCGGCCAGCGACCAGCTGAACCGCGTCAAGGTCCGGTCCGGCGCCAGTCCGCCGGGTCGAAGCCCGGCGCGCACGAGCAGGAGCGGCGCCTCCGAGCGCTCCGCGAGCGAGCGGCGGGTCGCGTCGAGCTCACCCGGCGGCAGCGATGCCACGATCGCCGAGCCGCGCTCCGCGAGGATCCCGGCGGCCCCGGGCGCCACGATCGCCGTCTCCGCCTCGATCCCGGCAAAGCGCTGAAGCACGAGCGAGGCACTCGCGAGCATGCGACTGGCGTCGCGACGGCCCTCGCCCGCCTCCGCGCCGAGTAGGCGCAACGGGAGCCCGTGGGCGCGGGAGAGCCAGGCCCCGAGCTCGAGCGCAGCCCATTCCTCACGACCGCCGCCGAAGGGCACGAGCACCGGATCGCCGGGCTCGAACGAGCCGGTGCCGACGAGCACCGCGACGTCGCACGGAGCCGCCTCGAGGAAGCCTTCCGGGATACCGCGGGCGATGACGAGCTCGGCCTCCTGCTCGGCGGCGAGCCGGGCGAGATCGGCACCTCGCTCCGTGGAGGTGAAGCACGCGGTGCGCACGCGGCCCTCGACTGCCGAGCGCGCCTCCGCAAGCCTTGCCGTAGCCGCGGGCAGCTCCTGCGCGCTCGCCACGAGCTCCACGAGGAGCAGCTCGCGTCCGCCGGCGGCCAGTGGGGCAACCAGCTCGACCGGGCCCGTACCGAAGCACACGACCGGGCCTCGCACGGAGCGTTCGGGCTCCGGGACGACATCGTGGCGCAGGATCGCGCGCTCGAGCTCCTGCAGGCTCGGGCTCGGCTCGATCCCGAGCTCCTCGACGAGGAGCCGCCGCCCGTCGCGGTAGCAGGCGAGCGCCTCGGCCTGCCTGCCCGACCGGTAGAGCGCGAGCATCAGCTGCCGCCGGGGCTGCTCCCGCAGGGGCTCCTGCGCGACGAGCGCGACGAGCTCCCCCACGAGCCGCTTGTGCTCTCCGAGGGAGAGCTCCGCCTCGATCCGGGCCCCGAGCGCGTCGAGCCGAAGCTCCTCGAGCCGCCGCGCCGCGAGCGCAAACGGCTCCCGCCGGAACTCCGCAAGCGCGCGTCCGCGCCACAGCTCGAGTGCCTCCCCGTAGAGCCTCGCCGCCTTCGCCGGGCTCGGCTCCGAGCGCGCCGACTCGGTGAGCTCCTCGAACCCCAGCAGGTCGCCTGCGGCTCCGGTGACGCGGTAACCGGGCGCCTGCGTCTCGATCGCCTCCGCCCCGAGCACCTTGCGCAGCTGCGACACATGGGCCTGGAGCACCTTGGGCGCACTCGGCGGCGGACGGTGTCCCCAGAGCGCGTCGATCAGGCTCTCGACCGCGACGACCCTCCCCTCCTCGAGCAGGAGCCGGGCGAGGACGGCGCGCGGACGCCCTCCGGGCAGCACCACGGCGACGCCGTCGATGCGCGCCTCGAGCGGCCCCAGCAGGAGGTAGTCGATCACGCCGCGATACTCCAGGCATGACTCGCGTGGGGAGCTACGAGCTCGTCGAGCTGATCGGTGAAGGCGCCACGGGCGCCGTCCACCGTGCCCTCGGCGCCGACGGCACGGAGGTGGCGGTGAAGCTGCTTCGCGCCGAGTACGCGAACGAGGCCGTCGTGCGGGCGCGATTCCTCCGCGAGGCGCGGATCACCGGTGAGATCGGCTCGCTGCATGTCGTGCAGGTCTTCGAGGCCGGTGACGACGGCGAGACCGCCTATCTCGTGATGCCCCTCTACCGGGGTGGATCGCTCGCCGGGCGGCTCGAGGCAGGGCCCGTCGAGCTCTGCGAGGCGCTCGACCTGGCCGCTCAGCTCGGCAAAGGGCTCGACGTCCTCCACGACCGCGCGATCCTGCATCGCGACGTGAAGCCGTCGAACGTGCTGCTCGACGGCACGGGCCTTGCCGCGCTCACCGACTTCGGCCTCGCTCGCGCGGCCGGCTCGACGCGGCTCACGCGCGACGGCCAACTGCTCGGCACCGTCGCCTATCTCGCACCCGAGCTGATCGAGGGCGACGAGGCAACCCGGGCAAGCGACGTCTACGCCCTCGGCTGTGTGCTCTACGAGTGCCTCGCGGGCCTGCCGCCGTTCGTCGGGGCAACCGAGGCAGAGGTCGGGTTCGCCCATCTCGTCGAACCCCCGCCCGAGCTGCCCGGGCCGAACGCCGAGCTCTCCTTCGCACTCCTTACGGCCCTTGCGAAGAGCCCGGCTGAGCGCCCGACGAGTGGGACTGCACTTGCGAGGATGCTCCACCTTGCGCGCAGTTCTGGGCAGCGGTGATCCAGGGCTGGATATCGCCCGCGTTGGCCTTCGGCTCGAGCTTCAGCGAGCTCCTCAGATAGGTGAGCGCCTGGGTGCATTGCCCGAGGTGATACAGGGCATAGCCCGTGTTGAACGTGGCGTACCCGAGCGTCTTCGTGCCGCGCTTTGCCTGGTGCATCGCCTTCTCGGCGAAGGGCAGCGCGGTCGCGTACTCCCCGGCGTCGATCAGCGCGAACGCCGCCCCGTTCAGCGTCTTTGGATCCTTGCTCTTGAAGAGCAGCGTCTCGAGCGTCGGCCGGGTGGGCCGGACGCGGACGGTGGTCGTCTCGACGTTCGTCACGGTCACGGGCGCCGGCGCGGCGCTCCTGAAGCCGAAGTGGTCGACGGCAACCGCGACGAGCGCCCCTACGAGCGCAGCGGCGGCGAGCACGGCGAGCGAGATCACGAGCCGGCCATGCGAGACCCGAGGCGCGGCGACGGCCGTGCGGGCCGCCGCGACGAACTCACCGCAGCTCGCGTAGCGGTCGAGCGGCGACTTCGAGAGCGCCTTCGCGAGCACCGGCTCGAGGGCGGGCGGCAGATCGGGTGCGGCCTTCGAGAGCTTCGGCGGCGGCGCATGCAGGTGGGCATTGAGGATCGCGACATCGGATGAACGATGGAACGGCGGCGTCCCGACAAGGCATTCGTAGAGGACACAGGCGAGCGCGTAGACGTCGGCGCGCGCGTCGACGTCGCGCCCCTCGATCTGCTCGGGGGCGCAGTAGTCGATCGTCCCGACGAAGGAGCCGGTGCGTGTCGTCCCCACCTCGGCGATCTCCTTGACGACCCCGAAGTCCGAGAGGTACGCGCGGTCGCCGTCGCCGATCAGGATGTTCGCGGGCTTGACGTCCCGGTGGACGAGACCGCGGGCATGCGCGGCGTCGAGGGCCGCCGCCACCTGGCTCACGATCCGCAGGGCCCGGCGAGGCGGCAGGGCTCCTTCCTTCACGAGGAGCGTCTTCAGGTCGTCGCCCTCGATGCAGGCCATCGCGATGTAGAGGAGGCCGTTCTCCTCACCGGCGTCGTAGACCGGGACGATGTTCGGGTGATCGAGGGACGCGGCGAGCTTCGACTCGCGCAGGAACCGTTCGTGGCGGTTGTCGGACTCGCCGAGCGCAGGCGCGAGCAGCTTCAGCGCCGCGGTCCGACCGAGCCGCACGTGCTCGGCGCGGTAGACCACGCTCGTCCCGCCGCGTCCGAGCGGCTCGACGATCCGGTAGCCCCCGACCACCGTCTGGAGGCGCCGGTCGGCTCCCTGGTCGACCGTCATCCCCTTGAGTTGTAGCGCTACCACGCGGGCAAGGCAGGACTCGAGGCGGTGCGGGGAGCGGGCATCGGCGCGACGCTAGGCGGCGGCGGTAGAGAACCGGTTCAGCTTCGGTTCAGTGCGCCCCGCACGCTGCCGGGTCCACTCCGTCGTGCCCGACCCGGTAGAGGAGCAGGCCGCCGACGGCCGTCGGCTTGCCGATCCCGGCGAGGACAGAGCTCCAGGAATACGGGTCGTTCGGGTCGACGAGGATCGCCCCGACGCCGCGCTGCCGCGCGAGTTGCAGCACGGTGCCGCCGTCGCCCGGACGCACGTCGTCGTGATCGAGCCGGACGCCGGTGGTGCCGCCGAACGGCGGCCTCTGGGGGCCGAGCGTCCCGCCTTCGAGGCGGAACCGGAAGCCGCTGAGTGCCTGCCAGAGAATCGAGTTTCCCATGAAGCCGTACGGGATCGCGAGCACGTTCTCGTTCGGAGCGAGGCACCGCTCGTAGTCGTGGCCGGCGACGAACGCCGGCACGTCGAGCTCCTCGTCCCAGTGGTGGTGGCCGAGGTTCGGCGCGAGCGCGACCGCCGCGAGGACGGGCAACCCAATCCTGAGCCAGCGGCGGGCGCCGCTCGCGGCCCACAGCGCGACGACCACCGACGCGGCGAGGAACGCATAGAGCATCAGCCGGACCGTGTAGACGTTGTCGAACACCGGCTGACGGGCCACGGCTGTCCACGGCAGCGGCACGATGCCCTTCCCGAGAACGTGGAGCCGGCTCCCGAGCGCCGCCAGGAGCACGATCCCGAACGAGACGAGGAGAAACCGGCCTGCCGGATCGCGTCGGCGGCGCACGAAGAACAGCACGAGGATCGCGAGCAGGGGCAGCCCGATGTAGGACGTCTGTTCGAGGTAGTTCGGCGGGAAGTGGGCCGAGATCGACTTTGCAGCGTCTCCCCCGACCGCTGTGACCGGCGTCGGGACGACCAGGTTCACCGGATCCGCGACGAACTCCGCCGTCGGGCCGAGCTCGCCGGAGGTGAAGTCGGTGAGCGTGTAGTAGACGAGCGGCGCTGCGAGGAGAGCGGCGATCCCGTAGGCCCCGACCGCCGGGACCACGAGCGAGCGGAGACGCTCGCGCCGTGCGGGAACGAGCCAGAACGCGACGGCGCAGGCTGTCACGAGCGCGAAGGTCAGCGTCGCGAGGATCTCCGTCGAGATCCCGACCTGTGCGGCGAGCAGGACACCGAGGTACAGGGCAAGCCGCCGCCGGCCGAGCTCGCCGTCGAGGTAGCGCAGGACGACGAGCGCGACCAGGGGGACGAGGAACACCGCGACCAGGTTCAGGTGCCCTTGCTCGTGACCGAGGAGGTACGTGGAGAAACCGAACAGGTAGCCGCCCGCGACCGAGGGCCAGAGCCGCTTCGTCAGGTAGCGGCAGAGCAGGAACGCCGTCCACGCCGAGAGGGCCGGCAGCAGGATCGAGACGACGTTGTAGGTCACCACGGGGCCTGCGAGCGCCGTGAGAGGGGAAAAGGCGAGGGCCAGCACCGGAATCGCGGTCGCCCAGGCCAGGTCGTAGCCGGTGGGCGCCCACACCGCGTGCGTGACGATCGGGTTCTCGCCGTGCGCGAGTGCGTGAGGCCACCACGCGAAGAACCAGATGAAGATCTCGGGATCGAAGTCGCTTCCGACCACCACGCGGCCCGGATGAGTCGCGATCGGCAGGCCGAAGAAGAGGAACACGACGAGGCAATAGCCGCCGAAGGCGCCCAGGCTCGTCCAGGCATTCCGGCTCATCGACTCGTCGGTCGAAGCCCGTGGCTACGCCGGTTCCGCGACCGTGGCGTCGGTTTCCTGCTGGACGCCGCGCCTCAGGCCGAGGAACCCGACGACGGCGCCTGCGGCCATGATGATCGCCATCGCATAGAGCACGGACCGGGTCGCGTGGGCGAAGTCCAGGCGGACGAACTCCGGGATTGCTCCGACGTGCCCCTGGGACTGGGCGATCGCCGTGGCCTCGGCGGATGCCTGCGCATGCGGGAGCCCCTTCGCGACGAGCGAGCTCGTGACGTTCGAGTGCATCTGGGAGACGAGCAGGCTCCCGAGGATCGCGAATCCGAGCCCGGCGGCATAGTTGCGGACGGTCTGGGTGATCCCCGTCGCCTCGCCGTAGGAGAGGCGCGAGGCGCGGTTGACGGCGTCGGTGCTTGCCGGCCCGAGCATGAACCCCATCCCGGCACCCGAGAGGATGATGAACCAGATCTGCGAGCCGAGGTCGAGGCCGCTCACCTTCCCGGCCCAGAGCCAGAATCCGACCGCGGCGAGGGCACAACCGAGCACGACCGGGCGCTTGGCTCCCGCCCGGTCGAGCATCCGCCCCCCGATCTGCGCCGCGATCACGAAGCCGATGAAGAAATAGAGCAGCAGGAGGCTCGCCGACGAGGCCGACTTCCCGAGCGAGATCTGCGCGTACTCGCTCGCGAAGAAGAAGGTCGGGATGAACACGAGGTTCGAGATCCCGAGCACGGCGTTCTCGACCGCGAACGGGCGGATCCTGAAGATGTCGATCTTGATCAGCGGTGTCTCGGTGCCGCGTTCGACGAGCACGAACACGACGAGGACGAGGGCGCCGACGACGACGCAGCCGATCGTGCGCGGGTCGCTCCAGCCCCAGGTGGCCGACTGCTGGAACCCGAAGATGCTGAGCGCGACACCGGCCGCGATCAGCACGAGGCCGCGGTAGTCCATCTTCGCGGGCCGGTGCTCAGTGACCGGATGCGAGAGCACGATCAGGATCAGCGCGATGATCGCGACCGGGATGTTCACCCAGAAGATCGCGCGCCACGTCCACTGCGTCAGGACCCCGCCGAGGGCCGGGCCGAGGGCGGTGAGGCCGCCGGCGACCCCGAAGAAGAGCGCGAGCGCCTTGCCGCGCGCATGCAGCGGGAAGGTCTGGACGACGATCGCGAGCGCGGCCGGGAACATGATCGCGCCGCCCGCACCCTGGATCACGCGGAAGGTGACGAGCCACGCCTCGGCAAGGCTTCCCTTCGGCGTCAGACCGCACATCGCGGAGGCGCCCGCGAAGACGATCACGCCGAGTGTCACCATCTTCCGGTGGCCGACGGTGTCGGCCAGGCGGCCGCCGAAGGCAAAGAGCGCGGCGAGCGAGAGGAGGTAGGCGTTGACGACCCACTGCACGCCGGTGCTCGTGAGCCCGAGCTCACGCTGGATGTTCGGCGCCGCGATCGAGACGATCGTCTGGTCGATGAACGTCATCGAGACGGCGAAGATCATCGCCGCCAACACGAGGTTCCTCGAGCCTCCCGCCTTCGCGCTCACGCGGCAGCCTCGAGGGTCAACTCGACGAGTAGCGCGGCCATCGCCTCGAGCGTCGCCGCGAGCGGCCCCACGTCATAGGAGCTCGCGAGCTCGCGTGGGTCGTGGTGGCCGATCAGCACCTCGCCCCCTTCGCGCCAGACGAGGATTCGCAGCGGCAGCTCGATCCCGATCCTCCGGTCGGCCTGCATCAAGGGCGTTCCCGCCCTCGGGCTCCCGAACAGCACGACGATCTCGTCGTCGAGCTCGAGCCCGGCTTCCCGCGCAGCGAACGCGTGGTCGGCTTGCCCGAACAAGGTGAGCCCGCGCCGCTCGATTCCCGCGAGCAGGCGATCGAGTGTCTCGGCATACCCCGACGAGCTCGGCTGAACCGCAAGCGCCCCCACGGCCGAAACCTAGCGATCCGAAACGCCGGTTGTGTCGTCTGTCGAGAACGGCTTTCTCATCTAGGCTCCCGGCGGGGGAACTACCAGAGAAAAGGGGATGCGAATGCCAGATCGCGGCGATGGGATCAAGCGCGAGGTTCTGCCGATTCCGGACGTACAGACCGTCGGGCTGACCACGTACGACGCCCGCGATCCGAGCACGAAGTATCCGCCGATCGTGCCGCTGCGGCCGCCGGCCGGCGGACCGAACGTCCTCGTCGTGCTGATCGACGATGTCGGCTTCGGCGCCTCGAGCGCGTTCGGCGGCCCGGTCCACACACCGACTGCCGAGAGGCTCGCAAAGGGCGGCCTCCGCTATACGCGCTTCCACACGACCGCTCTCTGCGCGCCAACCCGCGCGGCGCTGCTCAGCGGCCGGAACCATCACTCCGTCGGCATGGGCGCGATCACCGAGATGGCGACCGCAGCCCCCGGCAACTCCGGCATCCGCCCCAAGAGCAAGGCGCCGCTACCGCAGATCCTGACGCTGAACGGCTATTCGACGGCTCATATCGGCAAGTGCCACGAGGTGCCGATGTGGGAGACGAGCCCGATGGGCCCGTTCGACCACTGGCCGAGCCCGGGCAACGGCTTCGAGTACTTCTACGGCTTTGTCGGCGGTGAGGCGAACCAGTACTACCCCGGACTGCACGAGGGGACGATCGCGGCCGACCCGCCGAAGACGCCGGAGGAGGGCTACACGCTGAACGAGGACCTCGCCGACCGTGCGATCAACTGGGTGCGAACGCAGAAGGCGCTGATGCCCGACAAGCCGTTCTTCGTCTACTACGCACCGGGCGCCACGCATGCGCCTCACCACGTTCCCGCGGAATGGTCCGACCGGTACAAGGGGCAGTTCGACGAGGGCTGGGACGCGCTGCGCGAGCGGATCTTCGACGCGCAGAAGAAGCTCGGGGTGATCCCCGCGGATGCGGAGCTGACCGAGCGTCATGCGGAGATCCCGGCGTGGGACGAGATGGACGACGAGCTCCGGCCCGTGCTGACCCGGCAGATGGAGATCTACGCCGGGTTCCTCGAACAGACCGACTTCCACATCGGCCGGGTGATCGACGCGATCGACGACCTCGGGGTCCTCGACGACACCCTCGTCTACTTCATCATCGGCGACAACGGCGCCTCGGCCGAGGGCACCCCGCGCGGCTGCTTCAACGAGATGGCGGTGCTGAACGGGATGATGGGCCTCGAGACGAACGAGTTCCTGCTCGAGAAGCTCCCGGACTTCGGCACCCCCGCCGCCTACAACCACTACGCGGTCGGCTGGGCCCACGCGCTCTGCACGCCCTACCAGTGGACGAAGCAGGTCGCCTCGCACTGGGGCGGTACACGCAACGGGACGATCGTGCACTGGCCGAACGGGATCAAGGCCAAGGGTGAGCTCCGCAACCAGTTCCACCACGTGATCGACGTCGCCCCGACGATCCTCGAGGCCGCCGGGCTCCCGGCGCCGACGGCGGTCAACGGGATCTCGCAGGAGCCGATGGAGGGCTTCAGCATGACCTCGAGCTTCGGCGACGCGGGCGCGCCCGAGGACCACGACCTGCAGTACTTCGAGATGTTCGGCAACCGCGGCATCTACCACGAGGGCTGGACCGCGGTCACGAAGCACTCGACCCCGTGGGACCCGGCGCCGCCGGGTGCGTTCGACGACGACGTCTGGGAGCTCTATGGGCCCGACGACTGGACGCAGGCGAGGAACATCGCCGCCGACAACCCGGAGAAGCTCGCCGAGCTGCAGCGGCTCTGGCTGATCGAGGCGGTGAAGTACAACGTGGTGCCGCTCGACGATCGCCGGTACGAGCGGATCAACCCCGACCTCGCCGGACGTCCCCAGCTGATCACGGGGACGACCCAGCTCCTGTTCCCCGGGATGCGAATCACCGAGGGGAGCATCGTGAACGTCAAGAACAAGTCGCACTCGGTCACGGCGCAGGTCACCGTGCCCGATGCCGGGGTCGAGGGCGTGATCGTCACCCAGGGCGGCCAGGCGGGCGGCTGGTCGCTCTACGCGCAGGGCGGGAAGCTCAAGTACGCCTACAACTTCTTCGGGATCGACCATTACTTCACGGAGTCGGCCGAGGCGATCCCGCCGGGCGACCGCCAGGTCCGGATGGAGTTCGCCTACGACGGCGGCGGGCTCGCGAAGGGCGGCGACGTGACGCTCTTCGTCGACGGCCAGACCGTGGGCGCGGGGCGGGTCGAGAGGACGATTCCGATGGGATTCTCGGCTGACGAGTCTGGCGACGTCGGCTCGGACAGCGGCTCACCGGCCTCGCCCGACTACGGTGCGGAGGGAAACGCCTTCACCGGAACGATCGAGTGGGTGCAGATCGACCTCGGCGACGACGACCACGACCATCTGATCACGCCGGAGGAGCGGTTCAACCTGGCGGTCGGCCGCCACTGAGCCCGTGTCGGTCGTGCTGATCAGGTCACGCGGAAGTACGTCTTCGGGCCGAGCGTCGTCGCCTCGAAGAACCACCTGCCGGCGACGAGCGTCACGGTGACGCGCTTCGCCGTGGCGAGCGACGATGTCTTGCTCAGGGTCATCGTGTGCTTCGGAGACGTCCCGAGGATCAGCCCGGCCTTGCGCGAGTGGTCGCCGATGCTGACGGTGTAGCGGCCCGCCTTCAGCGTCTTCACGGTCTTCCCGCGGAGCTTCAGCGCCGGCTTGCCTGCCGCGCTGACGACGCCCGAGAGCGTGCCGAGAACCTTCGGCGTGACGACTGTGTGTCCGGTCGTCGTGGTTGTGACCGGCGTGGTCGTGCCGCTCGGAGGCGAGCCGCTCGTCGTGGTGCCCACGAGCACCGTCGCCGTGGCGTTGGCCGTCGTCGCGAAGTTGACGAGCGACGAGGCGCCGACGGTCGAATCCTGCATCCGGTAGCTCGAGCTCGTCTGGAGCGTGACGACGCCGAGCATGGAGGGGGAGTCGATACCCATTCCCGTGCTGTTCAGGTTGCTGTTGATCGAGACGCCGGGGCCCGTGAACGAGAAGAGCGGGGTCAGGTCCTCGCTGTCGTCGTAGACGAAGAGCTGGTAGCTGCCGGCGGGGATCGAGGAGCCGGCGGTGACGTTCGTGCCGTCGCCGAGCTTCACCCGGAACGCGAGCGGCGAGATGTAGGTGACGACGATCGACGAGCTGTCCGATGCGGCACCCGAGGCGACGAGCGCTTCGGCGCCCAGGCCGAGGAGCCCACAGGCACCGAGCGCGAGCACGGCTACGGTCGCAACGAGGCGTCCACGCCGGCTACCGGAGATCTCTGGCACGGAATCCTTGTAGCACTTCGAAGCTCTCACACAATGACGCTTCGCCGATCGTCCATCGAGTCCGAGCGACCCAAGGCTTCATCGTGTGAGGGCTTCTCAGAGGTCACGCGCAGCCACTCCGCGCCTGACCCGACCGGCGGTACGCTTTGGGCCGGCTCGATTCGCCGCGGCTCCCGCTCAGGTGCCGGCGAAAGCAGCGTCGGGCCGAAGCAGCATCCCGTGCCTCAGCCCGATCGCCCAGCAAGTCCCGCCAACCGCGCTCGCCGCTCGCTCACGCGGGCCGGGCTGATCGCCGGGGCCGCCGGAATCGTCGGGGTGTTCGCGGCCGACCGGCTGCTCGGCGAGGGCCATGCGGCTGCGCACGTGAGGCGCTCTGGGCACGACGTGAATCGGTATGTCAGCCGTCCCGACCTCGTCCCTCCGAAGCTCACGGTCGTCCATCGGGGGGCTGGAACGAGTCCCGGCCTGCTCTTCCTGGGCCCGTCGTCGGGCCCAGGGCAGCGCGGGGCCATGATCGTCGACGACACCGGCGAGCCGGTCTGGTTCCATCCCACGGTCCCGCAGACCGTGATGAACCTGCGGGCCGGGCTCTACCGCGGAAAGCCCGTCCTCACCTGGTGGGAGGGGAAGACGAAGCATGGGCTCGGCGTGGGCGACCACGTCATCTTCGACAGCTCCTACCGCGAGCTTGCACGGTTTCCGCCCGGCAACGATCGCGGCTCCGACCTGCATGAGCTGATCCTCACGCCCGCCGGCACTGCACTCATCACCGCCTACGACATCCCGGCGGTCGACCGATCGAGCGTCGGACACGGCCGGGGCCGGGTGATCGAGGGCATCGTGCAGGAGCTCGAGGTCCCGAGCGCCCGCGTGCTGTTCGAGTGGCGGAGCCTCGACCACGTCGCCCTCACCGAGTCGTACTCGCAGGTCGCACCCGCGTTCGACTACTTCCACGTCAACTCGGTCGGTATCGCGGCCGACGGGAACCTGCTCGTCTCGGCCCGGAACACGTGGACGGTCTACAAGGTCGATCGGGAATCCGGGAAGGTCATCTGGAGGCTCGGCGGGAAGAAGAGCGACTTCGCGATGGGGCCGGGCACGAAGTTCTCCTGGCAGCACGATGCCCGCAGCATCGGCTCCGGCGAGCTCCTCACCCTGTTCGACAACGCCGACGACCCGCAGGAGGAGCCGCAGTCGCGCGGGCTCGCTCTCGCGCTCGACGAGAACCGGATGCGAGCAACGCTCTCGCGCGAGTACCTCCACCGCCCCCCGCTCCTGGCCCATGCCTTCGGGAGCGTCCAGGTGCAGCCCAACGGCAACGTCCTCGTCGGGTGGGCGACGCAGCCCTGGTACACGGAATACACCGCCGCCGGTGCGGTCGTCCTCGACGCGAAGCTTCCCTACGGCGGCCAGAACTACCGGACGCTGCGGTTCCCCTGGTCCGGCACCCCCGCAGAGCCGCCGCGGATCGCGTCGCGGCCGGCGCCCACGGGCCACTTCGTCTATGCGAGCTGGAACGGCGCAACGGACGTCCACTCCTGGCAGGCGCTCGCCGGGCCTCATCCCGATGCCCTGATCCCTCGTGTGACCGCTCCGAGGAGCGGCTTCGAGACCATGGTGGCCCTTCCGGCCGATGCCGGGCCGTATGTCGCGATGGCCGCGCTCGACATGACGGGCAAGCCGCTCCGCCGCTCGGCCGTGATCCGGCTCTAGCGAGGACTCCGACAGACGCGGTCGGTATCGTCGCCCTCGCGTCAAGGGGGGCCGCCGGTCTGTCCGACGCCTCGACCGTGACGCGCACCGTTCATCTCCGCCACTGGCAGAAGGCTGCCCTCGACCTGTTCGTGGCCTCGCCGAAGAGCGACTTCCTGGCGGTCGCGACGCCGGGAGCCGGGAAGACGACCTTCGCGCTGACGGCGGCCCGGCACCAGCTCGGGCAGCGTCCGGCGCGGCTCGTCGTCGTCGCGCCGACCGCGCACCTGAAGCAGCAGTGGGCGCGGGCGGCCGCGGCGTTCTCGCTGCACCTCGACCCGTCCTGGGCGCCGTCCGACGGCGCGATCCCGGCCGACATGCACGGGATCGTCACCTCCTACCACCAGGTCGCGACGAATGCATCCCTGTTTGCACGGCTGGCGCGCGGCGCGTTCGTCGTGCTCGACGAACTGCACCACGCTGGTGAGGAGCGCGCCTGGGGCGAGGCGATCCAGGTGGCGTTCACCCCGGCCGAGCGGCGTCTCGCGCTCTCGGGCACTCCCTTCCGCTCGGACACGTGTGCGATCCCGTTCGTGACCTACACCGGCGACCGGGCCGTGCCCGATTTCGAGTACGGCTACGGCGAGGCACTCGCGGACCGCCGCGTCGTGCGCCCCGTCTTCTTCCCGACGACAAACGGTCAGATGGAGTGGTCGGCACCGGACGGCTCGGTGCACTCGGCGAGCTTCGACGACCGGCTCGACGCGGCACGGACGGGCCAGCGGCTGCGGACGGCGCTGTCCCTCGAGGGCGACTGGCTACCCGAGGTGCTCGGCTCGGCGAACCGGCGGCTGCAGGAGGTGCGCGCTGAGCAGCCCGACGCGGGCGGGCTCGTGATTGCCACCGATCGCGAGCACGCGCGCGGGATCGCCGCCCTGCTGCGCGGACGGTTCGGGACTTCGGCCCGCCTCGTCACCTCGGACGATCCTCAGGCCTCGGCAGCGATCGCCGGCTTTGCATCCTCGTCGGAGCCGTGGCTCGTGGCGGTGCGGATGGTGTCCGAGGGCGTCGACATCCCGCGGCTGCGCGTCGGCGTCTATGCGACGACGACGGCGACAGAGCTTTTCTTCCGCCAGGCCGTCGGCCGGCTCGTGCGCTTCACGCGCGGGATCGGCCGGCAGCGCGCCTGGCTCTACATCCCGGACGACCCGCGGCTCCGGGGCTACGCGGCCGGGATCGCCGAGCAGCGCCGCCACTCGCTTCGGCGCGACGAACGGGACAACGAAGACGACCCCGAGGCGCGTGAGCTCGAGGCCTCTGAGCCGGACGACGAGCAGATGTCGCTCTTCGCCGTGATCTCCGCGGTGGCCACGAGCGGAGCCGACGCAGTGGACGAAGAGGAGCCCTTCGAGGAGCCGGCCGAGGAGATCGACGAAAGTGTCGAGCTCACGCTTGCTCCCCCACCTCCGCTCCAGGGCGAGGGGCCCGGTGGCACGACCGCCGTTCTCCCGCGGCGTGAGGAGAAGAAGGAGCTCCGCGAGGCCAATGCCCGCCTCGCCCGGGAGCTCGCGCGCCGCACCGGCCTGACGCACGCCGAGGTGAACGCAGAGCTCAACCGGCGATCGGGTGTGAAGCGCGTCTCGGAAGCGACGCTCGCTCAGCTCGATGAGCGCCTTGCGGCTGCCGAGAAGTGGTTCGTGACGGCCTGAACCGGCTAGGGCTCCGTCTCGTCCTGCTGCCACTCGAACCGCGTCCAGTCGTCGGTCGCCGAGGCCCGCTCGGCGGCCCAGAACACGAGGGAGGCCCGCCGTAACGGGCCTCCCTTCCGTGGCCACACCGCCGGACACTCCGTCCGGCTTACCCAGCTGATACCCAGTGGTCGAGATGGTAGCGCGGTCGACACGACCGGATAGACGCGGGGGCCAACCCGCCGGCCAAGCCTTCCGACGCTCCAGCGCGGAGGGCGCCGGAGTCGAACCGGATCCGGTGGCGAACCGAATGCACCGGGTATCAACCAGGCTCCACACCGTGTGGCCACGCCCTCCACGCAGGCGATTGTCGTGCGGCGGAGCGCCCACCGCAGTCCGCTCTTTCGGCCATGACCGAGGTTCCGATGCTTGGAACCGGTAGCGGAGACCCGCCCGACGCGGAGATCTCGATTGCCCAACCCGTACGAGGACTACCGCGCCGTCCAGCCGAGATCCATCGTCACCGCCGCGCCGGTGAACGCCCGCCCGCCGGGGCCGAGCAGGAATGCGACGGTCTCCGCCACCTCCTCGGGCTCGAGGAGTCGCTTCACGGCGTGCGGCGCGAGGATCACCTCGCCGAGCACGCGATCCTCGGGTAGGCCGGTCGCCTGGGCCTGCACGGCGAGCTGGGACTCGACCATCGGTGTCCGCACGTAGCCGGGGCAGACTGCGGTCGCCAGGATGCCCTGCGCGGCGCCTTCGAGTGCGAGCGTCTTCACGAGCCCGAGCACGCCGTGCTTCGCCGCGACGTAGCCGGCCTTCAACGGCGAGGCGACGAGGCTGTGGGCGGAGGCGATCGCGACGAACCTGCCGTCTCCGCTCTGCGACAGCGCCTCCCAGCTGTACTTCGCGAGCAGGAACGGGCTCGTAAGGAGCACGGAGAGAAGTGCATCCCACTGATCCTCCGGAAACTCCGCAACCGGCGCGACGTGCTGGAAGCCCGCGTTTGCGACCACCGCATCGAGACGGCCGTACCGCTCGAGGGCCGCCTCGACGACGGCGCGGTTGCCCTCGCGGGTCGTGAGATCGGCATCGGCGAGATCGACGCCGTGAACGGCCCAGCCGTCCTGGTCGAGCCGGGTGACGATCGCCTTCCCGATGCCGCCGGCGGCACCGGTGACGAGCACCGCCTTCACGCCGCCCCGCGCTGAAGAATGCCCGCCATCGAGTGCGAGCATAGTGCTCGCTCGCCGGACGCTTGTGGTTTCCTTGGCCGATGAGCGGCCTTCGCAGCCAGCGGTGGTTCGGCGGCCACGACCTCGCGGGATTCATCCACCGGGCCTCGATCCACGCCGAGGGGATCTCGCGTGCGGCGCTCGAGGGGCGGCCCGTGATCGGGATCTGCAATCCGTGGTCGGAGCTCGTCAGCTGCAACCTCCACTTCCGAGGGCTCGCCGAGGCCGCCCGGCGCGGCGTGCTGCTCGCGGGTGGGCTGCCGCTCGAGTTCCCGACGATCTCGCTCGGCGAGAACCTGATGAAGCCGACCACGCTCCTCTATCGCAACCTGATGGCGATGGACGTCGAGGAGTCGATCCGCGCCTATCCCTTCGACGCCGTCGTGCTGCTCGCAGGCTGCGACAAGACCGTTCCGGCGGAGCTGATGGGTGCGGTGAGCGCGGACGTGCCCGCGATCATGGTCACCGGCGGCCCCTCCGAAGCAGCCTGGTTCCGCGGGAAGCGGCTCGGCGCCGGCACGGATCTCTGGCACTACGTCGAGGAGGTCCGGGCCGGGCGGATGAGCCAGGACGAGTTCGACGAGCTCGAGGCGGCGAGCCTTCCGGGCGTCGGCCATTGCAACGAGATGGGCACCGCCTCGACGATGACCTCGATCGTCGAGGCGCTCGGGATGTGCCTTCCCGGCTCGGCCTCGATCCCCGCCGTCGACGCGGCGCGCGTTCGCGTCGCCGAGGCCTCGGGTGCGCGGGCGGTCGAGCTCGCCCGGGAGGGTCTCCGGCCCTCGCAGATCGTCACCGCGGAGTCGCTCGACAACGCGATCACGCTCCTGATGGCCATCGGCGGCGGCACCAACGCGGTCATCCACCTGCTGGCCCTTGCCGGCCGGGCCGGAGTGCCGCTCGGCCTCGACCGCTTCGACGACCTGTCGCGCTCGACGCCGCTACTCGCCAACGTGCGGCCCTCGGGTGAGCACCTCGTCGAGGACCTCCACCGCGCCGGTGGGATCCGCGCGGTGCTCCACGAGCTCGGCCCGCTCCTGCACGGCGACGCGCTCACCGTTACCGGCCGGACGCTCGCCGAGGAAACGCGTGCCGCGGCGCCGCTCGACCGGGACCTGATCGCGTCGCTCGATGCTCCGCGGAGCGCGGAGGGCGGCCTGGCGGTCTTGCACGGCAGCCTCGCGCCGCTCGGTGCCGTGATCAAGCGCAGCGCCGCGTCTGCCGAGCTGCTGCGCCACCGCGGCCCAGCCCTCGTCTTCGACAGCATCCACGACCTCGCCGCGCGGATCGACGACCCGTCACTCGACGTGCGGGCCGACTCGGTGCTCGTGCTGCGGAACGCCGGGCCGAGAGGCGGGCCCGGCATGCCGGAATGGGGTCAGCTTCCGATCCCGCGACGACTGCTCGGGCAGGGGGTCACCGACATGGTGCGGATCTCCGATGCCCGGATGAGCGGCACCGCGTTCGGCACCGTCGTCCTCCACGTCGCCCCGGAGTCGGCCGCGGGCGGCCCGCTTCTCGCGGTGCGTGACGGGGACCCGATCGTGCTCGACATCGACGAGCGGCGCCTCTCGCTGGACATCCCGGCCGACCAGCTCGCCCGCCGCCTGGAGACCGCCCCGCCGCCTGCGCCCCCTTACCGCCGCGGCTACGGCGCGATGTATCTCGACCACGTCGAGGGTGCCGACCGGGGCTGCGACTTCGACTTCCTTCGCTCCCTCCCCGGAGAGCCCGCCGAGAGCGAGCCGCTCGGGCTGCTGAGCGGCTGGATCGGCGGCTGGTAGGGCCAGATGAGTAGCTAGCGCGAGTCGTCCAGCCAGGCACGAACGTACGGAGCGAACGAAGGGCGAACGAGGATCCACCAGCGGTCGAGCTCTCTCCGCAGCAGGATGACCTCCGCCCGGGCGAGAAGCGTCTGGGCGCAGCGGCCTGGCTCGAACACGGAGGGATGGAGATCGAGCGAACAGCCCCCTGCGAGCACGCCGAGGGCCTCATCGCCGGAGAGCTCGAGGACGACGCGGTTCGCGGAGACATCGACGGCCGCCGCGGCATCGGGGAAGTCGGCCTCGCCGCCCCCGAGCACGAGCCACTCGTCGGGGCCGAGCCAGATCACCGTCTGCCCGGCGACCTCGGCGGTCATGTTCGGCTCGACCGGGAAGCCCGGCTGGGGGTCGCCGCGCACGGCGACCTGCGAGACGATCGCCCGTTCAGACAGGGCTGCCGTCACGGCGTGCTCCTTCCGGGTCGTACAGGCATGCAGGAACGATCTCCGCCGAGATCGGCGGCGAGGCGAGCGGCGCATGGACGAGCTCGCCCATCCGCTCGCTGCCGCCCTTCACGAGCGCGAGCGCAAACGTACGGCCGAGTGCGGCGCTGCGATAGCTCGAGGTCACGTGCCCGAGCATCGGGACCGGCGGAGCGGCGCCGGGCTCGGCGACCAGCTGGGAGCCCTCGGGAAGGAGTGCGTCGCGATCGACCGGGAGTAGCCCGACGAGCTGCTTCCGGTCGAGCCGGGCCGAGTCGGGCCGCGAGTGCGAGCGATTGCCGACGAAGTCAGGCTTCACCTTCGAGACGATCCAGTCCATGCCGAGGTCCTGGGGCGTGACCGAGCCGTCGGTTTCCTGGCCGATGATCGGGTAGCCCTTCTCGGCCCGCAGGACGTGCATCGCCTCGGTGCCGTAGATGGTCGGGTCGCCGGCCGCGACGAGCGCCTCCCACAGCTCGAGGCCGCGGCGACCGTCGACGTTCACCTCGAAGGCCAGCTCGCCGGAGAAGCTGATCCGGCAGACCCGTGCCGGGATCCCTGCCACCGGTCCCTCGCGGAGCGCCATGAAGGGGAAGCTCTCCGCGTCGAGCGCGATCGGCGTCAGCGCCTCGAGGAGCGCGCGCGAGCCCGGCCCAACGACGGCGACCGTGGCCCACTGCTCGGTCACCGAGGTGAGCCACACGCGCAACTCGGGCCACTCCGTCTGCAGCCACTCCTCCATCCAGGCGAGCACGGGGCCCGCGTTCCCGGTCGTCGTCGTACAGAGATACCGCTCGGCTCCGACCCGCATCACGACCCCGTCGTCGAACACCATCCCGTCGGCCCGGCACATCACGCCGTAGCGGCACATGCCGACGGCGAGCGAGTCGTAGGCGTTCGTGTAGAGCCGGTTCAGGAGCTCGACCGCATCCGGGCCCTGGACGTCGATCTTGCCGAGCGTCGAGGCGTCCATCATCGCCACGCTCTCCCGCGCCGCGGCGCACTCACGGAGCACGGCCGCCTCCATGTCCTCTCCGGCCTGCGGGTAGTAGCGGGGCCGCTTCCACTGCCCGACGTTCTCGAACACCGCGCCGCGGGCGAGGTGCCACGCGTGCATCGGCGTCTGCCGCACGGGGTCGAAGAGCTCGCCCCGGCTGCGTCCGGCGAGGAGCGAGAACGAGACGGGGACGTACGGGGGCCGGAACGTCGTCGTACCGAGCTCGCCGGGGTGGACGCCGAGGAGCTCGCCGACCACGCGAATCGCGTTCACGTTCGCGGTCTTGCCCTGATCCGAGCCCGTGCCGACCGTCGTGTAGCGCTTCACGTGCTCGACCGACCGCAGTCCGGCGCCGAGCGCGCGGCGCAGATCGGCCACGGTCACGTCCCGCTCGAGGTCGACGAACATCACGGACTCGTCGCCTTCGGGCAGCCGGAACGGCGGCGCATCGGGGAGACCTTCGCCCGTGAGCTTCCCGCGATATTCGATCCCGCGCACCTCACCGTCGGGCACGGGCGCCCCGATCCGGTCGTCCCAGCGAAGGCGGCCGCGTGCCTGGCTCCAGAGGTGCACCCGTGGGCTCCAGCCGCCGGAGATTGCGAGCACGTCACAACTCTCCCGGCGGCCGTCGGGCCGGATGACCCCTTCGAGCCGTTCGTCGCCCCAGGTGTCGGCGACTCCGTCCGCAGCGCTCTGGGCTGTCAGCCCGTATCGCGCGACGGCGGCGGCGAGCATCACGCCCGGCCTGTCGTTGTTCGGGAACACCTGCGGCCGCTCGAGCGCCCCGGTCGCGAGCACGATCCGCCGCGCCCTGATGTGCCAGAGCCGGCGGCCGCGCTCGACTGCGAGGACGTAGTTGGCGTCGTAGAGCCCGACGACGGTCGTCCGGGTCAGCACCTCGAGCCCGTCCGAGACAGGGAGCTCACATCCCGGCCCGGCTTCGACGAGGGTCACCCGGCCCCGTGCCTCCGAGGCTGCGGCGATACCGGAGCGGCCTCCTCCGACTACGAGCACGTCGCAATGGACGAACATCGGGTCGTGGCGAGCGGGCGTCGGCGACACGAGCCGCCCCTTGCCCGAGAGCGGCACCGCCTCGAGCCCGTCCTCGAGCTCGACGAGGGTGGCCCGCAGCATCGGCTCGGCCCCGACCTGGACGAGCGCGTTCGGCTCCTGCTCGTCGGCGGTGAAGACGCCCCTCGGACGACCCGAATAGATACCGCGAAACCCGTCGAGCACACCGTTCCGGACAAGGGCGGCCGCGAGGGTCTCCCCCGCGCGCCCCTCGTACTCGACGCCGTCGAAGCGGAACCTCACCTCGTGATCTCGTGGGTGGCCGTGTCGCGGACGAGAACGAACCAGCGGCGGCAGCCGTGCGTGTGGACCCAGCGCTCCGACAGAGGCCCCTTGGGGTTGGCGCGCACGAACAGGAACTCGGCCCATTCCTCGTCCGAGAGCGCGCCCGGCTCCGTGGGATAGGCGACGCCCGCCTCGCTGCCGTAGGAGAACTCGGTCTCGTCGCGCTCGCCGCACCAGGGACACGGGATCAGCAGCATCAGTGGGCCACTCCGGCCGCGCCGTGCTCGTCGATCAGGGCGCCGCTCGCGAACCGGTCGAGCGAGAACGGCTCGTTCAGCTCGTGCGGCCGGCCGTTCGCGATCGTCCAGGCGAAGACCCGTCCCGATGCGGGCGTCGCCTTGAAGCCACCGGTGCCCCACCCGCAGTTGAGGAAGAGCCCCTCGACGGGCGTGAGCCCGACGATCGGCGAGGCGTCGGGGCAGACGTCGACGATCCCCGCCCAGGTGCGGAGAACGCGCGCGTGCTCGAACACCGGGAAGAGCTCGAGTGCCGCCGCAAGCTGGTGCTCGATCACATGCGCGGACCCGCGCTGGGCATACGAGTTGAACCCGTCGATCCCGGCCCCCATCACGAGCTCGCCCTTGTGGGCCTGGCTGACATAGACGTGCACGGCGTTCGACATCACGACGGTGTCGAGCACCTGCTCGTAGAGCTCGGACACGAGCGCCTGCAGCGGGTGGCTCTGCACCGGGAGCCGTAGCCCGGCGGTCTCGGCGATCACCGTGCTGTGGCCTGCGGCGACGAGGCCGATCCGGCCGGCCGAGATCCGGCCGAGCGAGGTGGAGACCGCGACGGCCCGGCCGCCTTCGACCTCGATCCCGTTCACCTCGCAGCCCTGGATCAGGTCGACTCCGAGCGCGTCGGCGGCCCGCGCAAATCCCCACGCGACGTTCTCGTGCCGGGCGATCCCGCCCCGCGCCTGGAACGTCGCGCCGAGCACCGGGTAACGCACGTCGGGCGAGACGTTCAGGATCGGGCAGACATCCGCGATCTCGTCGGGCTCGAGCCAGCGGGCGTCGATCCCGTTCAGCTGGTTCGCCTGCGCGCGCCTGACGCCGTCACGGACGTCCTGGAGCGAGTGCGCGAGGTTGAGCACGCCGCGCTGGCTGAAGAGCAGGTCGTAGTCCAGCTCGGCCTCGAGCCCCTCCCAGAGCTGGAGCGCATGCTCGTAGATCGCGGCGCTCTCGTCCCAGAGGTAGTTCGAGCGGATGATCGTCGTGTTCCGGGTGATGTTCCCGCCCGCGAGCCAGCCGCGTTCGAGCACGGCCACGTCCGTGAGGCCGTGCTCTTTCGCCAGGTAGTACGCCGTCGCGAGGCCGTGCCCGCCGCCACCGACGATCACGGCCTCGTAGGAGCGCTTGGGGCTCGGGGTGCGCCAGAGAAAGTCCGGGTGCTCCCCACTCACGCCGCGCTACGGACCTCGTTTCGCAGGACGCCGATTCCCTCGACCTCGACCTCGGCGACATCGCCGTCGCGAAGCGTGACCTTGGGTTCCCGGAAGAAGCCGACACCTTGCGGTGTCCCGGTGAGGATCAGGTCGCCCGGCTCGAGCGTGATCACGTGGGAGATGTAGCTGACGAGGACCGGGATCGTGAAGATCAGGTCGCGGGTGGACGCGTCCTGCAGCACCTCTCCGTTGAGGCGCTGGATGACACGGATGTCGGCCGGATCGAGGTCGCCGGCGTCGACGAGCCGCGGGCCGACCGGGCAGAACCCGTCGTAGCCCTTGCCGCGAAACCACTGCCCGTCGCCGAACTGGGCCTCGCGCGCGCTGACGTCGTTGGCGCATGTGTAGGCGGCGATCACCGAGCCGGCGCTCGCCTCGGGCACCTTGCTCGCCCGCTCGCCGATCACGACCGCGAGCTCGGCCTCGGCATCGACGTGGCCGATTCCGGGCGGGAGCGGGATTGGATCGCCGTCGCCGACGAGCGTGTTCGAGAACTTGCCGAAGAGAAGCGGCGAGGACGGCGCCTCCATCCCCGACTCGCCGGTGTGGTCGCTGTAGTTGAGGCCGACGCACACGATCTTTGGGTTGGGGCTGCCGAACCGCTCGCGCCACTCGTTCCGTACGCTCTCGTTGCTCATTGCACCGCCTTCGCTTGGGGGATCGGGGAAGAAACACGTCCGTCGGCAAGGAGCGCCCTGAAGCGCTCGACGGTGGAGCGGACGCCCTCGGCGAGCGGCGTCGCCGCGAAGCCGGGGACGAGCGCGTCGAACGAGGCCGAGTCGACCTCCTCCGGGAAGGGCAGCAGCACGTCCTCGCTGCCGATCGAGCCGGCGCTCGCCGGCACCGCGGCCTCGATCGCCGCGATCACGTCGGTCACAGAGACCTTCGGGCCGGGAAGGTTGTGCACCGTCGCCTCACCCGAGCCGGAGAGGCTGGCGCCGATGAAGGCGCGCGCCACGTCGGCCGCGAGCTGGAGTTGTGCGGAGCCGCCGTAGGGAATCGTGTACGGCACGCCGGCCGCGGCGGCGAGCATCGCGGTCGTCGGCGCGGAGGTGAGGCCCTGGTCCCGGCCGACGCCGTAGACGGTGTGAGGGCGCAGGCCGATACTCGGCACGCCGCTCTCTGCACGGTAGACGGCGGCGGTCGACTCGTTCGCGCGCTTGAAGACGCCGTAGATCGTCCCCGGGTGGCCGTCCATGCCGGGCGCCTTCCCGTCCTCGGGCGCGTCGAACGCAGCCACCGACGAGGCATAGACGACCGGCGCCATCCGCTCGAGCCGGCGGGCGACGGCTTCGAACACGTTCACCGTCCCGAGCACGTTGACGCGCGCGCCGAGCGGCGGATCGGCCCGGCAGAACGGAACCTGGAGCGCGGCGAGATGGATCACGTTCGTGATCTCGTGCTCGTCGAGCGCCTGCTCGAGCGCGGCCAGATCCGCGATGTCGCCGGCGACGCTCGGGACCTGCGCCAGACGGTCCGGATCGAGGAGGAGCGCGGGGCGGCGCGCGTCGGTCGAGAGGTCGAACATCGTGACGCTCTCACCGGCGTCGACGAGCTCGTGCACGACCCAGGCGCCGATGCAGCCGGCCGAGCCCGTGACAAGGAAGCGGCGGCCGCTCACAGCGAGAGCAGGATCTTCGAGAACTCGGCGGGCCGGTCGACGAGGTTCGCGAACGCCTCGGCGCCGTCGGAGAGAGGAGCGTCGGAGAGCCAGCTGAGGTCGAGATCGCATTCTCCGAGAACCCCGACCGCCCGCGCGAACTCCGCACGCGAGTAGGCGAACTGGCCGCGAAGCCTGACCGCCTTGCGCACGAGCACGGCCATCGGGAACGGCGCGTCGGCCTGCCCGAGCCCGAGCATCACGACATCGCCGCCGTTTCTCACCGCGGCGAGCCCCGCACGCCAGGTGGTCTCGAACCCCGCGGCGTCCACGACGAGGTCGAGGGAACCGGCCTCGAGCCCCTCGCCGCTCTCGGCAACCGCCTGTGCACCGAGGCGCTGCGCGCGCTCGAGGCGCTCCGGCACCGGATCGACCGCGGTCACCCGAGCGCCGGTTCGAGCGGCGAGATAGACCGTGAGCAGTCCGAGGGGGCCGCAGCCGAGCACGGCGACCTCGCTGCCGGCGGCAAGCTCGTACGGCGCGAGCGCTCCGACGCAGCAGGCGAGGGGCTCCGCGAGAACGCCGCGGCGCGGTTCGAGCCCTGCGGGGAGAGCCACGAGCGACGAGCGCGGCACCACGACCCGCTCGGCAAAGACGCCCGCCCGGTGCAGCCCGAGGAGACGCCACGAGGCGCAGAGGTTGTCCTCTCCGGCGAGGCAGTGGTCGCAGGTGCCGCAACCCGCGAGCGGATACAGGGTGTACTGCTCGCCCGCGACGCTGCCCACGACCTCGTGCCCGAGGACGAGCGGCGGCACCCGAGGGCCGGGGTGGCCGCGGTAGCCGTGGAGATCGGAGCCGCAGATCCCGGCAAGCTCGACGTCGAAGACGACCTCGTCCTCGCCGGGCTCCGGATCGGGGGCGTCTTCGAAGCGCACGTCCCGCGTGCCGTACCAGACAAGCGCTTTCACCGGTCGCCGCCCATCGTCCGATCATATGGGGTGGGTCCGGGGCTCATCGACGGAGAACCATCCCGCCCCGGTCGCCGGTCGGTGCTCCGTCGCGGAGCGTGTGGACGCCGTTCACGAGGACGTGGACGACTCCTTCGGCGAGCTGGTTCGGCTCGAAGGTCGTGCCGCACTCCGCAAACCGCCCCGGGTCGAAGATCGCGACGTCGGCGCACGCGCCGGGCCGCAGCACGCCGCGGTCGCCGAGCCCGAGCCGCGCGGCAGGCTGGCCCGTGAGCTTGTGCACCGCCTCGGCCGGGGTCAGCAGCTGCTGCTCCCGCACCATGAACCGGTAGAACCACGACGCCCACGTGTAGGCGCCGTGGAACCACGTGTCGCCGAGCGGGCCGTCGGGCGCGAGCGTCGTCGCATCGGAGCCGGGGACGCAGAGCGGGTGGGCGAACGCAACTCGCTGCTCCTCCTCGGTGTAGGCGTGGATGATCACCATCAGCCGCTCCGGTGCCTCGAGTGCGCCGAGCAGCAGGTCGTACACCGCGTCGAGCGGCTCCTGACCGCGCTCCGCGGCGATCGAGTCCACGTCTCGGCGCTCGTACTGCGGCCAGAACGGGTTGTCGAGCAGGACGATCCGGCCCCAGTCGCCACCGGCGCTGAGCAGGCTCCGGTGCGTACGCATGCGATCCCGTGCGGCCGGGTCGCGCAAGAGGCCGGCCTGCTCGCCGGGCTCGGCCGCGAGCGCCCAGGGCGGCAGTGCGGCGTACAGGTGAGTCAGCCCGTAGAGCCTGGTGTGCATGTCGAACTCGACGTCGAGGCCGCCGGCACGCGCCGATTCGACTGCCTCCAACGAACGCTGCGCCTCCTCGATCCCGTTTCGCGGCACGAGGTGCGAGACCTGAAGCCTGACCTCGGCGGCGCGCGCGGCGCGGATTGCCTCGACCACCGAATCGGTGGCGCCCTCGTCGCGGCGTCGCGTGTGCGTGGCATAGAGACCGCCCGAGGGAGCAAGCGCCCGGCAGAGGCCCGTGATCTCGGCCTCGGTCGCGCCCGCCTCCTGCGCGTACTCGAGCCCGGTCGAGTAGCCCCAGGCGCCCTCGGCGAGCGACTCGCGCAGCAGGGTCGCCATCTCGGCAGCCTCGGCCGTCTCGGCAGGACGGTCCACGAACCCGACGGTCGAGAGACGCAGTTGGCCGTTCGGGACGAGGCTCAGCACGTTGACCGCCGGCCGCGCCGCCTGGAGCCGGTCGAAGTACTCGCCCGCCGTCCGCCAGTCGAGCGGCACGTCGGGCGTGTAGCCGTAGATCGCCTTCTGCGCCAGCGCCGGATCGCGGATCGGGAAGCAGCCGAAGCCGCAGTTGCCGACGACCTCCAGCGTCACGCCCTGGTGGATCGCGCTCCGCGCCCGTGGATCGACGAGAAGGGTGTAGTCGGAGTGGCTGTGCACGTCGATGAAGCCCGGCGCGACAACAAGCCCGGCAGCGTCGAGCTCCCGGCAGTCGGCCGGCGGGACGTTCCCGACGGCGGCGATCCGCCCGCCCTCGATCGCCACGTCCGCGGAAACCGGCGCGGCGCCTGTGCCGTCGAGCACCGATCCGTTTCGGATCACGAGGTCGATCACGCCCGGTTACCCCCGAAGGTCGAGCGAAACTCACGGCCTTCCTCGAACCGCGCCGGCGAGAAGCTGACGATCTCCGCGTAGCCGACCTTCCCGCCGAGGATCGAGGCCGCGACCAGGTCGCCGATCGCCGGGCCGAGCTTGAAGCAGTGCCCGCTCCCGCCGGTGGCGAGCACGAGGCTCTCCACCTCGCCGGAGTCGCCGAGCAGCGGATGCCAGTCGGGCGTGACGTCGTAGAGCCCCACGCGCCCACCCGCGCGCCGCACTCCGGCGAGATGCGGGAGCCGGCGCGTGAGCCGCTCGCGCACATCTGCCTCGAACGAGTCGTCGACCTCCGTCTCGTAGCCGTCGGGATCGGCGTTCTCGTAGTCCTTCGGGAACCCGCGGCCGATCAGGAGGTGGCCCTCGCCGCACTCGGGGGCAGGTCGCATGTAGATCCGGTCGACCTGCGACGACACGCAGCAGGGAACCGTCTCCTGCGGTGCCGTCGCGAAGATCACATCCTGCTCGCGGACGATCTCGAGCGGCAGCTCGATCCCCGCTGTGCGGCCGAGACCGAGCGACCAGGGGCCTGCAGCGAGGACGACGGTCTCGCACGGGACCAGCTCTCCCGCGACCCGCACGCCGCGAACCTTGCCGTGCTCGACCTCGATCGACTCGACGACGGCGCCCTCCCGCGCCTCACCGCCCGCTCGGCGCATGGCCGAGATGTAGGCCTCGGTCGCCGCCACCGGATCGGCGAAGCCGGAGTCCGGCTCGTGGACCGCATAGGCGATCCCGGCGGGGTCGATCCCCGGGAGGTAGTCCTCGAGGCTCTCGACGTCGACGGACTCGAGGCCCTCGAGCTCCTGCATCTCCACGTTCTGCACGGCCAGCGGAGCATCCGCCGCGTCGACCAGGAACAGCCAGCCGGCGCGGGTATAGACCGGATCGCATTCCAGATGGAGGGGGAGCTGCCGGAACATCTCACGCGAGTACACGGCCATCCGCACGACCTCGGGGTTCGAGTAGTGGCAGCGGACGATCGCCGCCGACTTCCCGGTCGACTCGCGGCCGAACCTGCCCGCCTCGAGCAGGAGCACCGACTCGCCCTCGGTCGCGAGCCGCCAGGCGGTGGCCGCGCCGACGATCCCGCCGCCGACGACGATCACCGACGGCGTCACGAGCCCGCTCCGAGCCGCTCGACTGTCGTATAGGCGCCGTCGCGCTGCCAGCGCTCGTGGGCGAGAGCGACGGCGTCGTGATCGAGCTCGAAGCCGTGCCCAGGGCCGTCGCCGGGGCGGAACTTGCCGGCGGCGAGCTCGGGCGGCGGGCCGAGCGTGAGCCGCTCGGCGAGGAGCTGGTGCATGATCTGGTTCCCGAGGGTCAGGTTGGGGATGGTCGAGGCGACCTGCGCGTTCGCGTAGAAGCTGATCTCGCTCTCCATGAACGCGTGCCGGTTGACGTTCACCCCGAACGCCTGGCAGATGAACGCCTGCTGGCGGAAGCGGAGCAGGCCGCCCGCGTCGTGGCTCCCCTGCACGACCACGTCGGCCGCCTCCTTCTCGAGGACGTGCAGGAGCTGGCTCGTCGTGAACACGGCCTGGTCGGCCGCGATCTTCACGCCGACCGAGCTCCGGACGCGCGCGAGCCCGTTGACGTCCCCGGCGGGCGTCGGCTGCTCGACCCAGTCGAGGTCGTATTGCTCGAGCAGCCTGATCCGGTCGATCGCCGTCGAGGCATCCCAGGTCTCGTTGGGGTCGATCCGCAGCAGGCGTCCGGGGCCGATCGCCTCGCGGACCGCGGCGACGCAGGCATCGTCGCGTTCCGTTCCACGGCCGACCTTGAGATAGATCACCTCGTATCCCTCGGCGGCGAGCTGCCGCGCGTGCGCCGCGAGGGAAGCCGGGTCGTCGCCCTGGAGAAAGCCGAAGTAGTCGAGCTCGTCCTGGACGGCGCCGCCGAAGAACGTGCGAGTGGGAACGCCCAGCGCCCGCCCGAGCGCGTCCCAGCATGCCACCTCGATCCCGGCGAACGCGAGCTGGGTGAACTGGGGGAACATCTTCCAGCGCCCCTCTGTCCAGATCGAGCGGAGGATCGCCTCCATGTCACCGGGTGAGCGGCCGATCAGCTGCCGGGCCATCAACTCGCCGTAGGAGGCGACCGCGAGCGGATCCTCGCAGATCGATTCGCCGTATCCGGCAGGGCCGTCGTCGGTGTGCACCGTGAACAGGACGAGGTTTGCGCCGACCTGCGCGCCACCCGCCCAGTGGAACTGCTGGGCGAGCGGGATCGCGAGCGGGGTCGCCTCGATCCTCGTGATCTTCATCCGAGCTCCTTCAGGCCAAAGATGTCGACGGTCGACTCGCCGAGCCAGACCGCGTCGAGGATTCGCTGCTCCTTCTCCTCGAGCTCGGCTACGAGCGCCTGGAGCTCGTCTCCGAGAGCGGCCGGCACGATCGCGATCCCGTCCGCATCGGCGCAGATGAGATCACCGGGCTCGATCCGCACCCCGTCGAGCTCGACCGGAACGCGCAGCGCGCCCGGGCCGTTCTTGGCAGGCCCACGGGGCGAAACGCCGAGGTGGAACACGGGCAAGCCGATCCGCGTGAGCTCGACCAGGTCGCGGATCGCGCCGTCGATCACGATCCCGGCGACGCCGCGCTTCTTGGCCGCGGCAGCGACGATCTCGCCGCAGTGCGCGACCTTGCGCTCCCCGCCGACCGCGAGCACGACGACCTCGCCCGGTGCGGCCTGCGAGATCGCGTGGTGGAGCGCCAGGTTGTCGCCGGGTGCGCCCTGCACCGTGAAGGCGGGCCCGAAGGCGCGTGCAGCCGGGAACGCAGGCTCCAGCGAGAGCACGACCGAGACGCGGTCGCCGCCCGCCGACGCCAGGAGCGAGGAGCCGATCACCGCGCGCCCACCTTCTCGCGCCGCAGCTCCGTGGTCGCCTCGCCGTCCACGGCCCCGTCGCGCCCGATCACGACGCCGTAGAGCGAGCGCGCGGCATCGGCCGAGACCTTGCCGTCGCGGACATCGAGCGCCGTGGCCTCGGGGTCGCGCTCGAGCGGATCGCCGAAGACGCCGCCGCCCGGCATCCGATGGTGGAAGGAGTCGCCGGGCTGGAGCAGCCCGACGAACATCGGCGGCATGCGCTCCTGCGAACCGGTGGAGCGCTCGATCCGGCTCGACGACGCCGCGCCCTCGCCGCCGCCGGCGAGGCCGTAGGGACGGTGAACCTGGCGATCGGAGCGCACGTGAACGGCGGTGTCGGGTGCGAGTGCGCGCCAGACGCGCTCGACCGCGAGCCCTCCCCGGTAGCGCCCGGCGCCGCCCGAGTCGGGGACGAGGCCGTAGCGCTCGATCAGGATCGGCCAGTCGCTCTCGGCAAGCTCCACCGGGATGTTCGCCATGCTCGCGCACGGGTTCGCGAGGCCGTCGTTACCGTCGGAGACCGGCCGGCCGCCCCACGTGCCGACGACGAGCTCGCTGTAGACCCACTGCTCCCCGCCGGCGCGGCTCGTGAAGAACGCGAGCGTGCTGCCACCCTCGCCCGCGGCCGGCACCCGGCCCGGGATGAGCTGCGCGAGCGCGCCGTTCATCACGTCGGACAGGCGGTAGCCGGTGACGCCGCGCATCGAGGAGGCACCCGGCATCACGACGTGCGTCACCGTGCCCGGCTTCGTGATCACGGTGATCGGGCGCATCGCGCCGGCCGTTCGCGGAATGTCGATCGCGGAGGCGGCCATGACGGTGTGATACACGCTCGCCTCGGCGAAGGACGGCGTGCAGTTGAGCGCACCCCGCACCATCGGAGCCGAGTCCGAGAAGTCCGCTACGAGCTCGTCGCCCCGGACCGTGAGCTCGACCGTGATCGGGACGTCCGCAAGCTCGATCCCGTCGGAGTCGAGGTAGTCCGTGAAGGTGACGGTGCCGTCGGGCCAGCCCGCGATCTCGCCGCGCAGCAGCTCTTCCGTGTGGTCGAGGAGCTCGGCCATCAGCTTCTCGACGCCGTCTGCGCCGTACCGCCCCGCGAGCTCCTCCAGCGCGCGGTCTCCGATGTGGCAGGCGGCGACCTGCGCGGAGAGATCGCCGAGCAGCTCGCGCGGCACGCGCACGTTCGCGCGCAGGATCTCGAAGATCGCCTCCACCGGCTCGCCGCCGTCGTACAGCCGGAGCCAGGGCAGCCGGAGCCCTTCCTGGAAGACCTCGGTGCTGTCGCACGCGCACGATCCGGGCACGCGGCCGCCGACGTCCGCGTGGTGGGCGATCGTCACGGCGAAGCCGAGAAGCGTCGAGCCGAGGAACGACGGCTTGACCACGAACACGTCCGGCGTGTGGCTCGCACCGTCGAACGGATCGTTGACGATGTAGATGTCCCCCGGCGCGAAACGGTCGCCGAACCGCTCGAACAGCGTCTTCATCGCGTTCGGGATCGACCCGAGCTGGAGCGGGATCGTGACGGCCTGCGCGACCGTCTCGCCCGTGGGCCCGCAGAGGGCGGCCGAGAAGTCCATCGCGTCGCGAACGACGGCCGAGTGCGCGGTGCGGAAGATCGTCGTCGCCATCTCGTCGGCCGCGGTCTCGAGCGCGTTCGCGACGAGCCGGACGACAATCGGCGCCTCGTGGCCGGCCGCGAGCCTCCGGCCCGGCTCCGCGGCTCCGCCGACGAGCAAGAGCGCCCCCGTTGCGGCATCGAGCGAGACCGTCCACCCCGGCGGCACGACGACGGTGGTGTCGTACTCGTCGACGAGCAATGGGCCCTCGAGCCCCGCGCACGGAATCGAGCCGCGCGAGTGGACGGGCGCTTCGAGCGTCCCGTGAGCGGGCCCGAAGTCGGCCGACCGTGTCGAGCCCGCCGCGGGTGGCTCCCACTCGTGCGAGAGCCCGAAGCTGCCGCGCTCGGGCCCGAGCGCGATCAGCCTGAGGGCTCGGATATCCACGGGCGAGCCCGGCTCGAGCCGCGTTCCGTACAGACGCTCGTGCGCATCCTCGAAACGCGCGACGAGGTCGTCCACCGAGCCGGCGTCGAGCTGGCCCGGCCATGCGACCGGGATGCTCCAGTTCTGGCCGCGGTAGCGGACATCTGCGATCCGCTGCCACTCGAGCTCCTCCTCACCCGTGGCGAGCGCCGTGCGCATCTCGCCCTCGAGCCGGAGGAGCTGCTCGACGGCTCCCGCCTCGGCGCCCACCTTGCAGAACCGGACGTCGTGACGCTCGGCCCGGGCGAAGAGCAGGCCGGCAGCCGAGAAGAGCCCTGCGAGCGGGGGCACGACCGCGGTCTTCACGCCGAGCTCCGCCGCGAGCGCCGCCGCGTGTACCGGCCCCGAGCCGCCGTAGGCCATGAGCACGAAGTCCGACGGATCGCGTCCCCGCTCGGTCGACACAGACCGGAGCGCGCGCATCATCGCCGCGTTCGCGAGCTCGTGGACACCTCGCGCCGCCTCGAGCGGCGCGAGGCCGACCGCCTGGCCGACCCGTGCGATCGCTGCCTCGGCGAGCTCGCGCGAGACCGTGATGTCGCCCGAGGCGAGGCTGCCCGTCGGGATGTAGCCGAGAACGACGTTCGCATCGGTCACGGTTGCCTCCGCGCCGCCGAGGCCGTAACAGGCAGGGCCCGGTGCCGCCCCTGCGCTCGTCGGGCCGACGTGGAGCGCACCGGCGCGGTCGACCCGGGCGATCGACCCGCCGCCCGCCCCGACCTCGGCGATGTCGAGCGTGGGGATCCGGATCAGCTCGCCGCTCCCGCGCAGGAGCCTGCTTCCGGCCGAGAGCGAGGCCCCGACCTCGTATTCCTGGCTCCGCGAGACGACGCCGTCCTCGATCAGCGACGCCTTGGCGGTGGTGCCGCCCATGTCGAAGGTGATGATGTTCTCGTGCCCGAGCGCACGGCCGAGCGAGGCGCTCGCGATCACGCCGGCCGCCGGCCCCGACTCCAGCGCGTAGACGGGGCGGCGCGCGCCGTCCTCGGCGCTCATCACTCCTCCGGCCGACTGCATCAGCGTGAGCGGCGCGGCGATCCCGGCCTCGTCGAGCCCGTTGCGAATGCTCCCGAGATAGCGCTCCATCAGCGGCCGCACGTAGGCGTTGACGACGGTCGTGGCCGTCCGCTCGTACTCCTGCTGCTCGCGGAGGATCTCGCTCGAGAGCGTGATCGGAACGTCCGGGAGCGCCGTCCGCAGGATCTCCCCGAGACGCCGTTCATGCTCCGGATTCACATGTGCGTGGAGCAGGCAGACCGCTACCGACTCGGGACGAAGCTCGCGGATCGAAACCGCGAGGGCCTGCGCGGCAGACTCGTCGAGCGGCTTCAGCACGGCACCCGAGGCGGTCATCCGCTCGGGCACCTCGAGCCGGAGGTGCCGGGGTACGAGCGAGGGCGGCTTCGTCCAGAAGTAGTCGTAGAGATGCGGCATGCGCATCCGCCGGAGCTCGAGCACGTCGCGGAAGCCTTCGGTCGTCACGAGCACGGTCACGGCGCCGCGGCGTTCGAGGACGGCGTTCGTGGCGACGGTCGTCCCGTGCACCACCGCGTCGACCTCGCCCGCGGACTCGCCCGCGAGCTCCCGGACGGCACCGACCACGGCCCGGTCGTAGTCGGGCGGAGTCGAGAGCACCTTCGTAAAGCGGACTCCGCCGCCCGGGTCGAGGACGAGCACGTCCGTGAACGTGCCGCCCACGTCGGCGCCGATCCTCATCCGGGCCGTCTCACGCGTCCTGCTCCGACGGCAGCGTCGCCCAGAGCAGGTCGACCGCGCTCCTGATGCTCTCGTGGATCACCCGCTCCGCCGAGTCGGCGTTGCGGGCTTCGCAGGCGCCGAGGAACTCGCGGTAGTACTCGACGGAGCGGGCGAAGCGCGCGGCGCTCGCGAGCACGAGCCGGTTGTAGCGCTCGGCCCGCCAGAAGAGCCGTTCCACCTCGGCGACGAGCCGCGTGCGGCCCGACGCCTGGTAGCAGACCGCGTGGAACTCCCAGCGGGCCCGGAGGTAGGGGTCGACGTCGCGGCGCTTCGCGAGCCGGTCGAGGTCGCCCATCAGGACGCGCATCCGCTCGATGTCCTCGGGCTCGAGCGCCACGGCGCCGACCCGGGCGGCGAGCCCCTCGAGCCCCAGCCGGGCGGCGTAGATCTCCTCGAAGTCCTCTCGGGTCAGGCGGCTGACGAGGGCGCGCCCGGTCTCGCCGACCTCGACGAGGTTCTCGCGCTCGAGCTCGGAGAGCCCGAGCCGGACCGGAGTCTGCGAGACGCCGAGGCGCTGGGCGAGGTCGCGCTGGACGAGCGGCGTCCCCTCGGGGAGGTGCCCGCTGACGATCAGATCCCGCAACGTGTCGACGACGCGGGTCTCGACGCTGTCGCGGCTGATGGGCGCGATCCCGTCGAGCCGCTCCTCGAACCCCTTCGTCACGGTCTTCTCACGCCTCGTGCGATCCCGCGATATGCTCGCACCGCGATTTGAAATTTCATATCGCGACCATACACGGATGACTCCACCGCTGCCCAGCTCTCGGATCGGCGTCGATGTCGGCGGCACCTTCACCGACGTGATCGTCCACGGCGCCGACGGCGGCGTCAGGATCAGCAAGGTCCTCTCCACTCCACCCGCCTACGACCGGGCGGTCGTCGACGCCGTCGCGGAGCTCACCGCCGGCGGGCCCGGGGTCGCGGGCGTCGTGCACGGCACGACGGTCGCCACGAACGCCGTTCTGGAGCGGCGCGGGGCGAAGACGGCCCTCGTCACGACCACGGGGTTCCGGGACGTGCTCGAGCTCCGGCGGCTGCGCATCCCGCACATGTACGACCCGTTCTGGCGCAAGCCCGACTCGCTCGTTCCGCGGCGGCTGCGGCTCGAGCTGGACGAGCGTGTTTCGGCCGACGGAGACGTTCTCTCCCCTCTGCGCGAGGCCGACGTCCGCGCGCTCGCCGCGGAGCTGCGGGACGTGAGCGTCGAGTCGGTCGCCGTCTGCCTGCTCCACTCCTACCGCTTCCCCGAGCACGAGGCGGAGGTCGGCCGGATCCTGCGGGAGGAGCTTCCGGGCGTCGCGGTGTCGCTCTCGAGCGAGATCCTGCGCGAGCAGCGAGAGTACGAACGCTCGGCCACGACGGTCGTGAATGCCTATGTGAGGCCGCTGATGGGCCGCTACCTCGCTGCGATCCGCACGGGACTCGACGGTGCAGGGGTCGCGGCACCGCTCACGATCATGCAGTCCTCGGGCGGGGTGATGACCTCCGGCGACACGACGGTGCGCCCCGTGCTCGCGCTCGAGTCGGGGCCCGCCGCCGGCGTCGTTGCCGCGCTCGGGATCGCGAAGCGGCTCGGGCTCGAGAATGCGATCGCCTTCGACATGGGCGGGACCACCGCCAAGGCCTCGCTGATCGAGAACGGCGCGGTCTCCCGCGCCCGCGAGTACGAGGCCGGTGGCTCGCTCTCGGCCGGAAGCCGGCTGATGCGCGGCGCGGGCGAGCTCTTGCGGATCCCCACGATCGACATCGCCGAGGTCGGCGCCGGCGGCGGCTCGATCGCCTGGCTCGACCCGGCCGGAGGGCTCCAGGTGGGACCGCGCAGCGCCGGAGCCGATCCCGGGCCTGCCTGCTACGGGCGCGGCGGGATCGAGCCCACGGTCACGGACGCCAACGTCTTCCTCGGCTTCATCCCTGCCGGGCCGCTTGCCTCGGGGGATCTGTCCGTCACTCCCGAGCTCGCCGAGGAAGCGCTCGCAAGGATCGCCGGCCCGCTCGGTCTGACGGCGGACCGCACGGCGGCCGGTGTGCACGCGATCGCGAACGCCCGGATGACGCGCGCGCTCCGCTCCGTCTCCTCGGAGAAGGGCCGCGACCCTCGCGAGTTCGCGCTGATCGCCTACGGGGGCTCGGGCCCGGTGCACGCGGCGGGGCTCGCCGAGGAGCTCGGCTGCACGACGGTCGTCGTCCCGGCTCTCGCGGGCCTCTTCAGCTCGCTCGGGCTGCTGTTCGCCCGGCCCGAGTTCCACGACGTCACCCCATGCCACCTCGATGCGCGCGCAGCTTCGCCCGGCGAGCTCGGCGCGATGATCGAGGAGCTTCGCGACCGGCTCACCCCGTCGCTGGCCGGAGCGGAGACGACCTGGGTCCCGAGCCTCGAGCTGCGCTACGGCGGGCAGAGCTGGGAGGTCGAGATCGAGCTCGAGCCCGGCCCGGTCGACACGGCGGCCCTGGCGGGCCTCATCGACCGGTTCGAGGATCAGCACGAGCGCCTCTACGGTGTCCGCGGCGAGCCGGGCTCACCGATCGAGATCCGGGCCGTCCGGCTTGCGGGGCTCGGGCCGTCGGCCGGCGGCGAGCGCCTCAGGCTCGTCGAGGCAAAGGCCGTTCCCGAGGGGACGCGGCGTGTGAGCTTCGACGGGCAGCCGGTGGACGTCCCGGTTCGCTCCCGCGCGTCGATCGGCGAGCAGCCCGAGCCCGGCCCGCTGCTCGTCGACGAGTACGACACGACCGTCGTCATCCGGCCGGGCTGGACGGTGCGTCGCGACCCCGCCACCGAGACCCTCGTGCTGGAGCGCTCATGAGGGCCCCGGCGGTCGATCCGATCACCCAGCAGATCGTGGGCAACGCGCTCGCCTCGATCGCCGACGAGATGGCGACGACGATCTTCCGCACCGCGCACTCCACCGTCGTCCGCGACGGAATGGATTTCTCGGCGGCGATCTGCGATCCCGACGGCGAGACCGTCGCGCAGGGAGTGACCGTTCCGTTCCACCTCGGATCGGTTCCGCACGCGATGTCGACGCTGCTCGCGAAATGGGGCGACCGGATGCGCCCGGGTGACGTGTTCGTGATGAACGACCCGTTCGACGGCGGGATCCACCTTCAGGACATCTTCGTCTTCAAGCCCGTCTACTTCGACGAGCGCCTGATCGGCTTCGCCACCACGACCGCCCACCACGGCGATGTCGGCGGGCGGCTGCCCGGCTCGAGCGCCTGCGACAACACCGAGATCTTCCAGGAAGGGATCCGCCTTCCCTGGCTGCGGCTCTACGACCGCGGCGAGCCGGTCGAGGCGATCTTCGAGGTCCTGCGGGCGAACGTGCGGATCCCGCGGATGACCCTCGGCGACCTTGGCGCCCAGGTCGCGGCGACGGCTGTGGCCGAGCGTGCGCTGCAGGCGCTCGCCGCGCGCCACGGCGTCGACGGCCTCCGATCCCTGATGACCGCGCTCATCGACTACACCGAGCGGCTCGTGCGCCAGGAGATCGCAGGGTGGCCCGACGGGACGGCGTCGTTCACCGACTACCTCGACTCCGACGGAATCGAGCGCCGCGACGTGCCGATCACGGCGACCGTGACGATCGAGGGCGACGAGATCACGGCCGACCTGACCGACTCGGCGCCGATGGTGCGCGGTTCGCTGAACAGCACGCGCTCCTTCGTCCAGGCCTGCGTCTACCAGGCCGTCCGCTGCGCGCTCACGGTCGAGATCCCGAACACGTCGGGCGCCTTCCGGCCGATCCACGTGCTCACGAAGCCGGGCACGATCGCCGAGGTCGTGATGCCGGGGGCCTCGTCGATGCGCGGCGTCACCGGCTTCCGGGTGCTCGATGCCGTGAATGGCGCGCTCGCGCAGCTGATCCCGGATCGCGTGGGCGCTGCCGGCGAGGGCGGCAACACGCTTGCGATCTTCGGCGCTCGGCGACCCGGCGGCGCCGACCGTTTCATCTTCTACGAGCTGATCGTGGGCACCTGGGGCGGCACCCCGGAGTCGGACGGAAACGACGGGCTGACGAACCCCGCGAGCCTCGCCGCGAACATCCCGGTCGAGGTGGCCGAGTCCGAGTTCCCGATCCGCGTCGAGCGCTACGGGCTCGTGCAGGACAGCGGCGGCGCGGGACGCCACCGGGGCGGGCTCGCGGTCGAGCGCGTGTGGCGGTGCCTGACGCCCGATACCTCCCTCATCGTCCGCTCCGACAGGGCCGCGCACCCACCCTACGGCCTGCACGGCGGCTCCCCGGGCGCGCTCTCGTCGAACGTGCTCCTCGGTGCGGATGGGACGGAGACGGTGCTGCCGTCGATGTTCTCGACCACGATCGAGGCCGGTGACGTCTATGTCCACCGGACGGCCGGCGGCGGCGGGTTCGGCGATCCGCGCGAACGCACTCCCGAGGCCGTGCTCGAGGACGTGCTCGACGGCAAGATCTCGGTCGAGGCAGCGAGCGAGCTCTACGGCGTCAAGGTGGACGCGGGGGCCGCGTGGAGGCCCTGACCACGGACGCGATCACCTTCGAGGTGATCCGCAACGCCCTCGTCGCGGCGACCGACGAGATGGTCCTCGCGCTCCGGCGGAGTGCCTACTCGACGAACATCAAGACCCGCTCCGACTTCTCGTGCGCACTCTTCGACGCCGAGCTCCGTTCGGTCGCGCAGGGCTTCACGCAGCCCGTGCACCTCGGTTCCATGGTGGAGCAGATCCCGCGCGCCGTGCGCGACTACGGCCCGGAGAGGCTCGGCGCCGGCGACGTGCTGATCACGAACGACCCGTTCCCCGCCGGCGTCCACCTGAACGACGTGAGCCTCATCTCCCCCGTCTTCATCGGCGACCGGCTCCTCGGCTACGTCGCGAACCTCGCCCACCACGTCGACGTCGGCGGCGGCGCCCCCGCGAGCATCGGCGCGTTCCGGGAGGTCTTCCAGGAGGGCGTGATCATCCCGCCGGTCAAGATCGTCGAGGGCGGCAGCATCGTGCCCGACGTCTTCGCCCTGATCCTCGCGCAGATCCGCTCCAAGCACGAGACGGCCGGCGACTTCCGCGCGCAGATCGCGGCGAACACGACGGGCGTGCGCCGCGTCGCCGCCCTCGTCGAGCGGCACGGCCTCGAACGCATCGCCGCCGCGATGAGCGAGCTCCTCGACTACACCGAGCGGCGCACGCGGGCAGAGCTTGCTGCGCTTCCGCACGGAGCATGGGAGGCCGAGGGCTTCGTCGACCTCGACGGCTATACCGACGAGCCGGTTCGTCTGAAGGCCCGCGTCGAGCTCGATGCCGGCGGCGTGCGTGTCGACCTCGCGGGCTCCGACGCGCAGCGGCGCGCTCCCGTCAACTCGACGTTCGCGCAGACGTTCTCGGCCTGCGCGTACGCGGTCAAGTGCCTGATCGATCCCGACCTGCCCGTGAACGACGGCTTCTACCGGCTGATCACCCTCGATGCGCCGCCGGGCTCGGTGACGAACTGCGGCTGGCCGAGCCCGGTCGTGGGCGGCTGGGAGACGCAGACCCGGCTCGTCGACGTGATCTTTCGCGCCCTGCTTCCCGCCTTCCCGGATCGTCTGCCTGCGGGCACGAAGGCGATGATGTGCCACGCGGGCTTCGGCGGCGTCGATCCCGATTCGGGGGCGTATTACTGCTTCCTCGAGACCTTCGGCGGCGGGTACGGGGCACGCTCGGCGAGCGACGGTCCGGACGCCGTCCAGACCCACGGCCAGAACACCGAGAACGCGCCGGTGGAGGAGACCGAGCTCAACTACCCGGTGCGGGTGGCGCGCCTCTCGCTCGTCGAGGACTCCGACGGCCCCGGCCGGTTCCGCGGTGGGCTCGGCCTCCGCAAGGACTACCTCTTCGATCGACCGACGACGTTCACCGTGCTCGCCGACCGCACCGAGCACGGCCCGGCGGGGGCACTCGGCGGCCTCGACGGGCACGTGGCCGAGTACGTCCTCCTCCGCGACGGCAAGGAGCGCAAGCTCTCCGCCAAGTGCACAGTCGAGCTCGATGCAGGCGACGTCGTCAGCTACCGGACCTGCGGTGGCGGCGGCTACGGCCCGCCGCAGGAGCGCGACCCCGACCGGGTGCTTCGCGACGTGTGCGAGGGCAAGGTGAGCGCTGGGCGCGCGCGCTCGATCTACCGCGTCGCGATCGAAGACGGGCGGGTCGACGAGGCCGAAACCGAGAGGCTTCGCGCGTGAGCGCCAGCCGGGTCGATCCGATCTCGTTCGAGGTGATCCGGAACGCGCTCGTGGCTGCGACCGACGAGATGGTGCTGGCGCTGAAGCGCAGCGCCTACTCGACGAACATCAAGACGCGCTCCGACTTCTCTGCGGCGTTCTTCGACGCCGAGCTCCGAGCCGTCGCCCAGGGCTTCGCCCAGCCGGTCCACCTCGGCTCGATGGTGGAGCAGGTGCCGAAGGCGATCCTCGAGTACGGGCCCGAGCGGCTCGGCCCCGGCGACATGCTGCTCACGAACGATCCGTTCCCGAGCGGTGTCCACCTGAACGACGTCAGCCTGATCGCACCGGTGTACGTCGGCGCGGATCTGCTCGGCTACGTCGCGAACCTCGCCCACCACGTGGATGTCGGCGGCGGCGCGCCCGCGAGCATCGGCGCGTTCCGGGAGGTTTTCCAGGAGGGCGTGATCATCCCGCCGGTGAAGCTCGTGGACGCCGGGCGGATCGTGCCGGACATCTTCAACCTCGTCCTTGCCCAGATCCGCTCCAAGCACGAGACCGCCGGCGACTTCCGTGCCCAGATCGCGGCCAACGCGACCGGGACCCGGCGCGTGCAGGCGCTCGTCGAGCGGCACGGCCGGGACGCGATCGTCGAGACGATGAGCGAGCTCCTGGCCTACACCGAGCGCCGGACCCTCGGCGAGCTCGCGGCCCTGCCTGCCGGCACCTACCGCGCCGAGGGGTTCGTCGACAACGACGGCTACACCGACGAGCCGGTCAGGCTCGAGGCGTGCGTCACGCTCGGCCCGGATCGCGCGCACTTCGACATGTCGGGCTCCGACGCGGAGCGCCGTGCCCCCGTGAACTCGACCTACGCGATGACCTTCTCCGCGTGCGCCTACGTCCTCAAGTGCCTGGTCGACCCCGACCTCCCCGTGAACGACGGCTTCTACCGCCTGCTCGCGGTCGACGCGCCCGAGGGCAGCGTCACGAACTGCCGCTGGCCGGCCGCCGTCGTCGGCGGCTGGGAGACCCACGCCCGCCTCGTGGAGGTGCTCTTTCGCGCGCTGCTCCCGGCCTTCCCCGATCGGCTGCCGGCGGGCACGAAGGGAATGATGTGCCAGGCCGGGTTCGGCAGCCTCGATGCCGCCGCCGGCACCTACACGTGCTTCTACGAGACCTTTGCCGGCGGGTACGGCGGCCGCTCGGCGAGCGACGGCCCCGACGCCGTCCAGACCCACGGCCAGAACACCGAGAACGCCCCGATCGAGGAGACCGAGCTCAACTACCCGGTGCGCATCGGCCGCCTGGCACTTCGCGAGGACTCCGAGGGCCCGGGCCGCCGCCGCGGAGGACTCGGCCTCTGCAAGGACTACGTCTTCGACCGCCCGACGACCTACACGATCCTCGCCGACCGTGACCGGGCCGGCCCGTGGGGCGCGCTCGGCGGCCAGGCCGGGCTCCCGGCCGAGTACGTGCTCATCCGGGACGGCGTCGAGACGCGCCTCGCGTCGAAGACGACCGTCGAGCTCGAGGCCGGCGACCGGCTCAGCGTCCGCACCTGCGGGGGCGGCGGGTACGGGCCGCCCGAGGAGCGCGACGCGGAGCTCGTGCTCCGTGACGTCCTCGAGGAGCGAGTGAGCCCCGAACGGGCCGAGACCCTCTACCGCGTCGCGATCACCGGCCGGAAGCTCGACCACGAAGCCACCGCAGAGCTCAGGAGGAACCCATGACAGTGCGGATCGCGATCGACATCGGCGGCACGTTCACCGACGCGACGCTGATCGACGAGGCGACCGGCCGGGTCTCGATCGCAAAGACCCTCACCACCCCGTCCGACCCGTCGGAGGGCTTCATGGATGCGGTCAGGCGAGCCCTCGCCGACGCGGAGCTCGACCCCTCGGAGGTGGGCTTCGTCGTCCACGCGACGACGGTCGCCACGAACGCGATCATCGAGGGCAACGTCGCCCGGAGCGGTTTCGTCACGACCGAGGGCTTCCGTGACCTGCTCGAGATCGCACGGCAGGTGCGGCCCACGCTCTACGACACGCTGTTCGAGAAGCCGACGCCGCTCGTGCCGCGCGACCGCGCGGTCGTCGTCTCGGAGCGCCTCGGCCCAACGGGCGAGATCGTGACGCCGCTCGACGGGGCCTCCGTGCGCGCCGCCGCCGCGGTGCTCTCGCGAGAGGAGGTCGAATCGGTGGCGGTGTGCCTTCTCCACTCCTACGTCAACCCGGAGCACGAGCGGCTCGTCGGGGCAATCCTCGCCGAGGAGCTCCCCGGCGTGCCGATCTCGCTCTCGGCCGACGTCGCGCCCGAGTTCCGGGAGTACCTGCGCGCGTCGACCACGGTGATCAACGCGGTGATCAGGCCGATCGTCGGCCGCTACCTCGAGCGGATCGAGCAGCGGCTCGCCGAGGCAGGGATCGAGGCGAGGCTCCTCGTGATGCAGTCGAGCGGCGGCGTCTTCAGCTCGGAGGCCGCGGCACGGCGCCCGGTGTTCATGGTCGAGTCCGGCCCCGCGGCCGGGGTGATCGCCGCCGCGTACCTCGGGGGAACGATCGACCGGCCGGACATCCTCTCGTTCGACATGGGCGGCACGACCGCGAAGGTGGGGCTCATCCGCGACGGCCGGCCGTCGGTGACCAAGGACTACCAGGTCGGCGGCCATGCATCGGCGGGAATCGGCGGGATGTCTCTGTCCGGCTACCCCGTGCGAACACCCGTCGTCGACCTGGTCGAGATCGGGGCAGGCGGCGGCTCGATCGCCTGGGTCGACTCGGGCGGGCTCCTCCGCGTCGGCCCGCGCAGCTCGGGCGCCGATCCGGGGCCGGTCTGCTACCGCCGCGGCGGCACCGAGCCGACCGTCACCGACGCGAACGTGGTGCTCGGGCGGCTGAACCCCTCCTACTTCCTCGGAGGCGAGATCGGCCTCGACGTGGACGGCGCGCGGCGCGCGATCGAGGAGCGCTGCGCGAAGCCGCTCGGCCTCGACGTCGTCGAGGCCGCGAACGGGATCGTCGAGATCGCGAACGCGGCAATGGTGAACGCGCTGCACCTGATCTCGGTGCAGCGGGGCTACGACCCGCGCGACTTCTTGCTCGTGGGCTTCGGCGGCGCGGGCCCGGTGCATGCGAACGCACTCGCACGCGACGCCGAGATGCCCGCCGTGCTGATTCCCGCGAGCCCCGGGATCTTCTCTGCAACCGGGCTCCTGACGACCGACCTCAAGCGCGACGCGGCGACGACGATCATCCGCCGGCTCGCCGAGCTCGACCCGGCGGCGATCGAGGCGGCATACGCGTCGCTCGAGGCGGCAGGCGCGGCCGAGCTCGAGCAGGAGGGAGTGGCGAGCGACGCGACCGAGTTCGTGCGCCAGATCGACCTGCGCTACGTGGGGCAGAGCTACGAGCTCACGATCGGCGCGCCCGCACCGTTCACGGAATCGACACCGGGTTCGCTGCTCGCGCGGTTCCACGCCGAGCACGACCGCACCTACGGCTTCAGCGCCGAGACCGAGCCCGTCGAGTGCGTGAGCCTGCGCCTGACGACGGTCGGCAGGATCGCGAAGCCGCCGTTGCGGGAGCTCGACCCCGGCGCAGCACCCGAGCCGAAGGAGAGCCGTCCGGTGTACTTCGCCGAATCCCAGGGCTATGTCGACTGCCCGATCTACGACCGCTACGCCCTCCCGGCCGGCGCCCGCCTTCGCGGCCCCGCGATCGTGGAGGAGTTCGACTCGACCACCGTCCTCCATCCCGGCTACGGGATCCGTGTGGACGTGCAGGGCAACCTCATCATCGAACGGGAGGCAGTGTGAGTACCGAGTACGGCATCGTCGTGTCGAAGGACGTCATGGTTCCCATGCGAGACGGGATCAAGCTCGCGACCGATCTCCACAGACCTGCGCGGGACGGCGAGGTCGCGCCGGGGCGGTTCCCGACGATCGTCTGCATCACTCCGTACGACAAGGGCGAACGCCGCTACACGGAGATCGCCGATTTCTTCGTCCCGAAGGGCTACGCCGTGGTGCTGCAGGACCTGCGCGACCGTCATCGCTCCGAGGGGACGAAGCAGTACTTCCACAGCGCGACCCCGCACACGGGAGAGGATGCCTACGACACGATCGAGTGGATCGCGGCGCAGCCCTGGAGCAACACCCGGGTCGGGATGGTCGGCAGCTCCTATGCCGCGATCGTGCAGGTCCGCGCCGCACTCGAACGGCCGCCGCACCTCACCGCGATCTGGCCCGACGCCACGCCGACGAATACGTACATCAACCAGACGCGCGAGGGCGGCGCGATGCAGCTGCACATGTTCTGGGCGCTCTACATCCATGCGGCCGATGCCCAGGATGTCACCGGCGACTGGGAGAAGCAGCGCGAGGTCTGGGACGACCTTCGCAACCTGAAGGAGCTGATGTGGGGCTGGCCCTGGCGCAAGGACACGCTTGCCCTGCGCCACGTGCCCGCTCTCGACGAGACGCTCGAGAACTACGCGACCCGCGGCGCCTACGACGAGTGGTGGTCGGCGAAGGAGAACGACTTCACCCGGTTCTGGCCGGACCACGCGGACATTCCCGTGACGATGACGACCGGCTGGTTCGACGGGTTCCCACACGCGGACACCGAATACTTCGCGGCGATGACGGCCAAGAACTCCGCCCCCCAGCGGCTGGTCGTCGGGCCCTGGAGCCACGTCGGGATGCGCGGAGACTCGACCTACACCCTCGACGTCGACTTCGGCGAGGCATCCCGCTGGGGCGTGCAGCGCTACTTCGACGAGCAGCTCGAGTACTTCAGCCGCTGGCTGCCCGACGACGCACCGGGTCAGCCTGCGGCGGAGTCGCCCGTGACGATCTTCGTGATGGGCGGCGGCAGCGGCCGCAAGACCGCGCTCGGAAAGCTCGACCACGGAGGCCGCTGGCGGAACGAAGCAGAGTGGCCGCTCGCCCGCGCCCGGGCGACGACCTTCTACCTTCACGCAGACGGCTCGCTCGACGCCGACATGCCCGCTTCCGGCGCTGAGCCCAGGCACTTCACCTACGACCCGGAGAACCCGGTACCGACGATCGGCGGCAACTACTGCGCCGTCGGCGAGTTCCCCGACGAGAGCGCGGACATCGAGCCGATGTGGGCAAGGCTCCTCAACCCCGCCCTCCGTCTGCGCAACATCATGACGCCGGGCCCCGCCGACCAGAAGGAGTCGGCCGCGTACTTCACCGCGCGGGAGCCGTACCAGCGGCTTTCGAAGCGGCCCGACGTCCTCGTCTACGAGACCGAGCCGCTGGCCGAGGCGGTCGAGGTGACCGGGCGCGCGAAGGTCGTCCTGTGGATCGCCTCGAGCGCCGTCGACACCGACTTCACCGCGAAGCTCGTCGACGTGTACCCGCCGAACGAGGACTATCCCGAGGGCTACGACATGCTCGTCAACGACTCGATCATCCGCACCCGCTACCGCGAGGGCTTCGACCACGAGGTGCTGATGGAGCCGGGAACCCCCTACCGCGTCGAGCTCGAGCTCCCGCCGACGAGCAACGTGTTCGCGGCCGGGCACCGGATCCGCATCGACGTCTCGTCGTCGAACTTCCCCCGGCTCGAGCGCAACCCGAACACGGGCGAGCCGATCGGATCGCATACCCGGATGATCACCGCCGAGCAGACCGTCTTCTCGGATGCCGACCACCCCTCCCACGCCGTATTGCCGGTGATTCCCGATCAGCGATAGCGTCGAGCTCGAGTGGCAGGCGATTCCCGCCGGGGCGTTCCGGATGGGAAGCGACCCCGCAGCGGCCTATCCGCCAGACGCCGACGAGACGCCTCGCCGCATCGTGAGGCTCGCGCCGTTCCGGCTGGCACGGACGCCCGTCACGAACGCCCAGTACCGCGAGTTCGCCCGGGCAACCGGGCGCTCGTGGGCGGCCCTCGACGCACCCGACGACGTTCCGGTCACCTACGTCAACCTCGAAGACACGCTCGCGTTCTGCGCGTGGGCCGAAGTGCGCCTCCCGGCCGAGCACGAGTGGGAGGCCGCCGCCCGCGGCGGGGACGACCGCCTCTGGCCGTGGGGCGAGGAGCTTCCCTCGCCGAGCCGCGCAGTGTTCGCGCGTCCGATCGGCGCTCCCGAGCCGGTCGGATCGTGTCCCGCCGGTGCTTCCGCACACGGCGCGCTCGATCTCGCGGGGAACGTCACCGAGCGCGTCTCCGATGCCCCCGTCGTCCGTGGCGGCTCGTTTCTCGACGGCCCCGACGAGCTCCGCTCCTCACATCGGCTCCCGATGCATCCAGCGGCCCGCGACACCTATGTCGGGTTCCGCCCCGCCGCGGCGGAAGGGTCGGGCCGGCTTCGCTTCGACTGGGTCGAGATCGCGGGCGGCGAGCACCCGATCGGCCGCGATCCCGTCACCTACGGCGGCCCGGTGCGCGACGACGAACTGCCGGAGCACGTCGTCGAGGTGCACGCGTTCGAGCTCGCCCGGACGCCCGTCACGATCGGGCAGTACGCTCTGTTCGTGAGCGCCACGGGAGCCGCGCCGCCGCCCGACTGGCCGGACGGATCACCGCCACCCGGCCGCGCCGGTCATCCCGTCGTCTTCGTCGACTGGTTCGACGCCGCCTCGTTCTGCAGCTGGGCAGGCGGGCGCCTGCCGACCGAGGCCGAGTGGGAGAAGGCCGCCCGCAGCGCCGACGGCCGCCGTTTTCCCTGGGGCGCCGAGGATGACCTCTCCCGGGCGGCGATCGGCTCCGGCCTCAAGTACGGCGACACCGAGCCTGTCGGACGCCGGACGGCCGGCGCAAGCCCCTACGGGCTCCTCGACCTGGCGGGCAACGTCTGGGAATGGGTCTCGAGCGGCTACCGGCCGTATCCGTACGACGCCGGTGACGGCCGCGAGGATCCGGACGCCCCGACCGAGCGCGTCCTGCGAGGCGGATCGTTCGCAAGCCCCGGCAGCGACCACGGCCGCTCGGCGATGCGGAGCCGCAGCCGGCCCGAGCGCCGCCAGCGTCACATCGGCTTCCGCGTGGCGCGGGAGGCGCGATCGTGAGCGACGGGCCCGGCCCGGAGCGCCTCGCCGCGGAGACGCTCCAGCTCGTCGAGGTTCGCAGCCACACCGGTGACACGGTCGAGGCCGCCCGCCTCTACGGATCGTGGCTCGAGGAGGCAGGGCTCGACGTGACCCTTCGCGTCGAGAAGTTCCCGTCGACGCCGACCGTCGTCGCCTCCCTGCACGGCGACCGCCCCGGCCCGCGGGTCGTGCTCTGCGTCCACCTCGACACGGTTCCCGTTCCGCACGACGGCCCGGCTCGAATCGAGGGCAGCCGGATCTACGGGCGGGGCGCGGCGGACATGAAAGGCGCCGCCGTCTGCGCGCTCGAGGCGGCCCGCTCCTTCGCGGGACGTGCGTTCGCCGGAGAGCTCGCGATCGTGGCGATCGGCCTGCACGAGGCACCGGGCGGCCGCGCCGAGGACCTCACCTATCTCCTCGGCGAGGGCGGCTTCGGCGCCGACATGGCGGTCGTCTGCGAGCTCTCGTCGCACGACGTCGCCGTGGCGCACATGGGCCAGGCGACCGCCGAGATCACGATCACCCGCCCCGGGAGCCCCTCGCACGAGCTTCAGACTCCCGCCGGCACGCCGCATCCGGTGGTCGCAGCGGCGAAGGTGATCGACGCCGTGAGCGCACGCTCCGACGAGCTCGCCGCGGTGGAGCATCCGTGGGTCGGAGCTGAGACCTATTTCGTCGGCGAGGTGCACGGCGGCGACTTCTACAACCGCTTTCCCGCGACGTGCACGATCGTCGGCACACGCCGGTGGGCCCCCGGAAACAGCCTCACCGCGGTCGAGCGCGAGTACCGTGCGCTGCTCGATGCGGTCGCCGCCGAATCCGGCTGCACGATCGACCTCGACCTTCGCCTCGTCCGGGACGCCTACGAGATCGGCCTCGACGAGCCGCTCGTCCAGGCGCTGCGTGAGACCTACGTCGAGGTGACCGGACAGGCCCTCGAGCCGGTCGGGATCAAGGTGGTGGCCGACGGCGCGATCTTCCACCAGGCCGGGATCCCGACCGTGTACCACGGCCCGGGCGGCGTCGGCGCCCACGCCGACGTCGAGTACGTCGAGGTCGCCGAGCTCGAGCGCGCGACCGCCGTGTACGTCGCGCTGCTCGAAAAGCTGCTCTGACTGCGTTCAGGCAGGGATCACGGGCAAGACGACGTGAGACGGATAGGTGGTCGTGTGGAGCACCGTCTGCCGTGCGACCTCCATCCGCGTCCCGGTCGCCACGTCCTCGCCCGTGTTCAGGTTCCGTGAGAAGCGCGGGAAGCTCGAGCTCGTGACGTCGAGCCGCAGCCGGTGGCCGCGCCCGAACACGTTGGCCGTCGGGTAGCAGCGGATCCGGTACTCGGCGACCTCGCCGGGCTCCAGGAGCTCGACCGTGTCGCCCTCGGTGCCGCCGCGGTAGCGGGCCCGGAGGATTCCCTCCGTCATGAAGATCGCCTTCCCGCTCGGGAAGACATCCGAGAGCCGGACGATGAAGTCGGTGTCCTTCGCGCTGGAGGCCGCGTAGAGCACGACCTCGACCGGCCCGACGAGCTCGAGGTCCCGGTCGAGCACCGCGCTCGTGTAACAGAGCACGTCGTCGCGCCGTTCGAGCACGCGCTGGTCGCGTGGGCCCGGCAGGATCGGCGTCTCCGCCCCCTGGGTCATCGTCAGCACCGAGCTCACCCCACCGATCGTCGGCACCGGGTTCGCGGGGTCGTAGTCGTAGGTGTCTGCCGGCTCGCCCGACCCGGGTTCGGCGGGACCGAGCGTCCCGTCGCCGGCAAGCGTGTTCGCCCTGCCGCCGCTTCCGAGATACCACGGGGTGAACTCCGTTCGCGCGAGTGGCCACTCGTGCTCGCCGCGCCATTCGTTCGCACCCATCACGAAGAGCTCGAGCGGCGGCCGGTCCTCCCAGTCGTTGGCGGCGTCCTTCAGGAAGCGGTCGTAGAAGACGAGCTCGTGGTCGCGGATCACGGTCACCGAGGCCTGCCCGAGATCGACGTCGCCCTTGAAGGTCTCGACCTCCTCCTCGTGTGACCACGGGCCCATCAGCACCCGGTTCGGCACCCGGTTCCCGATCTTCGCGAACTTCCGCAGGTGCGAGCCGCAGTAGGGGTCGAACCAGCCGCCCTGCTGGAAGATCGGCACGTTCACGGTCTCCGGCCGGTGCTGGAACTGGTGCCACCACTCGTCGTTCGTCTGGTGGTCCCACCAGTCGCGCCAGTAGTCGACCTTGCGTCCGAGAACGACCTCGTCGAGCTCGATCAGCGGCAGATGCTGGAACACGCGGTCGTTGAGCACGATGTCGGCGGCGCTCGGCCCCGTGATGAGGCTCATCGCGCTGCTCCAGAGCGCGCCCGCCCCGAGCGTCAGCGCGAGTTGAAAGGCGCCGCCGGTGAAGTACCCGTCCCAGAAGTAGTCGTCGTGGATGACCTGGGGTGCGAGGCACTCGAGGTTCGGGTGGCCGAGGTGCGCGAGCTGCCACTGGACGAGCGCGCCGTAGGAGCGGCCCCACGTCCCGATCCGGCCGTTCGACCAGGGGCGGTCGGCCGCCCACGTGAGCGTGTCCTGCGCATCGATGCCGTCCTTCGTCCACGGATAGAAGTCGCCGCCGGATTCGTACCGGCCGCGCACGTCTACGACGACAGCCGCGTAGCCGCGACGCGCGAACCAGACGCCCCATGAGATGAACCGCTCGCGGGTCGACTCGTACGGCGTCCACTGGACGATCGTCGGCAGCGCGCCGCCCGACAGCGGCAGGTAGACGTCGGCCGAGAGCGAGATCCCGTCGCGCATCGGGACGCGCTGGTCGTGGAGCAGGCGGACGTCGCCCCCCGGCGACCCGCCGTCACGCATGCGCGCGCTCGGTCGGCTCCGGCATCGGGGCTCCGGGGAAGTGGCAGGCGGCGCGATGGCCGCCGCCGTGGTCCGTCAGCGGCGGCTCGACCTCGGCGCAGATCGCCTGGGCGAGCGGGCAGCGTGTCCGGAAGCGGCAGCCGCTCGGAGGGTCGATCGGGCTCGGAACGTCGCCGCTCAGGATGATCCGCGAGCGCTTCCGTCCGGGGTCGGGCGTCGGGATCGCAGAGAGCAGGGCGACCGTGTAGGGATGGAGCGGCCTCTCGAAGAGCGCGGCGGCCGGCGCAAGCTCGACGACCTTCCCCAGGTACATGACGGCGATCCGGTCCGAGATGTAGCCGACGACCGCGAGGTCATGGGCGACGAAGAGATACGTGAGCCCGAACTCCTGCTTCAGGTCGACGAGCAGGTTCAGCACCTGCGACTGGATCGAGACGTCGAGCGCGGACACGGGCTCGTCGGCGACCACGAGCTTCGGCTGGAGCACGAGCGCGCGGGCGATCCCGATGCGCTGGCGCTGGCCTCCGCTGAACTGGTGCGGGTAGCGCCGCAGGCTCTCCGGGCCGAGACCCACCTTCTCGAGCGCCTCGGCCACGAGCGGCGCCCGCTCCTTGCGCTTGGTTCCGTGCACCGCGAGGCCCTCGCCCACGACATCGCCCACCCGCATCCTCGGATCGAGCGAGCCGACGGAGTCCTGGAAGATGATCTGCATGTCGCGGCGCTTCTCCTTCAGCTCCGCGCGCGACAGAGAGGTCAGGTCGACGCCCTCGAACGTGACCTGGCCCGAGGTCGGCTCGATCAGCCTGATCAGCGTCCGCCCGAGCGTCGATTTCCCGCACCCGGACTCGCCGACGAGCCCGAGCGTCTCGCCGCGGCTGATCTCGAGATCGACGCCGTCCACGGCCTGGACGTGACCGACCGTCCGCTGCAGAAGACCCTGCTGCACCGGAAAGTACTTCCGGACGGCCCGCGCCTCCATGAGAGTCCCGCCTCCCGGCTCGGGCGGAGACGTGCTCACGCGCGCGTCACCTGCGAGCCGGTGCTCGCCCGCCGGCCGTTCTCGCAGAGCCAGCACGCCGAGCCCCCGTCCTCGAGGGGAAAGAGCGGCGGCTGCTCCTCGCAGCGCTCGAAGGCATAGTCGCACCGCGGGGCGAAGCGGCAGCCTGCCGGCCAGTCGAGCGGGCTCGGAACCGTGCCGCGGATCACGCGCAACCGCTCGTGCTGGGTCATCCCGAGCACCGGGATCGACTGGAGGAGCGCCTCGGTGTAGGGATGCTGGGGCGCGCCGAACACGGAGGCGACCGAACCTCGCTCCACCACGCGTCCGGCGTACATGACGACCACCTCGTCGCACATCTCGGCCACGACGCCGAGGTCGTGGGTGATGAGCAGGATCGACATCCCGAGCCGCTCGCGCAGGTCGATCATCAGCTCGAGGATCTGCGCCTGAAACGTGACGTCGAGAGCGGTGGTCGGCTCGTCGGCGATGATCAGCTTCGGGTCGCACGCGAGCGCCATGCCGATCATCACCCGCTGGCGCATCCCGCCGGAGAGCTGATGCGGGAAGTCCTTCGCCCGCCGGGCCGCCTCGGG
>DATBBA010000077.1:0-2909 GCA_036271235.1 Gaiellaceae bacterium
GCGACGGCCTGCGAGCGGCTGCGGGCATTGAACTTCGTGACCACGTCGTGGATCACGTTCTTCACGGTGCGCTCGCTGTAGCTGAGCCGCTTCGCGACCTCGCGGGTGGGGTGGCCGTCCGCGACGAGGCGGAGCACTTCCTGCTCACGCACGGTCAGCGGGGAGAGCGACAGGCCGCGTGGTTCGAGTGTCTCGTTCGAGGCACGGGCGATCGTGCGGAGGAGGTCGCCGAGCATGTCGGGCGCGATCACGCCGGAGCCGGTTGCCGCCGTGCGGAGGCTCGCCACGAGGGCGTCAGGGGTGAGCGTCTCCTTCCACAGGTAGCCGACGGCGCCCGCCTGAACCGCCGCGAGCAGCTCTCGCTGTTCCGAGCGGCCCGAGCAGACGAGGACGCTCGCGGCCGTCCGCACCCGGAGCTCCCGGATGAACTCGTGCGCGCCCTCGAGGTCGTGGTCGACGAGGATCACGTCCGCGTCGAACAGATCGGGCTGAAGCCACGCCGCGGCCGCGGTCGACGAATCCATGACCGAATCGATCCCGTCGGCGCCTTCGAGGCAAGCCACGAGACCACGGCGGTAGATCGAGTGCGGGTCCACGAGAAAGACCCTCATCGCAAAGTGCCTCGGGCCTGCCCCAGAGCCACGCTACTCCTTTCCCCGTACTTCGACCCGCAGCAGCGGAGCGCACGATCCCATGCAGAGGCGTCCGTGTCAAGCGAGTTCACCATTCCGAGGCATCCTCGCGGCCGCCTGGTCCCGAGCCTGGCTCATCCGCGTCCCACTCGATTAGACTCGATTCGTGGATGTGGTGTTCGAGGTAGGAGGCGAGACATTCGCTGTCGCAGAGCCTCAGGCGACGATTCTTGCCGAGAACCTCCTCATCCTTTCGAAGTCGGAGTTCGCCACCGCGCCCGAGCCGGCCGTCCTGCTCGGGGCCGACGACGACTGGCGGGACGGGGCGCGCGCGGTCGCGGAGTCGATCGAGGCGACGCTCGTCGATCGCAGCACCGATCCGCTCCATCTCGAGGGCGGTGCCGCCGACGCCACGTACTGCGTCCTGCGCCTGATGGTCGGTCTCGACAAGGACGGCGGCGCGGGGCTTCGCGACGCGCTCGGAGTGCCCGTGACCAGGTCGCCCGCGGCCTCTCGTGGTTCCGGGATGATCGATCCGCTGCGGCATCTCTCGCGGCCGGAGTTGCTCGAGCTCCTCGTGATCCTCTTCGTGCTGGCCGTGCTCACGGTCGTGCTCGGGTTTGCCTGGACGGGCACCTGGTGGGTGCTCGCGCCGGCGATCGCCGGGCTTCTCGGGCTTCGGGTCGCGACGACCCGTACGAGCGGGCGGCTGGCCTGGACGGTTGCGTCGGTGGTCTGGTGGGGGATCTTCCTCGTCCCGGCCGCGGTGCTCGTGACGCTCGTCGGCCTGCTCGTGGTCGCGATCCTGAACTCCTGACCTCCCTGCGGCTCTGGAGACCCGTGCCAGCGGTTGTTCGGGAGCCAGCGGCGTCTCGTAACGGCTTCGGAACGCTGAGGAACTAGATTCGGCCAAGGTGAACACGTCGGCAGCTCCCGTTCCGGTTGCGGCGGCGCGCCCGCGCTTCCGGCTCGCCACCCCGCGAACCGTCGTGGTTCTCGGGGGCGTCGTGCTTGTCCTCGCCGGCTGCGACGTGTTCCTCAGCGTGCACCTCGGGCAATCGCTCGCCAGTGGTTCCGGGTTCCTCGTCGTCGCGTTTGCCGCCGTCGGTGCTCTCGTGGCCTGGCGCAAGCCCGGCAACGCGATCGGCTGGAGCATGCTCGGAGCCGGAGGCTTCCTCGTGGCGAGCGAGGTCGCGGGGCTCTACTCGGTGCTCGACTACCGGCACCACGCCGGGGGTCTTCCGCTGGGCTGGCTGGCGGTGCTCGTCGAGCCCGCCTGGGCCCCCGCGATCCTCCTGTTCGCGCTCTCGGTCGTGCTCTTCCCCGATGGGGCCCTCCCCTCGGGGCGCTGGCGCTGGCCGGTGGCGGCGCTTGCGACGGTCGGGACGATCTGGCTGCTCGGGGCCTTTGCGATCGCGGCGGACAGCGTCATCGAGGGCACGATCCGGATCGAGCCGAGCGGCGGTCTGGTCGCGATGGATCACGCAGCGCCGGGCTGGGCCTGGTGGCAGGTCGTGCAGACAGTGTTCTTCCTGCTGCTCGCGGCGGTCGGGCTCGCGTGGCTCGTGAGCCGCGTCCCGGCGTATCGCCGCGCTACCGGGGAGCGCCGCCAGCAGTTGAAGTGGCTCGTCGCCGGCGGGATGGTCGCGGTCGTCGGCGGTGTCGCGACCGTGCTCCTTTCGAACTCGACCGGGGTTCTCGGCTTCGTCGGCAGGGCCGGAACGATCGGACTGCTCGGGATCCCGCTCGCGATCGGGGTCGGGATCCTCAGGTACCGGTTGTACGACATCGACCATCTGATCAGCCGCACGCTCTCGTACGCGCTGCTGACGGGCGCCCTCGCGGCGGTGTTCGTCGGGCTCGTGTTACTGACGACGCGAGTGCTTCCGTTCTCCTCGCCCGTCGGCGTCGCCGCCTCGACGCTCGTGGCCGCCGCGCTCTTCACGCCGCTTCGCTCACGCCTCCAGCGTCTCGTCGACCGCCGCTTCAACCGCGCCCGCTACGACGCGGACGCCCTCGTCGCCGCCTTCGGCCTTCGCCTCCGTGACGCCGTCGACCTCGACACCGTGCGGCTCGGCCTCCTCGAAACCGCCGGCCGAGCCGTCGAGCCGTCGCACATCTCCGTCTGGCTCAAGGACTGAATCGTCTCTCCGGCGGCAGGCTCGCTTCCGTGCTCACCGGAGCCGGGCTTGCCCCGGCGGGAGGTCCAGTGCCGGTGATGTGTCGGTAGTAGGAGGGGGCCCGTGGGGGAACCTCTTTCGGTTCCCCCGCGACATC
>DATBBA010000078.1:0-25753 GCA_036271235.1 Gaiellaceae bacterium
CGGGCTTCTAGGCGACGCCGGTTGCGTGAAGGTCGAACGCGTGCGGGATCTGCAGCACGTAGATGTTCGGCGCCCGGGTCGCGCCCGAGCCGATCGTGACGGTGCCGGTCGCACCCTTGAATGCGCCGGTTCCTCCGGTGACGGGAAGGACCGTCACCCCGTGCTTCGTCCTGAAGGGCCCCCCGAAACGGAGCGTGCCGACGCCCGGGAAGATCGCCGTCACCTTCATCGTGGTCTCGGTCGCACTCGTATAGACGATCGTTCCCTGGTCGTAGGCGACAGCCTTCCCGATCGCCTTGCCGAACTGGTTCTTGCTGTTCATCAGGAGATCCTTGAAGACGATCGAGTCGCCCTTGTTCGGCTTGCCCTTCGGCGCAGTATCGTGCGGTTTCGCCTGGGTCGTGACCGAGACGACCTCGATCCTCACACGCTGCGCCTGTGCGTCGCCGACGAGCCACAGCGCGAGCGGGGCCAGCACGAGGGCACCTAGTGGAATACGCATCGCGGCATTCTTACGCATCCGCGAAACAAAAGCGAAGCGCCTGGAAAGGAGCTACGCGACCGGTGGGACGATGCCGGTTCGGATGAGCCGGTAGGTGTTCAACACGTGGTTCTTGCCGGGGCCGACCGTGAGCGTCCCGCGGACGTTCGAGAACTTGCCGGTTCCTCCGGCTACCGGCACGACGATGCTTCCGTCGGAGGTCGTGTAGACGGGGCCGAGGAGGATCACGGTGCCGCCCGGGAGCTTCGCGCGGCCCGAGAACTTCGCGGTGTGTGCACTCGTGTACGTGAGGGTCCCTGTGTCCGACCCGACCTTCGCGCCCTTCTTCCGCCCGAACTGCGCCCCCGCATTCAGGAGCCGGTCGCTGTAGGTGACGGTGTCGCCCTTGCTCGCGCCTTTCGGCGCGGCGTCGTGCGTCGACATCGCGAGCGTGACCGACGTCACCCGGATCGTCTGCGTCGCCGCTCCGGCCTGGCTTGCGACGACGAGGGCCAGCATTCCGACTGCGAGCAGGCTCTTCATTCCCATTCGATGGTCGCAGGCGGCTTGGAGGTGACGTCGAGCGCGACGCGGTTGACGGCCGGGATCTCGTTGACGATTCGCGAGGCGACGAGCTCGACGAGGTCGTAGGGGAGGCGCGCCCAGTCGGCCGTCATCGCGTCGTCGGAGGTGACCGCACGAATCACGATCGGATACCCGTAGGTGCGAGAGTCGCCCTGGACGCCGACGGAGCGGATCGCGGGCAGCACGGCGAAGGACTGCCAGAGATCGCGGTAGAGCCCGGCCCGGCGGACCTCCTCCTGGAGGATCGAGTCGGCCTCCCTCAGCGTCTCGAGCCGTTCGGCGGTCACCTCGCCGATGATCCGGATCGCGAGCCCTGGGCCCGGGAACGGCTGGCGCCACACCATCCGTTCCGGCATCCCGAGCTCCTCACCGACGCGGCGCACCTCGTCCTTGAACAGCATCCGGAGCGGCTCGACGAGCTTCATCTCCATGTCGGCCGGAAGCCCGCCGACGTTGTGGTGACTCTTGATCGTCTCCGCGACACCGTCGGTGCCGCCCGACTCGATCACGTCGGAGTACAGCGTTCCCTGGACAAGCCATGGTGTCTTCCCGAGCTTGCGGGCCTCCTCCTCGAAGACGCGGATGAACTCCTCGCCGATCCGCTTGCGCTTGTCCTCCGGATCCTCGATACCGGCGAGCTTTGCGAGGAACCGCTCCTCGGCGGCGACGTGGACGAGCGGTACGTGGAAGTGGCCGTCGAAGGCCTCGACGACCTGTTCGGCCTCGCCCTTTCGCATGAAGCCGTGATCGACGAAGACGCACGTCAGCTGGTCGCCCACCGCTTTGTGGACGAGCAGCGCGGCGACGGCGCTGTCGACGCCGCCCGAGAGAGCGCAGAGAACCCTGTCGCGTCCCACGGTGGCGCGGATTCGCTCGACCTGCTCCTCGATCACGGCCGCCGGCGTCCACGCGGGACTGATGCCGGCGATCTCGTAGAGGAAGTTCTTCAGCACCTGCTGGCCGTGTGGGGTGTGGACGACCTCGGGGTGGAACTGGACGCCGTAGCGGCCGTGTGCATCGTCCTCGAAGGCGGCGATCGGCGTGGCCGGCGAGCCGGCGACGACGCTCGCACCGGCGGGGGGCGCGACGACGGAGTCGCCATGCGACATCCAGACCGTCTGCTCGGGCGGGAGATCGCCGAAGAGGCGCCCGCCGCTCGCGTGGAGCTCGGTCTTCCCGAACTCGGAGCTGCCGGTGCGGTCGACCCGGCCGCCGAGGTCGAGCGCCATCAGCTGCATCCCGTAACAGATCCCGAGCGTGGGGACGCCGAGCTCGTAGATCGCCTTGTCGATGTGCGGTGAACCGTCGGCGTAGACGGAGGCACCGCCGCCGGAGAGGATGAGCGCGGCCGGGCGCCGCGCCCTGATCTCGGCCGCGCTCGAGCGGTGCGAGACGACCTCCGAGTAGACGCGCGCTTCGCGTACGCGTCGCGCGATCAGCTGCGCGTACTGGCCGCCGAGGTCGATGACGAGGACGGGCCGCTCCTCCGGATGTGGGTCCGGGTGGAGCTGAACGACCTCAGCTCCGGCGGTAATTGGGCGCGTCCTTCGTGATCGTGATGTCGTGCGGATGCGACTCGCGCAGCCCCGCGCCGGTGATCCGGACGAAGCGGGCCTGCTTCATCGCCTCGATCGTCGGTGCGCCGCAGTAGCCCATGGCCTGGCGCACGCCGCCGACGATCTGGTGGATGACGCCGTTCAGCGCGCCCTTGTAGGTGACCCGCCCCTCGATCCCCTCGGGGACGAGCTTCTCCACGTCCTCGACGTCGCCCTGGAAATACCGATCCTTCGAGTAGCCGCGGGCGCGCATCGCGCCGATCGAGCCCATGCCGCGGTATTCCTTGTACCGCTCACCGTGCGAGTAGACGACGTCTCCGGGGGACTCGTCGGTTCCGGCCAGCATCGAGCCGATCATCACGGTGTCGGCGCCCGCAGCGATCGCTTTCGCCACGTCGCCGGACGAGACCATCCCGCCGTCGCAGATGACCGGCACGCCGTGTGCCGCGGCGGCTTCGCAGACGTCGTTGACCGCCGTGAGCTGCGGCACGCCGACACCGGCGACGACGCGCGTGGTGCAGATCGAACCCGGACCGACGCCGACCTTCACGGCATCCGCACCGGACTCGATGAGGGCCTCGGCGGCCTCGCCGGTCGCGATGTTGCCCGCGACGACCTCGAACTCGCCGGAGAGTCCCTTGATCCGCGCCACCATCTCGACCACCCCGCGCGAGTGCCCATGCGCCGTATCGACGACGAGGACGTCTGCGCCCGCCTCGATCAGCGCCTCGGCGCGGTCGATCGCATCGGGGCCGACCCCGACTGCGGCGCCGACCCGGAGCCGCCCCTGAGGATCCTTCGTCGAGTTCGGGAACTCGATGCGCTTCGAGATGTCCTTCACCGTGATCAGGCCGCGAAGGAGGCCGAGCTCGTCGACGACGGGGAGCTTCTCGATCCGGTGGCGATGAAGGAGCTCCTCGGCCTGGACGAGCGTCGTGCCGACCGGGGCCGTCACGAGGTTCTGCGAGGTCATCAGCGCCGAGACCGGCTGCCGGATGTCCTTCTCGAAGCGGAGGTCGCGGTTCGTCAGGATCCCGACGAGACGGCCGCCCTCCTCGGTGATCGGGACACCGGAGACGTGGTAGTGCTCCATCAGCTCGAGCGCGTCGGCGACGCGCGCGGACGGCGGCAGCGTGAGCGGCTCGACGATCATCCCGGACTCGGAGCGCTTCACCTTATCGACCTCGGCGACCTGGTCGGCGATCGAGAGGTTGCGGTGGACGATCCCGATCCCGCCCTCGCGGGCAAGCGCGATCGCCATCCTCGCCTCGGTGACGGTGTCCATCGCCGCCGAGACGATCGGGATCTCGAGCGCGATCGTCCGCGTCAGCCGGGTGGCAGTCGAAACAGCGTTCGGCAGCACCGCCGACTCGGCCGGCACGAGCAGCACATCGTCGAACGTGAGGCCTTCCTTTGCGAACTTCTCCGACCGGTCGAGCCCCGATTCCCCCAGCCGCTCGACTCTCCCGGTCTCCATTTCCCAACGATACCGGTGGCGGCGGGCGGCGCCCGGGAATGGCGTCTCGGGCCTAGAGAGCGGCGACTTCGGCGAGCTCGGTGACCGTGACGCCCGCCTGCAGGCGATGGGCCTCGCGTGGATCGAAGCGGCCCGCGCCGAGCTCGAGCACCGATGCCGCGCCGGCTGCGACCGCTTCGCGAAGGCATTCCTCGTGGTTTCGACCGGCGACCCAGGCAGCGACGAAGGCCGCGAGCAGGACGTCGCCCGCGCCGACGCGCGACACCGCCTCGAGCCTCGGAGCGTCCACCCGGTAGCGATGGATCGTGCGCTCCTCGCGTAAGAGGGCATAGCAGCCGCCCTCGGTGGTGACGATGACGTTCCGCGCACCACGGTCGGCGACGCCGTCGAGGCCGAGCAGGAAGTCCTCGTCGTCGTGGAACTCCTGCCCGACGAGCGCCTCCGCCTCGGCCTGGTTCGGCGAGACGAGAAACGGCTCCGCCTCCATCCCGAGGCGCAGCGCCTCGCCCTCACAGTCGAGCACCGAGGGGATGTGCAGGCGGTGGAGCTCGCGCACGGCCTCCGCGTAGAAGTCCTCGGGCACGTCACGCGGCAGCGACCCGCCGAACACGACGAGGCTCGCGCCCTGCGAGAGGTAACGGAGCTTGCCGTCGAAGAGCTCGAGCTCCTCGGGCTTCACGACCGGCCCCCACTCGTTGATCTCCGTGTAGCTCGAGTTCGTCGGGTCGACGACCGCGGTCGTCGTGCGCGACTCGCCCTCGATCCGGACGAAGTCGTTGAGGATCGCCTCGGCGGTGAGGCGCTCGACGATCCTCAGGCCGGCCTGGCCTCCGGCAAGGCCGGTGGCGACGACGGGGACGCCGAATGCCTTCAGCGCGCGTGCGACGTTGATTCCCTTTCCGCCCGCAAGCGGTAGTCCGGCACTCGCGCGGTGACGCTGCCCTCGCTGGAAGTTCGGGACGGTGATCGTGCGCGCGAACGCGGCGTTGAGCGTGACCGTGACGATCATGGCGTGAAGATGCCGACGACGTTGTCGACTGTACGCCCGGCATACCACCCGGCGCGGCCGAGCAGTGACGGCTTCGCGACCGCACGCGAGGCGACGAGCGGGCGCTCGCCGAGCAGCTTGCCTCGCGACCAGACCTGGACGTGGCCGAGCACCTGTCCTTGGCGCACGGGGAGCGACGCGACGGAGGTGGCGAAGACGCGCTCGGTGAGCGGCTCGCCCACCCGCACGACAGCATGGAGCTGCCCCCGGGCGACGAGCGGCAGGGGCTTGCGACCGTAGGGCAGCTTCACCATCGCGTACGACTTCCCCAGGACGACCGGATCGACACGCCGGTACTGCGCGATCCCGTAGGCGAGGAGCTTCTCGAGATCGGCGTTGCGACGGGCGCGAGACGGGCTGCCGAGGATCGTGGCGTAGATCGTCGTGCCTCCACCCCGGACCGCCGAGACCTGGCCCCAGCGGGCTCCGTCGGTGTGGCCTGTCTTGACCCCGAAGACGCCCGGGAACACCCCGAGCAGGTCGTCCCAGGTATGCAGCGTCTGGCCGTCGGCGATCGTGGCGGTCACCTCGTCGACCGCCTGGCGGACCGGCGCCAGCCTCATCGCCGCGAGCGCGAGGCGCGTCACGTCGCGGGCGCTCGAGTACTCGCCGGGTGCGTCGAGCCCGTCGGGCCGGACGAAATGTGAGTCGGTCAGCCCGAGCTGCTTCGCCTTCGCGTTCATCATCGCCGCGAACGCGGGATAGCTCGGCGCCGTCGCAAGTGCGAGCGCGTCGGCTGCGTCGTTGGCCGACTGGATCATCGAGCCCTTGACGAGATCGGCCACCGTCAGCTCCTGGCCCGCCCTGAGGTAGATCGACTCCTGCCCGACGGCCGCGGCGCGCGGGTCGACGTGCACGACGTCCGTGAGCTTCAGGTGCTCGAGGACGACGATCATCGTCATCAGCTTCGTGATCGACGCGATCGGGACCTGGTAGCGCGCGTCGTGCTCGGCCAGCACCTCGCCGGTCACGGGGTTCATCACGAGCCACGCGCGCGCATCGACGTTGGGCGGTCCGGCACCGTTCCCCGCGGCGGTTGCCGATCCTGCGGCGCAGCAGGCCGCCGCGATCGCCGCGGCGGCGAGCAGGGCCCTCATCGCAGCCGCAGCTTCTCGCCGATGAAGAGCGCCGTCGGCGTGACTTTCGGATTGAGCGCGAGGATCCGTGACTGCGGCACGTGCAGCTTCACCGAGATCGCCTCGATCGTGTCCCCGGCCCGGACGACGTACAGACGGTGCGCAGCCGGCCGGTGAGTGGCCGTCGCACGCGTGACGGGTGGCTTCAGCGGCGCCGCGGTGTGGGAGTTGCCGTGGAGCTGCGAGCGGATCAGGGCAACCGCGATCGTGGCCGCGAGCAGGAATGCCGCAGGGCCCGCATACACCCGCCAGTTGCGTCCGCCCACGGCGGCTACCACCCCGAGACGGTCCATATCTCGTTCCGAAGTCTCGCCGCCTCGGCGCCGGCGGCGGCGCGGAAATCCTCGCCGCCGTCGCGGAAGGCGTAGATGATCGAACGCGACGCCGCGACGAGGGCGCTCGCCGGGCCGCTCATGAACGCCCGCTCGAGGTCGCCCGTCTTCGCCCCCTGTGCGCCCACTCCGGGAAGCAGGAGGATCGACTGCGGCATCAGCTTTCGGGCCTCGGCGACCGCACGTGGGTGGGTCGCCCCGACGACCGCCCCGACTGCGGACAGTCCCCGTTCGCCCACGAGGTCGGAGCCCCAGTCGGCGACGAGCGACGCGACACCGTGCCAGGCCGGGCGGCCGTCGGAGAGCGTCATGTCCTGGACGTCGCCGCCCGCGTTCGAGGTCTTGACGATGCAGAAGATGCCCTTGCCGGAGCGGCGCGCCGCGGCGAGGTACGGCTCGATCGACTCCCGCCCGAGCCACGGGTTGACGGTGAGCGCGTCGGCGTGCGAGTCGTCTCCGTCGAGGTAGGCGGCCGAGTAGGCGCGGGCGGTCGAGCCGATGTCGCCGCGCTTTCCGTCGGCGATCACGAGCAGCCCGGCGCGGCGTGCGTAGGCGCACGTCTCGGCGAAGGCGACGAACCCTGCGGGGCCGAGAGCCTCGAAGAAGGCGAGCTGCGGCTTCACGGCGACGACGTGCGGAGCAACCGCATCGACGATCCCGCAGCAGAAGCGCGTGACGTCGCCGCGGAGCTCGACCGGGAGGAGATCCGGGATCGGATCCAGCCCGACCACGAGCTGGCTTCGCTTGCGCTCGACCTCGGCGGCGACCCGGTCGCCGAAGGTGAGCGTCGCGACAGCCATCGCTTCAAGCTTAGAGACCGCACCCGACGCGGGCGGCACCAGAAAAAACCGAGGGCCGCATGAAGCTGCGGCCCTCGGTGTTCGAACGGAGAAGGACTACCTAGGGGCGTGTTCAGGAATACGTGACCGATCGGGGTGGTTGATCCGTGGATGCCGGGCACCGCACCCGAGCGGGGTCAATAGTTGACCTATTGCGAGCTCGGGGGCGGTGTCCGGCGCCGTGGAGTGGCCGCACCGATCCGCCAGGTATTTCTGCGCGGGCCCTTGAGGGCGCGTGGAGGAATACGTGACCGATTGGGGTGGTTGATCCGTGAATGCCGGGCACCGCACCCGAGCGGGGTCAATAGTTGACCTATTGCGAGCTCGGGGGCGGTGCCCGGCGCCGTGGAGTGGCCGCACCGATCCGCCAGGTATTTCTGCGCGGGCCCTTAACCCTTGAGCGCTGCCTTCAGCTGGCTCCCGGCGCTGAACTTGGGCACGGTCGTCGCGGCGATCTGGACACGCTCGCCTGTCCGCGGGTTGACACCCATGCGGGCCGCGCGAGCGGCTGCCGAGAACTTGCCGAAACCCGTGAAGTTGACCGAGTCGCCTGCCTTCAATGCCTCGGTGATCGACTCCATGAAGGCATCGACGGCCTTCCCGGCGTCGCGATTCGACAGGCCGCTCTTGCCGGCGACCTTCTGGATGAACTCCTGCTTGGTCAAAGCCTTCCTCCTGGTTGGGTTCCGATTAGTCAGACCTTGAGCCGGAACCCTAACAAGGGGATCGGATATCGCTCAACCATGCGCCTGGGGTCAGGCGGAGAGGACCTCCGAGGCGAGCATCAGGGGCCGGAGCCTGACGGCGGCTCTCGCGAGCGCATCCGCGCCTCCCTCCTCACGGTCGACGACGCACACGGCAGTCGAAATTTGAAGCCCTGCCTGGCGTAGAGCCTCAACCGCCTCGAGCGCGGCTCCCCCTGCGGTGACGACGTCCTCGACGAGGCACACGAGCTCCCCGGGCTCGAAGACCCCTTCGATCCGGTTTCCGGTGCCGTGGTCCTTCGGGGCGTTCCGCACGATCACGAAGGGCAAACCGGCCGCGAGCGAGGCTGCAGCAGCGAGCGGCACGGCCCCGAGCTCCGGCGCAGCGAGCCGAACGGCAGCGGGCTCGTGCTGGTGGACGGCGGCCGCGATTGCGGCGCCCAGCGCCCCGAGCAGGTCGGGACGGGTCGAGAAGCGGTACTTGTCGAGGTAGTAGTTGCTCCGCCTTCCCGAGCGCAGCAGGAAGTCGCCCTCGAGGAGCGCGGCCTCACGGATCGAGCCGGCGAGCTCGGACATCAGCTGCCCGGAACCGCGAGCAGGTCGCGGGCGAGCCCGAGCATCTCCTCCGCCTCGATCGAGCCGTCGGGCAGCGAGACCATGGCCCCGTCGCCGGCGTACAGCTCGACACGCTCGATCCGCTTGGCCGATCGGCGGCGGTAGAGGATCGAGCCGACGGCCGAGCCGACGAGCAGCACGAGGACTGTGAGCGACCTACGCAGAGGTGTCTGCCTTCCTGCGCGGCCTGGGAGCGTCCGCGGCGGACGCCCCGTTGGCGGGCTGATCCGCAGGAGCAACGTCGATGCTCCCGAGGCAGTGCTTGAGGTCGTAGAAGATCAGCCCGACCGTCGGGTCGGAGCGCGTGGTCGCGACGATCAGCCGGCCGTCGCGCCGAACGGCGAAGACGCTGCCGTCGAGCGTGGAGGCCTCGAGCTGGCTCAGCTCCGCAAGCCCGCGCGAGAGCGCGAGCCGTTCGGCCTGGTCGAGAAGCTTCCGTGCGGCTGCGACGAACCGCTCGGCGCGCGACGGGTCGCGCGCCGTCGTGGCGAGGACCGAGCCGTCCCGGTCGAGGATCGCGACCTGGGCAACCTGGGACGAGATCTCGGTGAGGTCGGCGAGCGCCTGAGCGGCATCCATGGCTCTGAGCATACTGCCGCCCATGGCGACGATCCTGCGGAAGTTCTTCGCAGACCGTGGGACGCACCTCGCGGCGATGATCGCGTACTTCGCCCTGCTGTCGTTCGTGCCGCTGCTCTTCCTCGCGCTGGCGCTGCTCGGGACGACGAACGACGCCGACTCCGGCTCGTTCTTCGTCCGGGAGCTGCACCGCACCTTTCCGAGCACGTCGATCGACTCCATCCTCGACGCCGTGCGCGCGATCCAGCACAACTCTGCGGCGCTCGGGATCGTCGGCGCGGCGTTTCTGCTCTGGTCATCGCTCTCGCTCTTCAGCGTGCTCGAGAGCGCGTTCAACATCGTCTACGCCCGCCCCAACCGCCCGTTTCTGCGGGGCAAGGCACTCGCGAGCGTGATGATGATCTTCTCGCTGGCGTTCCTCTTCAGCTCGCTCGTGATCGGCTCGATCGGAGTGGAGCTCCTGAAGCGCTACACCGGCCTCTCGGAAAACGTCGTCGTCGCCTACCTGCTCGCGGTGACGGTCTCGCTCGTCGGCGTGTTCGTCTTCCTGACCTCCGCCTACGTGGTGCTGACGAACCTGAAGCTCTCGTGGCGCGAGGTCGTTCCCGGCGCGGCAGTGGCCGCGGTTCTGCTCGAGGCGACCTTCCAGTTCCTGCCGGTCTACGTGCACATCTCGAAGCACAACCCGGTGCTGGAGACGCTGTCGGGCCCCGTCGTCTTGCTCGTCTGGCTCTACGTGATGTCGAACGTGATCGTGCTCGGCGCGGAGGTCAACTTCCACCTCCGCTCACGGGTGGTCGCCCCCGCCGGCGACGATCGCAGCCTCGAGGGCCTGGGCGGCTCGGGCGCGGTGTGAGTTGCGGCGCTTCCAGGCATCGCCGATCTCGGCGACCGTGCGGGTATCGCCGTCGGGGATGAAGATCGGGTCGTAGCCGAAGCCGCCCTCACCGCGGCGTTCGGTGGCGAGCGTGCCCTCGAGCACGCCCGAGCCGCGGAGCTCGCGGCCGTCCGGGGCGAGCGCCACGAGCTCTGTGACCATCCGCGCCTTGCGCTCCGGATCGTTCGCGAGCCGCTCGAGCAGGGCGTCTGCCTGGTCGAGCCCCGGAGCCCAGCGGGCCGAGTGCAGGCCGGGAGCGCCGTCAAGCGCGACGGATTCGATCCCCGAGTCCTCGCCGAGCACCCACAGCCTGGGCGTAGCGAGCGTCCGGCCGAAGCGCGCCTTGATCAGCGCGTTCTCGTAGTAGGTCTCCCCCGTTTCCTCAGGCCAGTCGTCGGCCTCGAGCGGCTCGATCTCCCAGCCGGGTAGCGCGTCGCGGAGCTCGTCCAGTTTGTGGCGGTTCGCCGACGCGAGGATCGCCTCGATTCTCACGACGCGTCAGTCACGGGGTACGGCGATCGCGTCCTGCTGAAGCGCCGCGAGGTCTTCGATGCCGCCGGCCGCGAGGTCGAGCAGCTCGTCGAGCTGGTCGCGGCTGAACGGGACGCGCTCGGCGGTCGCCTGGACCTCGACGAACTGCCCCGTCCCGGTCATCACGACGTTGAGGTCGACGTCTGCGGCCGAGTCCTCGGTGTACTCGAGGTCGAGCAGCGGCTCGCCGCCGACGATCCCGACCGAGACGGCCGCGACCGAACCGGTGAGCGCCTTCGAGAGGCCGAAGCGGTCGAGCGCTCGAGCGAGCGCGACCTGGGCGCCGCAGATCGAGGCGCAGCGGGTGCCGCCGTCGGCCTGGAGCACGTCGCAGTCGAGATGGACGGTGCGCTCCCCGAGTGCCTCGAAGTCGATCACGCCGCGGATCGCCCGGCCGATGAGGCGCTGGATCTCGACGGTGCGCCCGCCCTGCTTCCCGCGGGCCGCCTCGCGATCCGTGCGGTCTCCCGTGGAGGCGGGGAGCAACGAGTACTCGGCCGTGACCCAGCCCCGGCCGCTGCGGTACAGCCAGCGCGGCACGTTCTCGACGACGCTCGCGGTGCAGAGGACCCGCGTCTTCCCCTGGCTCCAGAGCACCATCCCGTGCGGCTGTTCGAGGAACGCCGGGTCGGCGGTGATCGCCCTGAGCTCGTCGCGACGGCGCCCGTCGGGACGGCTCATGCGGCCCGCTCCAGCTCGGCCACCGACACGCGGGTTACCTCTCCGAGCGGCAACTGCAGGAACCGCTCGCCGCTTGCGCGGAACACGCCTGGATCGCCGGTCGTCAGGAAGCTGTAGGCGCCCTCGCGATCGGCTGCGTTCTCCCAGCCCTTGCGACGGAGGGTTTCGTCGACCTCGCGGGCGGTCTCCTCGGCCGAGAAGACGAGCGTCACGTCGCGACCGAAGACGCGCTGGAGAACCGGTCGGATCAGTGGGTAGTGGGTGCAGCCGAGTATCACGGTGTCGCAGCCTGCCTGTTTCAGCGGGACGGCGTAGGTGCGAACCGCATCGACGGTCTGTGCGCCCGACTCGATCAGCGGCACGAGCTCGGGGCAGGGGACGGCTGTGAAGCGGACGCCGGCGTCGAGGGAGAGGACGAGGTTGCGGTAGCGCCCGGCGGTGACGGTCGCCTGTGTTGCGAGGAGGCCGATCCTGCGGTTGCGCGTGGCGCGGACGGCCGCGGCGGCCTCCGGTGCGATCACGCCGATCACGGGTACCGGGATCGTCGCCTGGAGCGCCGGCAACGCGGCCGAGGTTGCGGCGTTGCAGGCGACGACGATCAGCTTCACGCCGTGCCGTTCGAGATAGACGGCGATCTCGTGGGCGAAACGCGCGATCTCGGGCAGCGGCCTCGGGCCGTACGGCAGCCGCGCGTGGTCGCCGAGGTAGACGAAGTCCTCGTTCGGCATCGTCACGAGGCACTCGTGGAGAACGGTCAGGCCGCCCACCCCGGAGTCGAACACGCCGATCGGTCTCGCATCCATCTCGGCGATTCTACGGTCGGGGCCTGCTGCCGACCTCGTAGGCTTTCCGGGTTGCCTGAACCCGTCAGGATCGGAACATGCTCGTGGGCCGACGACGCGCTCAACAAGTACTGGTACCCGAAGGGGCTGCCGGCGAAGGAGCGCCTCGCCTGGTACGCCGAGCGGTTCTCGACGGTCGAGGTCGACTCGACCTTCTACCGCGTCCCCGACGAGCAGATGGTGCAGAACTGGGCCGACCGGACGCCCGCCGGCTTCACGATGCACGTGAAGGCGTTCGGGCTGATGACGCGTCATCCCGTGAAGCTCGAGCAGCTCCCACCCGACCTGCGCGACGGGATGCCGCTCGACTCCCGCGGCCGCGTCGACCGCCCCGAGCCGGAGCAGCGCGCGGTCGTCTTCCGTGAGTTCCTCGGCGCGCTCGAACCGCTTCGCGCGGCCGGGAAGCTCGGCGGAATCCTCTTCCAGATGCCGCCCTACATCGTCCCGAAGCCCTCGTCGTTCGACTACCTCGAGTGGGCGCGCGACCAGCTCGGCGACGCCGAGATGCTCGTCGAGTTCCGCCATCGCGACTGGTTCGCGGAGGAGCGGCGCGCGGAGCTCCTCTCCTGGCTCGAAGAGCGGAAGATGTCCCTGGTCGTCGTGGATGCGCCCCGGCTCGACGCCGCGAACGTCCCCTCGACGCTCCTGGCCGTCACGGGCCCGATCGCCTACGTCCGCTACCACGGCCGGAACGCCGCCACCTGGAACAAGCGCGGCGGCGGAGCAGCCGAGCGCTTTGACTACACGTACGGCTCCGAGGAGCTCGCAGGCTGGGTCGAGCCACTCCGTGAGCTCTCCTCTGCCGCCGAGCAGACCTTCGCGTTCTTCAACAACAACAACCAGACCGACGGCGTGGCGCAGGCCCCCGCGGGGGCCGAGCTGCTTCGGCGCCTACTCGAGGAAGAAGCGGTGCCGGTGGCGTGATGCCGCTCATGCACCCGCGCCTCGAGCGGTATCGCCACGCCTCAGGCGGGGCCTGGTTCGCGATCGTTTCGTCCGATCTGCCATGAGACGCCGTAGCGATCGGTCGTCCAGCCGAAGCACGAACTGAAGCCGTAGTCGGCTACCGGCATCTTCACCTCACCGTCGACGGCGAGCTCTCGAAAGAGGCGATGAACCTGGTCGTCATCGTCGCACCGCACGAAGACCGACATCGCCGGGGTGAAGTCGAAGTCGTGTCGGATCGGGCTATCGAAGGCGATGAAGGGTCGTTCGGCAAGGCTGAAGTAGACGGTCGTTCCGTCTGCGCCGTTGTCGATCACCCGCTCGATCCGAGACCGCGGCGTGAGCGAGACGTACCACTCGGCGGCCTCGCGAGCTCTTCCGTCCTGGAACATGAGATGCGTCAGCACGTCCATGGCCACACGCTAGCCTCCTCGAGCGATGCGCGTCCTGGCAGTGACCCACGGCCCGCAGGTGCGGCCCGAGCTCTTCGGAGAGGTGATCTCCGCCGAGGGGCACGAGCTCGTCGAGTGGAAGATGGGCGTCGAGCCGCGGCCGGGCGGCACGTTCGACGCGGCGCTCGTCCTCGGCGGGCACCAGAACGTCGGCGAGGAGGCCGAGCATCCCTGGCTCGAGGACGAGTACGAGCTCCTGCGCGAGCTCGTCGCCGTCGAGACGCCGCTGTTCGCGATCTGTCTCGGGGCGCAGGCATTGGCGCACGCTTTCGAAGCGAAGGTCGCGAAGCTGCCCGCCCGGCAGGCGGGGTTCCGGGAGGTTTGGCTCACCGACCAGGGCGCCCGCGACCCGGTAGTCGGGGTGCTGCCGAAGCGGTTCGAGGCGCTCGTCGGAAACAGCTACGGCTTCGCCGTCCCGGACGCCGGCGTCGAGCTCGTCTCCTCCGAGCTCCAGCCACAGGGCTACCGGATCGGTGAGCGGGCCTGGGCGGTGCAGTTCCATCCCGAGGCGCGGCGGGGCCAGGTGCTGCGCTGGTTCGAGGACGACGAGGTGAGCCTCCCCGTGCCACTCGCCGAGATCGAGCGGGAGCTCGAGGCCAAGATCGACAGGTGGCACCGACTCGGACGTGCGCTCTGCCTGGCGTTCCTCGCTACCGCAGGCGAAGGCCGCTGAACCGGCCGTACTGTTTGGGCAGCAGCCCGAACACCTCGAGCGCGAGCGGAAGGCGCGTCTTCGCCCGCATCTCGGCCGAGTGCCGCCAGCCGCCCGTGAAGCCGACGAGCGCGGCGCGCGGGTTGAGCGCACGGATCGTCTTCACCAGTCGACCGGCCTGGCGCTGCTGGTCGATCACGATCTGATCCCGGGGACTCCACCAGACCTGCAGCGGCACACGCGAGAACGCGATCGCGCGCACGTAGGTGATCGGGCTCCGCAGCTCGTAGGCCTGCGGGTCCTTCGCGGGCGAGCCGCCGAGCTCGGCTCGCGCCAGCTCCTGCAGCGAGCGCCCGACCGGGCCGTCCCAGGTCTTCCGGCACGTCGCGGTGCAGCCGAGCTTGGGGAACTCGTGGTACTGCATTGCGAAGTCGACCACGGGATCGAAGGCGGCGGCGCCCGCCAGCAGGTGCGGATGGCGGGCGAGCAGGAGGAGCGTCTCCTGACCGCCCATGCTGCCACCGTAGGCGTAGATGCGGTGCGAGTCGATGTGCACCCAGGGCAGCGTCGAATGGACGATCTGCGGCATCCGCGCGAGGTCGTCGATCTGGCCCGCCGAACCCCAGGAGTAGTTCCCGAGCAGCCGCCCCTGGCCGTCCGGGCTCACGACCGCGAAGCCGCCGACCGCGGGGAGCTGCCCCCAGAGCTTCACGTTCGTCCGGCCGCTGACGCCACGGCCATGCGGCGAGATCACGAGCGGGATCGGCGGCGCGTGACCGGGACGGTAGGAGACCGGCAGCACGACGTAGGCGTTCCGGCGCTGTCCGTTGTGCGCGCGATAGGCGATCTTCCAGATCCGGAGCTTCCCGACCACGACGGAGCTAGGCGTCCGCGTGTGCGCCGAGGCGCCGGCAATCAACACGGCTGCCGCTACGCCGACGACCAGAACCCAGACCCCCCGCATCGTCTGACTCTACGTCGTTTGCACCGTCAGGTCGAGTGGGGCGCGCGTCACGGGTAGATCGATCGTCCCGCTCGAGGAGTCGAACCGCGCGCGCGGCGAGACCGAGCGGATCCGGCGGCCGGCCGGAAGCCGGAGGCGCAGCTCGATCGAGCCCGGCCGCTTCGAGAGCGGATCGAGATGCACCCGAACCTCGTGGGCGGAGGCCTGGAGGGTGTAGGAGAGCGGCCCGAATCCGGTCGGGGCGCCTGCGACCGCGATCCGCTTCCCCGGCGAGAGCCAGCCGCGCGGCGTCGCGAACGCCAGCCGCAGCCCGCCGGCGGCCTCCTGGACGAGCATGAGGCGCAGCGTCTCGAGAAACGCGTCGTTCGAGACGCTGTTCGGTGGCAGGTACATCGCGCGGTAGCGCAGCCCGTCGAGCGGAGCGACGCTCGCCGCCTCGCCGGCGACGAAGGTGTTCTGGGTCATCCCGTCCGCGAGCTGGCCGTAGAGGCTGAGCACGAGCTGATCGGGCTCGCCCATCGCCGCCATGAACCGTGCGGCGTTCACGCCGTAGACCTGATCCGTTCCCGAGAGCGTCGTCGTCGCACCCGGCCCGTAGAGGGCGTACCCGCCCGCCCGAACGAGCCCGAGCAGCCTCGAGCCGTGCAGCAGGAGATACGCGAGCGCGCCCTTCGCCTGGGCGCCGCCGGGCGGGAAGAGCCCCGACGCCAGCGCATACGGCGCCACCAGGTTCCAGTAGCTCCCGGCGCGCGACTCGGTGACCGACGCATACGGCTGCTCGCCTGCATCGAGCCGCATCGGCAGGAAGAGCGATCCGTCCGGAAGCCGCCGTTCCGAGCGCTCGACGGCAAGCCGCAGGCCGGCCGAGAGCCGGGCCGCGATCGCGGTCGCCCGGGCGGCCTGCTTCGGATGGCCCGCGCTCTTCCACACCGCGGCCATCGAGGTGAGCCCCTGCCAGGCGACCGCCTGGGCGTGAAGCCCCCGAACGGCGTCCGTGATGTCGGAGGAGAAGTGCTCGGGCTGGAGGAGGCCGCCGGCCTGCTGCCTCCGGCCGAGCGCGGCGACATAGGCCGCGAGCTTGGAGTCCGCGAACCCGAGGAAACCGGTGTCGCCCGTGAGTCGCTCGTACACCGCTGCCCCGAGCAGCTTCTCGCCCATCGTCCAGCCCGGATACGGCGTGGCTCGGCGCGTGAGAGAGACCCGCAGGATCGAGCGGCCGACCTGGGCGAAGCCGAGCTCCGTCATCACCTGCGCACCGTCGATGCTCTCCGGGAACGAGAACTCCTCGTACGGGTTGCCGATGCTGTAGCGCCACGAGAGCTCGAGGTTCTGCACGAGAAGGGCCCGCTCGGCGTCCATCACCCGCGTCTCCGGAACGTCGAAGGTCGCGCCCTCGGCGAGCTGCGACCGCCAGAAGGCGCCGATCGAGGCGCGGGCCGCCGCGTAGCGAGTGGCGTCGAGCACGAACGGCTTCACGTGCCCGGGATGCACGATCCACGCCGCGTAGGCGTTCTGTCCCGAGAAGACGAGCGAGCCGCCGGTCCAGTGCGCTCCGGCACCGAAGACGAGGTAGGTCCGCGAACCGCGGACGAGGCTGTCGCCGGAGCGATGCAGACCCCGAACGGTCGGCGTCAACCGGATCGGCCCGGGCCCGCTCACCCGGACGAAGCTCACGAGCGAGCCGGTCTCGGGAATGCGCGCGGCAAAGGACTCCTGCGAATAGCCCTCGTAGCGCGTATCGAGAATCGGCAGCCAGCCCGAGGCGAGCCGTGCAGGGGCGAGGCGGGAGACGCAACTTCCGTACGGGCCGCCTGCGACGCCGACCTCGAGCGCCGGGCCGCCCACGCGGTTCGAGATGATCTCGCTCCCGTCGGCCACGTGCAGGGCCACCGTCCCTGCCCCGAGCGACCCTTCCGGCTCCGAGAACGGCAGGTAGTAGACCCCCGACCGCGTGAGCGGCCGCCCCTTCGCCGATCGGGCGTAGAGAATCGGTGCAAGGTGGCCGCTCGCTCCCAGGAAGGTCGGACCGCCCGGCGACTTGAGGAGCGCATCACCCCAGAGATCGTGACCGGAGGCAAGCGCGCGCGTCACCTTCGCGGCGTAGGCCGCCGTGGCCCGTGGCGCGGCGCACCCGCCCGCTACGACGGCCGGGGCCGAACCCACCCGGATCGCCGCCGTCAGGAGAACCGGAATCAGCGCCACGACCGCAAGGCCAGATCCGCTTGCGTTGCACGTTGCAAACCCTGTCCGGGACTTCGTGGCATGCAACACAAGCAGGTTCCGAAGCGCGGCGCGGGCCGGCTTCAAATCCGCGAGAGCGCGGACGAGCTCAGAAAGCAGCCGGGTCGTAGCCGACGCACGTGGCGAGCGACAGCACGACGAGGGACGGCGGAGGGGTGCCCTGCTGGAGCACCGACTCGAACGCGGGAGCCCATCGCTTTCCGTGACGGAAGAAGACATAGACCGAATCGCCCGATGGGAAGGCTGCCACGGCGGCCGCCCAGCTCGGGTCGGCGTTCGACACGCAGACGTGGCTGAGGCTGGTCGCGCTCTTCGCATACGGGGTGAGCGAGCTCTTGCGGAAGCCGCGTCCGATGAGGCCCCGCTCGCTGACGGTCGCAGCGCGCGCACGGAGCTTGGCTGGCGGCGGGCAGTTCACGCCGAGCAGATCCCTGGCGACCGGCCCGGGCACGTACACGCAGGCGCCATTTGCGGGATCCTGGACATCGCGCGTCCACAGCACCTTCCAGGTCTTGCCGGAACGCGCCATCAGACTGGTATGGAACGCGGTCATCCCCCGGACGGCGAAGCCCCAGTTCATCATCGCGAACCCGGGATTCGTCGAGGAGAGCTGGATCTTCTGGATCGCGACGTCTCCCTGCTGGCTCCGGAACGCCGCGACGATCGCAGCCTTCTGGGCCGGCGTCGGCGTGCGCGCAGCCGCGACACCGCTCACCGCAAGGGCCGCGAGAAGCACGAGCACGGAGGCGCCAGCCTTGATCGGATCCACGTGAGATTTACGTTTCGAGCGGAAGATCGGTTCTCGACCACTCGTGCCAGGAGCCCGAGTAGTTCCTCGCATCGTAGCCGAGGCTCCGGAGAATCTGGACGGCAGTCGCAGAACGCGAGCCGCCGTGGCAGTAGGCCACGACCTCCGCACCCTCCTCGAGCCCGAGGCGTTCCCTGACCTCGTCGCCGGAGAGGAACACGAGCTCCTCGATCGGCAGGTTCACGGCCCCCGGCACGTGTCCCTGGCGCGGGTCGCAGGGGTTTCCGAGCGAGCCGTCGTACTCCTCCGCCCGCCTGACATCGACCACACGCACCTCGCCGAGGCGGCCGGCAAGCTCGGCCGAGTCGATCTCCGTCACGCGAGCCCCCGGACGACGGCCAGCTCCGCCGCGATCGGCGGCCTGTCGAGCAGGCCTTCGAGCCACGACTCCAACCTCGCAGGCAGCGTGACCCCGTAGAGCTCCCGCAGCCTCATCACCCACGGAAGATAGGCGAAGTCGACGAACAGGCTGTTGCCGACGGGCAGCGTCTCGAGCTGCTCGGCGACGGTGTTCTCCTCACCCCGACGAAGCCGGTAGTACTGCTTGCCGAGCAGCTCGTCGAACCGGAAAACGGCGAGTCGCGCCTCGGCGCGGGCCCTTGGCTCCGACGGCAGGAGCGCCGGCTCGGGAACGCGCTCCTCGAGGTATTCCATGATCAGGTCCGACTCAGGGAGCACGAACTCGTCCTCGAGGATCGGGACCTTGCCGGCCGGGTTCAGCTCGTAGACCCATCGAGGTCGATTGCCCAGGTCGATCTCCACCGTCTCGAACGTAACCGCCTTCTCCGCGAGCACGAGCCGGACGCGCGCGCAGAACGGGCAGCGGGCCGCGTCGATCAGCCTCACGGCGTCAAGCCCATGAGCTTCGCGATGTCCGCATACAGCGTGTCCGCCGGCGGGAGGTCGGCCGGGTTGTCCGCCGTCTTCGCAACGCGGCGAACGTCATCGCGGTCGGCGCCCGTGAAGCGGGCAACGAGCGTCGGGTTGGCGTGGAGGGCAAGTGCGTCGCCGGTGTCGAGCGCCTCGTAGTAGGTCGGAACCGAGAGATACTCGTCGAGCATGAGCCCACGCTCGTACAGCCTGAAGCGAACCACCTCGCCTTGCTCCAGGGCAAGCGCGACAACCGCGGCGCCCAACCGGTCGGAGATGTTCGCGGCAAGCGCCATCTGAAGCTCCCGCTCCGAGTCGAGCAGGTCGGCCGAGATGCGGATCCAGCCGCCTGCTTCTTGCGTCACGGCCGGGTTCACGAGACGCGGTACGACCTCCGCGACTGCGCGATCGACCGAGATCCTGTCGTCGGTCTTCGCATGGATCGACGCGCGGGACGGGCCGGCCGGCGCGGGTCCGAGCCGGCCGTCGAGCGAGTCGAGCGGCTGGGCGAGCACGAGCTCGACGGGCTCGAAACCGAGCCGCCGCCAGACCGTCTCGGCAACGCTGTTCGTGACGAGAACGCCGAGGGAGATGTGGGTCGCACCGCCGGAGCGGGCTGCCTCGGCACAGGCGTGCAGGAGCGCTTTCGCGACGCCGGCCCGGCGTGCGCGCTCGCGGACGAAGACGGTCTCCACGTGCCAACGGCCGGGTTCGGCGATCTGGGCCTCGAGCATGCCCGTGGGACCATCGGCATCCTCGGCGACGAACATCGCCCCGGCAGCGATCGACGCCTGCAGCGCCGTCCATTCGTCCTCCCAGGACCGGGTCGACCAGCCGGAGGGCTCGGGAATCTCTGCCTTGAACTCGTCCGAGAGCTGATGCAGGACCTGCTCGTCCTGCGTGGTGGCCGGACGGACGTTCACGGCATCCTCGAGCCGGTCAGCAGGTAGTGAGCCGAGAGGTTCTGGAACGGATCGAGGCGGGCGCCGACGTCTTCCACGGTGGAACCGTAGAAGAGATTGACTGCCCGTCGCAGAGCAAGGTCGCCAACCGGCCAGGCATGCGGCCTTGCGAGGTGTCGGGCGAGGAACCATTCGGCGGTCCACGGCCCGAGCCCGCGCACCGCAACGAGCCGAGCGCGAACCTCGTTGTCGGGGAGCGCAGCGAGCGAATCGAGGTCGATCGCGTCCCTCGCGAGGCCGATCACGTACTCGGCCTTCCGGTGCGAGAACCCCAGCGCGAAGAGCTCGGCCTCATCCGCGGCGGCCACCCGCTCCCTCGTCGGGAACGCGAAGACGCGTCCCACGGGCTCGCCGAGCCTCTCCACGAACCGGCTCCTCATCGCGAACGCCGAACGAAGAGACACCTGCTGGGAGGTGATCGAGGTCACGAGGCTCTCGAACGGATCGGGCGAGAGCGGCGGACGAAATCCCGGGAGCCGGGCCACGATCTCCCCGAGCACGGGCTGCACCCCCGCCCAGGCGGTGAACGGGTCGAGCTCGAACTCCAGCCCGAGGAGCTTCTCGACGACCGGGCGCGTCACCTCGTCGAGCGGGTCGACCTCGACCCCGCCCGGAGCAGCCGCGATGCGGACTTCACGCCCATCCACTGCACGGTAGAGCGCATCGCCGTCCCACAGGTTCGCAAGGTCGGCGCCGAATGCCCGGAAGCGCTCCGTCGAGATCTCGAAGTCGTACGGCTCAGGAAAGGGCAGCAGCAATGTCGTCCATCGTCTCGAACGGCTCGAACGCGATGCCGGAGCGGGCGAGCTCACCCGCGAGCCAGTCGCGGGCGAACAAGCGGTCGGCGGCGCCCGCGGCGCACCGGTCGCTGACGCCGTCACCCGCATATGCAAGCGGCCGTTCGGGCGGTAGCGAGCGGCGCTTGCACATGTCGCCGCACACCGGGCACGGGCCCTCGTCACGGAATCGCAGTCGCCAGCCGGCCGGATCGGGGCCGGCATCGTTGCTTCGGAGGTCGACCTCGATCCCTTCCCTTTCGAGCACGGGCCGGATCAGCTGGGGCAGGCCGCTCGACACGATCACCGGCCGAAACCGCGAGATGAGATCGTGGAGCCCGGCGCGAACCTCGATCCGATCGGCCGCCCAGGCCGAGACTTCCTCGGCCGGGGCGCGGATCGTCGCGACCTCGGCAGTGAGAGAGTCGCCATAGGAGTCGAACTGCCTCTTGAACACCGCCGGGTCGCCGAAATGCCGGATCGCCTCGACGAGGCTGTCGGAGACCGTGCAGGTTCCGTCCCAGTCGAGCACGAGCCTCATCGCCGCACGGTATTACACGGAAATTAGGCACGCGCACCCTGCGTCAAGCGTCTACGATGTCCCGAAGGCCTTCGCCCGCGCCGACCAAGCCAGTCCCTTGACGCGTCCGTTCAACATCCCGCTTCCGCGTGCCGCAGCATTTGCGGCTCTCGTGGTCCTCACCCTCGCAGTCGTGGCCACCCGGCAGGCCGGTGCCTCACCCGTCGCGGCAACGCCGTCCGAGGACTCCGCCCCCGCCTGGTCACCGAACGGCTCGACACTCGTGTTCGCGAGCCGGGCCTCGGGCCACTGGCAGATCTACAGCGTGAATGCGAACGGCGGCGGCCGCCGCGCGCTCACGAGCGGCACGCTCGACAGCGTCGACGTCGCCTGGTCGCCGAGCGGCAAGCAGATCGCCTTCTCGAAGGTCGCAGGCGGCCAGGAGGTCACGACCGGCCACGTCTACGTCATGAACGCAGGCGGCGGCGGCCTCCGGCGGGTCACGAGCAGCGCCGGCGCCGACGACGAGCTCTTCAACTGGTCGCCCGACGGGTCCACGCTCGCCTTCGACCGGATCACGAACGGCCTCGGCGCGATCTACACCGTCAAGGCCAACGGCTCGGGCCTGAAGAAGCTGACCCCGTCTGCGAACGACGACGACTACTGGGCGGCCTGGTCGCCCGACGGCTCGAAGATCGCCTTCGACCGCACCGGCTCGAGCGCCTTCGGCGACATCTGGGTGATGAACGCCGACGGGTCGGGCCAGAAGCGGCTCACCTCGAGCTCGGCCGACGAGTTCGGCTCGGCGTGGTCGCCCGACGGAAAGAAGATCGCCTTCCAGTCGAACCGCTCGCGCCGCTACCAGATCTACGTGATGAGCGCGAACGGCGGCGCCGAGCACCGGGTGACGCATTCGGCCACCGACGCCGAGGAGCCGCGCTGGTCGCCCGACGGCAAGAAGCTCGTGTTCCAGGAGCAGGTCGGAGCGAACTTCCAGATCTTCGTCTCGAACGCCGACGGCAGCGGCGCCCATCAGCTCACGAACGTCGCGTACGACAATACGGACCCAAGCTGGTCGCCCGACGGCAAGAAGATCGCGTTCCTGAGCCAGCGCAACGGCGGTGCCTCGGTGTTCGTGATGAACGCCGACGGGTCGGGCCAGAAGAAGATCGCGTAGAACCGGCCATTTCCGCCGGCGTCGGCGGGAGCCTGTTACCGCTGCTCGACGGAAATGGCTAGTCGACCGGCGGGGCGATGCGTGTTCGCAGGATGCCGATGCCTTCGGCCTCGAGCTCGACGACGTCGCCCGGTTCGAGCGCCGGCCCGCTACCGGCCCCGAGTGCGCGGGCGACGAGAAGGTCGCCGGGGCGGAGCTCCGTGTTGCGGGCGGCGTGCGCGACCAGGTCGGGCCAGGGATGGACGAGCTCGCGGACATCGGCACCGCAGCGCTCCTTGCCGTTGACCCGCGCGACGAATCGGCCTGACGGAGCCTCGTCCGGGGTGACGACCATCGGGCCGAGCGAGAGCCCGAAGTCGCTGCTCTTCGACGGTCCGAAGCCCGCGCTACGCTCGGCGCGCGCCAGGTCGCGGGCGGTCCAGTCGTTCGCGAGGGTGAAGCCGCCGATCGTCCCCTGGGCCCCGATCACGGCCGCGAGCGCGAGGCCGTAGTCGAGCTCCTCGGTGCCGGCCGGGTAGACGAGCTCCTCCTCGGGACCGAGTATCGGATGGGGGCTCCGGAACGAGAAGAACGGCGTGTCCCCGCGCTCGAACGGCGAGAAGACCCGCACGGTCGGCGGGTACAGCACCGGCGGCCGGAGCTCGGAGTCGGCGAGGGCATACTCGGCGTGTTCGCGGGCCCCGCCGCCGCCGGTGAAGAACGCCTGGAGCGTCTGGGCGGCGAGCTGGACGATGCGATCGCCGTGGAGCTTCCCCGGCCAGCCGCGGTCGAGATCCATGCCCTTCGGGGTGAACATGCAGAGCTTCATGCCGGTTCTGTGTGTACCACGACGTCGGCGATCTCCGGCGCCTCCAACCGCAGACGGGCCTCGATCTCGCTCGCGAGCGAATGCGCCTCGCCGAGGCTCGCCGTCGGGTCGAGCGCGAGGGTGAGGTAGGCGACAAGCCCCGCGTCGGTGCGCAGGAACCGCAGCGAGACGGGCGACTGACCCGTTTCCTCGACCACGATCCGCTGGACGACAGCGGCGTCGCCGGGAACCTCCCGGCCCTCGGAGGTCTCCGTCAGCGGCTCTAGATGGGTCTGGATCGTGTCCAGCAACGGAACCTTGGAACGAATCGCGGCCTCGAGCTCTTCCGCGGCGTCGTGCGCCTCGGCAAGCGTCATCCCCCCGGGGAGCTTCACGTGCAGCGAGAGCTCGTTCCGGCCCCCCACCTCGACGAGGCTCACGTTGTGGATCTCACGCACCGCCGGCACCGCCGCGGCCGCGGCATGGACACGCTCGCGGGTGTCCGCTTCGGAGCCGGGCTCCACATGGACGACCACGTCGCTCCCGGGAAGCGCGCGCTGCACCGCCGCCTCCACGGAGTCGGCCGCGGCGTGCCCCTGCCCGACGCCGGCCGAGGCCGCGACGCCGATCACGACGTCCGCGAACTGACGCCCGCCCGCCTGGCGCATCCGCAGCCTTCGCAGCTCGATGTCTGGTGCGAGCTCGTCGATCGCCGCGCGTGCCGCCGCCTCGGCTCCGAGCGGCGCGCGGTCCATGAGCACGTCCACGTTCACGCGGATCAGCCGGGCGGCACTTGCCAGTACGAGCACCGCGACGAACAGGGCTGCCCACGGGTCGCCGTCCGGGTGCCCGGCCCGGACGAAGAGGAGCCCGACGAGCACCGCGACCGACCCCGCAAGGTCGCCGGCGAAATGCACGGCATTCGCCGCGAGCGCGGCGCTGCCCGTCCGGCGCGACACCCGCCACGAGAGCATGGCCCGCGTGGCGTCGACCGCGATCACGACGAGGATCGTCAGGAAGACATACGGCGACGTGGTCACGTGCGAGGTCTGCGATCCGGTGAGCCGCTCGACGGCCTGGAACGCGATGAACACGCTCGCCAGCGAAAGGAACGACGCCTCGGCGAGCGCCGCGAGGTGCTCCGCCTTGCCGTGGCCGTATTGGTGCGAGGGATCGGCCGGCCGGCCCGAAACGCCCAGGGCGAAGAAGGTCAAGAGGGCCGCGACCAGGTCCGTTCCAGAGTGCACCGCCTCCGACACGAGCCCGAGGCTGTTGGCGGCGAGGCCGACCGTGAGCTTGAGCACCACGAGGCCGACCGCCGCGGCCACCGAGACGAGCGCTGTACGCCGCTGGACGCTCACCGGTTGATTGTCCCTTACTCGCCGAGCACGACGAGCGGCTCACCCTCGGGCTGGCCGCGGCGCTCGATCAGGATCCCGACCCCGATCGCGACGCCGCCCGCGATCTCCCATCCGCTCAGGTGCTCGGAGAGCAGGAGCACGGCGAACAGCACGGCGAAGAACGGCTCGAGGTTCGCGAAGAGCGCTGCGCGAGAGGGACCGACACGGTCGATCGCCGTGAACCAGAGCAGGTTCGTGAGGAAGAGCGGCCCGACGACCGCAAAGGCGAACGCGAACGCCATCGTCCAGCCGAAGCTGTCGAAGCTCTGCGACGCGATCTGCGGAATGCTGACGAACGCGAGCGGAACCCAGCCGATCGCGAGGACGAGGGAGCTGATCCGGAACGGCGAGTACCGCTTCATCAGCGGTGCGACCGTGACCGAGTAGGCAGCCCAGGTGGCCGCGGTCGCGACGGCCAGCGCGTTCCCGAGCAGGCTCCCACCGACTCCGCTGCTCGCCCCGGCCGCGATCAGCCCGACGCCGACGAACGAGACCACGGCCGCGATCCAGAACGCCGACCCGAGCCGTTCGAGGCCGACGAGCGTCGCGATGATCCCGACGAAGATCGGCGTCGTCCCGAGCACGAGCCCGACGGTCGTCGCGCTCGTCAGATGGACGGAGGTCACGAACGAGATCTGGTTCATGAAGATGAAGAACGCGGCGAGGAGGATGAGCTTGAAGTCGCTGCGGGCGATCCGGAACGAGCGCTCCCGCCACCACGTGAAGCACCAGAAGAGCAGGATCGCCGCGAAGTAGCGGATCGTCCCGTACGCCAGAGGGTGGAAGCCGTTGTCCACGACGTAGCGCGTGACCGTGATGTTCAGCGCCCACAGGAGGACGGTCGAGAGCAGCATCACGTCGACCCCCGAGACCCTCCTCACCGGCCCGACACTACCGTCCGGTTAGTCTTCGGCCC
>DATBBA010000079.1:0-13428 GCA_036271235.1 Gaiellaceae bacterium
CCAGTTCCACTGCCCGCGCACGTTCACGGTCACCGTACAAAACACCGGACCATCGATCGTGCAGTCAGCCGGACTCCCATTCACACCCGGCGCGTTAACAGTGACAGAACCACCAATCGTCCCACTGATCGGATTACCCGCGTCCGCGAGTGCGTTCGCGACCACGATGGACACTGCGCCGGCAAGCGCGAGCGCAACGATCGCGAGATAGCGCCGACGCCAAGCAAAACCGGCGAATGCCTTCATATCGAGCCCAACCCCTCTCTCAGTACATTGATGCGTCGCGACTTCATGACGCTGGACGAACCTATCGTAGTTCTGTCCCTCGATCTAGTGGGGCTGGGTTCGCCTAGCCTTTAGGTTAAACCCCTCGAACGAGGCGTGCTCCGCTTGTTCAAGCCGTTTTTGGGTGGCATCGAGCGTGTCTGCGGGACTTTGCGTACCCTGTTCGGGGGATGGCTCGTTTCCTGCATACGATGCTCCGGATCGCCGATCCTCAGGCAAGCCGGCGCTTCTACGAGACGCTCGGCTTCGAGTTCAGGCGTGAGCTTCCGATCGTGCGCGACGGCGAGCTCGAGGCGACGAATTACTTCTTCGGGGCTCCCGGCGAAGAGGTCGAGCTCGAGTTGACCTTTAACCATGACGGCCGCTCGTACGACCTCGGCACCGCCTACGGCCACATCGCGATCGGTGTCGACGACCTCGGAGAAACCCTCGAGCGGTTGGCCGCCGAGGGCATCCATCCGGAGCGGCCGCCGTACTCCGTGCGCGAGGGCGGCTCGCTGCTCTGCTTCATCCGCGATCCGGACGACTACCGCATCGAGCTCATCGAACGCGGCGCCTAGGGCGCCGGTCGTGCTGCTCTACGACAGTCCGGTTTCGGGCAACTGTTACAAGGTTCGGCTGCTCCTCGCACACCTCGGTCTTCCGTATGAGCGCAAGCCCCTCGACGTGGTCGACCGGTCGAACCGGCCGGCGCTTCTGGGTGGCCTGAACCCGGCGCTTCGGGTGCCGACGCTCGTGCTCGACGACGGGCGGTCGCTGGGGGAGTCCGGCGCGATCCTCTGGTACTTCGGCGAGGGCACCCCGTTCGTTCCGGCAGACCGGTACGAGCGAGCCCAGGTTCTTCAATGGATGTTCTTCGAGCAGTACGACCACGAGCCGGCGATCGCGGTCGTCCGGTTCTGGATTGCGTTCTCCGGACGCCCCGAGGCGTTCGCCGATCGGCTCGAGGAGCGCCGCGCCGCCGGACATCGCGCGCTCGACGCGATGGAGCGCCACATCGACGGGCGCGAGTTCTTCGTGGGAGCCGGACCGACGCTCGCCGACATCGCGCTCTTCGCTTACACGCACGTCGCTCCGGAGGGTGGATTCGACCTGGGCGACTATCCGGCCGTGCGGAGATGGCTCGAGCGCGTGGCTGCGATGCCGGGGCACGTTCCGATCGACGCCTAGCGGGCGAGAGCCCCGCGCGGCGCTTCGTGGGTCGCGCCGTTGCACTTCTGTCTCGAAGTTGTTGCACGCGGGTTACGCATTGGTCGCTACGTTGTCTGTCATGACGACAAAGACGCAACGTAAGACCGAACGGAAGAAGGCGGCGACGGCGGCGACTCCCTGGGGGAACGCCACCGTGGTCGACGAGGCGAAGGTCGTCCAACGTGCGGGCGACAGGCGCTTCGCGACGCTTGTCCAGCTACTCGAAACACCCGAAGGCGAGCCGCTCGTGCGGATTGCCTACACCACCGACGGGATCGTTCGGCGCGGCCCGGTCACACTGAGGGCGCGCGACCTCGAGCGTCTCCGGGACGCGATCAGGGCGCGGCCGACTCTGGCGTTGGCAACAGGTCTCGGCGGGGGTGACGCCTAGACGCCTACTGCAACCGACAATCGAGCGGAATCGACAAGCGATCCCAGGATGAGCGCGCCGTCGGTCGAGCCCAGGATCGGGTCGACGGCGTGCTCCGGGTGGGGCATGAGCCCGAACACGTTGCCGACTTCGTTGCAGACGCCGGCGACGTCGGCTATTGCTCCGTTCGGGTTCTCGCCCGGCTCGTAGCGGAGCAGGAGCTGCCCGGCGGCGTCGAGCTCTTCGACCGCCTCCGCGTCGGCGAACCAGCAGCCGTCTCCGTGCTTGACGGGGATCGTCAGGGTCTGACTTTCCGCGCAGCGCGTCGTGAACGGGCCACCCGGCCGGCCGATCGCGAGGCGAACGTCCCGGCAGACGAACGAGAGCGACTCGTTGGGGCGAAGCGCGCCCGGAAGCAGCCCCGCCTCGGTCAGGATCTGGAAGCCGTTGCAGATGCCGAGCACGAGCCCGCCCTCCGAGGCGAATCGGACGATCGGAGCCATGATCGGCGAGAAGCGGGCGATCGCGCCGCAGCGCAGGTAGTCCCCATATGAGAACCCACCGGGGAGGACGACCGCTGCGGTGCCGGCAGGAAGCTCAGCGTCGGTGTGCCAGACGCGTCGCGCGTCCGCGCCCAGGCGGGTGAGAGCCTGCTCGGCGTCGCGGTCGTCGTTCGACCCCGGGAACACGGCGACGGCGATCAGCGGGACGGGGCCGGAATCGTTCATGCGGCGGTGCTCGCGCGTCCGTTCCGATGGGGCTCGTGCCCGCCCGGTGCGGTGCGTACGAGGAGCCTCTTCACGATCGCGTGCTCACAGCGCCCGCACTCACGAGGCTCGGTGCAGCTCGATCTCGTAGCTCTCGATTAGTGGGTTCGCGAGCAGCTGTTCGCACATTCGCTCGACCTGTGTCCGCGCCTCACCCTCGTCAGTGGTCGCGAGCTCGAGCTCGACGAGCCGTCCCACGCGTGCGTCGTCCACGGCGAAGCCGAGGTGTCGCAGGCTGCTTTCGACGGCCTGGCCCTGAGGGTCGAGGATCCCGCTCTTCGGGCGGACGAGCACCGTCGCCTTCATGCGAGCACGGTGTCGGGCTCGGCGAGGTAGTCGGCGAACTCGATCCCGGTCAGAAGCTCGAATGCCTCGACGTAACGCGCGCGAGTCCCCTCGACGACATCGGCCGGCAGCTCCGGTCCGGGCGCGGTCTTGCCCCAGCCGAGGGTCTCGCAGTAGTCGCGGACGAACTGCTTGTCGAACGAGGGTTGCGGACCGCCGGGTGCGTATTCGTCGGCCGGCCAGAAACGCGACGAATCGGGCGTGAACGCCTCGTCTCCCAGCACGAGCCGCCCCTCGGTGTCGACGCCGAACTCGAGCTTCGTGTCGGCGAGGATGATCCCGCGCTCGAGCGCTCGTTCCGAGACATAGCGGTACAGCGCGAGCGTCAGCCGTTCGGCTTCGTCGAACCGCTCCTCGCCGACGAGCGCGACCGCGGCTGCACGATCGATGTTCTCGTCGTGGCCCGATGCCGCCTTGGTGGCCGGCGTGAAGATCGGCTCCGGGAGCCGATCCGACTCGAGGAGCCCAGCGGGGAGCGTGTGCCCGCAAACGGACCCGCTCGTTTGGTAATCCTTCCAGCCGGAGCCGGCGAGGTACCCGCGGACCACGCACTCGATCGGAAGCATCTCGAGCCGGCGGCACTCGGTCGAGCGGCCGTCGTCGCCGAGCGCGAGCAGGTGGTTCGGGACGATCCCGGCGGTCTGCGCGAACCAGAACCCGGAGAGCCCGGTCAGCACACGCCCCTTGTCGGGGATCTCGGTGGGCAGCACGACGTCGAAGGTCGAGATCCGGTCGCTCGCGACGAGCAGGAGGCGCTCCTCGTCGAGCGCATAGATCTCGCGGACCTTCCCGCTCGCGACGTGGCTGAGGGCTTCAGACATTGACAGGGTCCTCCTTTCGGGTGAGGGTGCGCAGACGGTCGAACACGGTGTTCCTGTGTTTGACGGCCGCGGAGAGGTCGAACACCAGGTCGAGGGCTCCTGGATCGAGCCGGGCGGAGACGTCGGGATCGGACGCGACGAGCCCGCGGAAGTCACGCTCCTCGTCCCAGGCCTGCATTGCATTTCGCTGGACGAGCCGGTACGCCTCGTTGCGTGGCAGACCGGAATCGACCAGGGCCAGAAGAAGCGCGTGCGAGAAGACCAGCCCGTGTGAGCCGTCGAGGTTGCGGAGCATTCGTTCGGGATAGACGACGAGCCCGTCGACGATCCAGATGAAGCGGTCGAGCATGTAGTCGAGCGCGAGAAATGCGTCGGGAATGACGACGCGCTCCGCCGAGGATTGCGAGATGTCGCGTTCGTGCCAGAGCACGACGTTCTCGAGCCCGACGATCGAGGCGGCCCGGACGACCCGCGCGAGCCCGCAGATCCGTTCGGCGACCTTTGGATTGCGCTTGTGCGGCATCGCCGACGAGCCCTTCATCCCGGTGGCGAACGGCTCCTCTACCTCGCGCACCTCCGTGCGCGCAAGGTGGCGAATCTCCGTCGCGAACCGCTCGAGCGAGGTCGCTGTCAGCGCGAGCGTCGAGAGCAGCTCGGCGTGGCGGTCGCGAGCGATCACCTGGGTGGAGAGCGGGTCGGGATCGAGGCCGAGTCGCTCGCACGCGATCCGCTCCACCTCGGGATCGAGGCTTCCGTAGCTCCCGACCGTGCCCGAGAGCTGGCCGACCCGGTTCGACTCGAGTGCGCGCACAAGTCGCGTGCGATCGCGATCGAGCTCGAAGGCCCACCCTGCGAGCTTCCATCCGAACGTCATCGGCTCGGCGTGGATCCCATGCGTGCGGCCGATGCAGATCGAGTCGCGATGCTCTTCCGCGCGGCGCGCGACAACGTCGATCGCCCGATCGAGCTCGGCGAGCACGAGCCTGCCCGCATCCTGGATCTGGAGCGAGAGCGCGGTGTCGACGACGTCCGAGGAGGTGAGGCCGTGATGAAGCCAGCGGCCTTCGGGCCCGAGCTGCTCGGTCACGGCGTCGACGAACGCGGCAGTGTCATGGTCGGTGATGCGCTCGATCTCCGCCACGCGCTCGGCGCTCGGCGTCTTCGCCGATTCGCGAATCGCCGCGACGTCTTCGGCCGGGATGGCGCCGAGCTCGGCCCATCCGTCGAGTGCAGCAAGCTCGACCTCGAGCCAGCGCGCGAGCTTGCCCTCCTCCGACCAGATTCTCTTCATCTCGGGCCGGGAGTAGCGGGCGATCACGAAGACAGTCTAGAGACGGCTCCCGCGGGCAGTGACACTTGCCTAGGCGGGGAGCAGCGCGAGAATCCGTGCCGCGAGCACGGCGGCGTTCTTCGCGTTGTCGACCCCGACCGTCGCGACCGGGACGCCCGGCGGCATTTGCACGATCGAGAGCAGGGCGTCGAGGCCGTCGAGGACGCTCATCGACGAGCGAAGCGGCACGCCGATCACCGGCAGCTCCGTGTGCGCCGCCACCACTCCCGGGAGGGCGGCCGCCAGGCCGGCGCCGCAGATCAGCACTCGAATCCCACGGTCGGCCGCGGACTTCGCGTAGTCGGCTACTGCATCGGGGTTCCGGTGGGCCGAGCGCACCTCGAACTCCCACGCGATGCCCCGGGCGTCGAGCTCGTCGAGCCCGGCCTTCATCCGCTCGCGGTCCGATTCCGAGCCCACGAGGATGCCGACGACGGGAGCGCTCATTGCGTCGATGTTAGTGCTAGCCGGATGTGCCGACGTCGGTTCGGAAGCGAACGCCCTCGAACGAGATCTTCCCGACGGCGTCATAGGCCCGGCTGCAGGCGGCCGCCACGTCCGGCCCGGTGGCCGTCACCGACAGGATTCGCCCGCCGTTCGTGACGAGGGCGTCGCCGCGGACCGCGGTTCCGCCGTGGAACACCAGTGCGCCTGCGGCCTCCGCCTCCGCGACCCCCGAGATCGCAGCTCCGGCGTAGTCGCTGCGGGCCGGGTACTCGGGGCCGGTCAGGACGACGGTCGCTGCCGCCGTCGACCCCGTGTGGACGATGTCGGTCTCGACGTGGCCCTGAGCCGCTGAGGCCAGTGCAGCGAGCAGATCGCCTTCCAGGCGCGGAAGCAAGGCCTGTGTCTCCGGATCCCCGAACCGCGCGTTGAACTCGAGCACGCGCACCCCGTCCGGCGTGAGCATGAGCCCGGCGAAAAGACACCCGACGAAGGGGGTTCCACGCCGCGCGAGCTCGTCGATCACAGGCTGATGGACACGCTCCACGAGCTCGGCCGGATCGTCGTCGAGCTCGACCGGCGAGATCGCCCCCATCCCGCCCGTGTTCGGGCCCTCGTCGCCGTCGCGGGCGCGCTTGTAATCCTGGGCGGCCCCGAGCGGAACCGCGCGCACCCCGTCGCACAGGGCGAACAGTGACACCTCGCGACCCGTGAGGAGCTCCTCGATCACGATCGGCCCGCCGAGCGCCGCGGCACTACGCATTCCCTCGGCAACCTCCTCCGCGCTGTGGCACACGAACACGCCCTTGCCCGCCGCGAGGCCGTCCGCCTTGATCACACACGGAGCGACCGCGGTCGCGAGGTCGTTCGCAACGGGCACGCCCGCCGCAGCCATCACGTCCTTCGCGAATCGCTTCGAGCCCTCGATCTGCGCGGCGGCGGCGCTCGGTCCGAAGACGGAGAATCCGACATGGCGGAGCTCGTCGGCGACACCCGCCACGAGCGGCCCCTCGGGGCCGATGACGACGAGATCGACTCCGAGCGCTCGCGCGAGCTCCGTCAGCCCATCCGCGTCGTCGGGTCGGACAGGATGACAGTCGCCGAGCGCAGCGATCCCCGGGTTGCCGGGGGCGGCATGCAGCTCGGCCAGGGACGGGCTGCCGGAAAGCCGCCACGCGAGCGCATGCTCGCGGGCGCCCGAGCCGATGAGAAGCACATTCACGGGCGACGAGTCTACTTTCGGCGTCCGCGAGCGCTCCGGTTCTTCTCGCATACAAGACTTAACAGTCGGAGCCGGGCTCGAGAAGCCAACGGCATGCGGTCCAGAAGGTGTTTTTTGTCCTACGCTCTGTCTGACGGGTCGGACGGGATGTCATGCCCGGTTACGCCTCGTCCGAATAGCAGACACATGGCGAAGCTCTCAAACCAGGACGTGCGGGCGCTGATCGAGGCGGAACGGCAGAAGGTGCTCGCGAACCTCGGGTCCGTTGCGCGGAAGGAGAGGGCGGCCCGCGAGAAGGAGCTCAATCGCCGTCGCAAGTTCAGGGCACGCACGACGGCGCTTCTTCTCGAGGGCCGTGCCCTCGGGATGGCGATGACCGATATGGCCCATGCCGCCGGCGTCACGCGGCAGATGGCCCACCATTGGCTGCGCGACGAGGAGTGACCGAGCTCCGGGAGAGCTTCGAGTCCGCCGCCGACGGCTACGACGCGGCCCGTCCGGCCTATCCGGAGGCGCTCTTCGACGACCTCGTCGACCTCGCGAGGCTCGAACCTCGCGCGCGCCTCCTCGAGATCGGCTGCGGAACGGGCAACGCGACGCGCCCACTGGCGGAGCGCGGCTTCGAGATCCTCTGCGTCGAGCTCGGTCAGAGGCTCGCCGTCCATGCACGCGCGAACCTCGAGGGATTTCCGGTTGCGATCGAGGTCTCACCCTTCGAGAACTGGAACGGCGGCGCTGGCTTCGACCTCGTCTACTCGGCCAACGCGTGGCACTGGCTCGATCCAGAGCTTCGCTTCCGCAAGGCCCACGCCCTTCTTCGCCCGAACGGCCGGCTCGCGATCTGGGGCGCGAACCATGCGTTCCCGCAGGGCTTCGATCCGTTCTTCACCGAGATCCAGGAGGTGTACGACGAAATCGGCGAGTGCGACGACGGCGCCTGGCCGCCTCCGCCACCGGACGAAGCTCCGGACGAAAGAGCGGCGATCCAGGCGAGCGGCCTCTTCGGCGAGGTCGAGGTACGCCGCTACCTCTGGGAGTTGCGCTACACGGCCGACGAGTACATCGCTCTGCTCGACACGTTCTCGGGACACCTCGTGATGAAGCCCGAAGCCCGTGCACATCTGTATGCGGAGATCCGCCGGCGCCTCGGGAGCCGGGAAGATCCGTCGGTGCACCGCCACTGGAGCTCGATCCTCCATGTGGCTCGAGCTCTTCCTTCGGTCGCAAATCACACCTGTGTTGCAAGTAACGAGCGGCGCACCGGTTTGTGACTTGCAACACAAGCCGGTTCGAGGCGTCAGTCGGGTAACAGCCCCTCGGGGTAGCGAATCGCCTCTGACTGTGGGAAGCGCGCATATGCGACCGACGAGTCGCTCGTCGCCTCCTCGACGCCGGCGCCGTGGCGGAGGGCGGTCTCGTCGACCGTGTAGGCGCCCCACTCGTCGCCGGCCTGATGCTGGCGGGCGCCCATCGCGAGCACGGTGCAGCGCCCGGCTCCGGCGCCGACGATCATGTGTTCCGTCCGGGGCGGGCAGTGAACGAAATCCCAGCGTCCGAGCGGGCGCTCCTCGCCTTCCACGATCAGGAGCGCTTCCCCGTCGAGGATCAGGAAGTCCTCCTGATCGGCCTCCCAGTGGTACATGCCGATCGGCTCGCCCGGCTCGAGCACGATGATCGCGACGCCGAGCTGCGGAAACCACGTTTCGGCCTCGTGCGCTGTCCATCCTGTGAGCGGCACGTTCACCCCGCGCCCCTCCCGGGAGATCCAGCGGGCATCGCGGGCGTTCAGCACGAACCACCCGTCGCCGGCGGGAACGAGGCCGGCCTCTGTCTGCCCGAGCGGCGCCTCAGGAGCCATCGCCGGGACGGCCGGGACGGCGAAGCTCGTCCTCCAGCAGCGCGATCACCGCGTTTGCCCAGTCGCCGACGTCATCGAGCGGCTCCTGGTCGCGGATCGTCATGAATCCGCCGAGCAGCCGGTCGAGCTCCTCGCCGCTCAGCAGCTGTCCCGTGGCCGCTTCTGCGTCGGGATTCGTCGCCCCACTGTCCGCCTCCGCCTTCAGCGCCTGTCCGAACCGGACGATCTCTGTCCGTTCGCCGGCGGCCTTGAGCAGTTGCTCGAGCAGCCGGTCGACGCGCTTTCGCCCCTTGGGCGTCAGGGCGGCGACGGCGTGAGCGAGGTATTCGGCGTGGTGATCGGTCACCGAGACACCCTAGCGCCGCCGCCGGGACCGATCCCTATGATCGGTTCGTGTCCGAGTGTCGGCTGATACGCGGAGGCCAGGGCTTCCACGGGAAGCAGGGTCTCGACTATCTCTCCGGGATCTCGGCGGAGAGCGTCGGTGCGAAGGCGATCTGCATGCATCTGCTCGAGATGCCGCCCGGTGTCACCGCGAAGGCGCACTATCACGAGGGTCACGAGACGGCGATCTTCATGCTCGAAGGCGTGACGGAGATGCGTCACGGACCGAGTCTCGAGCAGCATATGCGCGTCGAGGCCGGCGATCTCGTCTACATCCCGGCCGGTGTCCCCCATCAGCCGTACAACCCCGGCGACACGATTGCGCGGGCCGTGATCGCGCGCACAGATCCGAACGAGCAGGAGAGCGTGGTGCTGCTCGAGGACGCGGAACCCTCCTGACGCGTACGGATGCCGCCGGGCTGCTCGCTGCCTATCAGAGCCAGCTTCGCGCACATGTCCCCGATCCGCCGGAGCCGGGCGTTCGGGCGGAGTGGGACGGGCCGCTCCTGCGGATCGTGGGCTGGAAGAATGGAGGCTTCGTCACCTACCGTGATCTCGACGGGCTCGACGGGCCAGAGCTCGACGAGCTGATCGCACGGCAGGTGCGTTTCTTCGCGGTGCGGAACGAGCGGTTCGAGTGGAAGCTCCACGGCCACGACAAGCCCGACGACCTCGAGGCGCGGCTGCTGGCGGCCGGGTTCGTAGCCGAGGAGCGTGAGACCGTCGTGATCGCCAAGACGGCCGCCGTCGCCGGCGAGCCGGGGCTGCCGGACAACGTGACCGTATGCGAGGTGACCGATCGCGCCGACTTCGAACGGATCGCTGCGTTCGAGGATGCGGTGTGGGGCGATCCGCACACGTGGCTCGGCGAGAGCCTCGAGGCCGAGCGTGCAGTCGATCCGGAGGCGCTGACGATCGTCGTTGCGGAGACCGACGGCGCGATCGTCTGCGCCGCCTGGGTGCGCTTCTCGGCGCACACGGACTTCGCGACGTTCTGGGGCGGCGCCACCCTGCCCGCCTGGCGAGGCCGAGGCCTCTACAGGGCTCTCGTCGCCTATCGCGCGAACCTGGCAGCTCGCCGCGGTTTCCGGTACATCGAGGTCGATGCCTCGGATGAGAGCCGCCCAATCCTCGAGCGGCTCGGGTTCGTCGCGGTGACGACGACCACGCCGTTCATCTGGTCGCCGGGCTGACGACAGGCAAGCGTGCGGCATGGTTTCGGTCACCCAGCGCTCACCGGCTCAGTCGCCGACCTCGGCCTCGGCATCGCTGAGAGCGGCGCTCTCGCGAGGAGGCTTCAGGTCGAGTCTGGCTTGACCCAGACCGACGCGTAGACCGGTTCGAGCGTCCGGCTCGTGGCGCCGAGAAGCTCACTGCTGATCGTTTCGGGGTCGACCGCGTTGCGGAGCCGCCCGGCGAAGGCTGTCGCCGTTGCGTGGGCGTCGTAGCGGGCGCGGTTGAACTGCCGGTCGACGACCCGCTGCGTGCGGCGGCGGAGCGGATTGAACAGCGAGGCGGCCCCGAGGGTTGCGGCCGCGACTCCGACAGGTGACGAGAACGGAAGCGCGCGCGTGGCGAGCAGCACGAGCCCGATGAAGACTGCGGCGAGAAGGCCCGTCACGAGTGTGTAGGAGATCGTCCGGCTGATGATCCGATCGACGTCGTAGAGGCGGTACTTGAGGATCCCGATTCCGAACCCGACCGGGAGCGCGGCGACCGAGGCCAACCCGACCGCGCTCACGACGGCCGCAATGCCCTTCGGGTCGCTCCCGGTCGCGAGCGCGGCAAACAGTCCGGCGAAGCACACCGCACCCGACGCCAGGAGCCACTTCCTTTGCTGGCGGCGCTCGCCCGTCGAACGGCGGAACGCGAGCACCTGCCTAGCCACGCTGAGGAGCGCCAGCGCCGCGTACACAAGGACGAGGAGGCCGTTCGTCGCGAAGCTCAGCCAACCCGTAGGCGGATGGTCGACAACGGCGAACGAACCGCTCGTGTCGACCTTCAGCGGGCGCAGGAGGCCCAGGATGTCGAGCTCGACGACGCTCGCCAGGAAGGCAGCGGCCACGACGAGGTAGCACCACATGAACCTGCGCCAGCGCGGAGGGAGCCGGCCGTCGGGAAAAAGGAGCAGCGGCAGCGGCAGGAGCAACAGCACGGAGACCCACTCGAGGGGCGTCACGACGACCGCAACGATTCCGAACGGGAGGCCCGTGTAACCCTTGGAAAACCGTAGTACGGAGTAAACGACCGCGTCGAGCCCGACAAGGCAACAGACACCAAGTGTCAGCATGAGCCAACCAACCGGATTCTGCGGCTGCCGATAGGCGACAAAGCAGCCGACGGTTGCGAACGAGCCGCCCGCTATGAGAACGGGAAGCAGCCCGGAGAAATGATGGGCAAGCAGCGCGGTCGGGACGATCGTCCCGACCGCGAAGAAGGCCACCGCACCGGCGAGCAGCGCCAGCCCCGGTGCTGCGCTCGCATGAGTCCGAGTTCGCAGTCCACCCCGCACGGCTGTGCCGTCGGCCGCCCCATCCATGACTCGGAAGCCTAGGCCTCCGCCGTCGCGGAAGCGTTACGGAACATTTCGGGTCTCCGGCCCGCCCGTCTTCACGACAGTCGGTGCACGGCGCGAGCCTTGGTTTCGGGCCGCGTCCCAAGCGTCGGTCTAGACTCCCGCACACCTACTTGGAGGAGGCCGAAGATGGCTTTTGCGGTGATCCAGGAGTTTCCGATCGACGGCGACCGTTCGACTACAAACTATGACCGGGTTCAGGACGCCCTCGGCACTCGCGAGAATCCGCCGGCAGGTGGCCTCGTTCACAGTGCAGGGTTCGACGAGACGGCCGGCGTCTTTCGCATCTTCGACGTCTGGGAGTCAGAGGAGGCGTGGAGTGCGTTTCTGAATGATCGCCTGACGCCGGTCGTGCGACCAATGATGGAGGAGGGCCGGCGGCCTCCAGATACTCGTACCTACCTCCTCCACGACTACATGGTCGCCCCAGGCTGACGGCTCCGGGTAGCAATGGCGCCGGGCGCCGGCACCACGACCCACCAGGAGTGACATCGAGTGTCGGAATGCGCTCCGAAAGACGCTGGTCGCCATGAGGTTGAATCTGCTCGATGGAGTCGGACGGCACGATCCGTTACGCGATCACTCTGGCGGGCGTGTCATGAGCCTCGGAGAGTTCTCGCCAGTTGAGTTACCCGAACGCCCGCCTCGCGGTGGGCCTTCGAATGTCCTGGGCCCCGGGGGCCGGATTCGAACCAGCATCCGTCCAATGAGCAGTTCGGCGTGGCATCCGTGTTGTGGACACATGAAGCGCCCTGAGACGAGCCTTCGCAGGACGCTCTTTCGGCCACGTCCGTAGTGTCGAGCTTCACGACGGCCACCTGTCGGAGCGTGCAGCTATGCCTGCCTGAGGATGGTCGAGGGTTCGCAACCCACGTGATACTGGAGCCGGGCCTCATGGATTTCTTCGTGTACAGCCGCGGCGCGGCCGGCGTGGCCGCGCTTCGGGACGACGCCGAGCTGCTCGAACGCCATTGGACGTACATGGACGGATTCGCGGAGTCGATGATCGCCCGTGGGCCGACTCTCGGTAACAGCCGCGAGACCGCGACGGGAAGTCTGCACATCCTCGGCTTGCCGAGCGTAGACGCCGCGCGCGATTTCGTCGCACACGAGCCGAACAACCGTGCGGGCGTCTACCTGGAGCACTCGGTGTGGCGCTTCGAGAACCTGCTGGGGCGCACGATGTGGGAGTTCTCGGACACGAGCGACGATCCGAGGTTCCTCATTGTCGCCCGCCTGCAGCACGATCAGAAGAACGACCGGAGCGCTCGCGCGATCCCCTTCGAGGATCTCTCTGCGCCGTTGCGTGAGCGGCTGATCGTTTATGGCGCGCTGTCCACGCTTGACGCCGCTCGGCTGATCGGCGTCACCCTGGCCGTTCAAGCTCGGCACAGAGCGGCGGTCGACGCGCTTCTCTCGGAAGAGCAAGCGCTCGTCGTCTTTGGCGATCTTGAGATTCAGGACTGGGAGTTCGGCGGCCGCCGCTGAGGATCGTCGGCAGGCGCCGATGACCGACTCCCGACCGTGTCGTCGAGCGCGGGGTCACTGGGTTGCGCGAGCGTGCCGCTATGCCTACGTGAGGCGGTCGAGTGTTCGCAGCAAGGGAATCTGAATCGATGGGAACGACAAGGGTTGGGGGTGACTCGCTCTATGCGATCTGAGGGTCGAGGTCGGCGTCTCGACGGGCCCGGTGGCCCATGGCAGCGCGTGCACCGATCGGCTTCTGAGCGATGGTCGGTTCGGCTGCGGCGGCGATCGCTTGCAGAGCCGCTAGGTGTCCGCGCAATGCCGTGCGCCCTGCGTTGGTAAGCGTGACCTGCCGCCGAGAACGTGAGT
>DATBBA010000080.1:0-37369 GCA_036271235.1 Gaiellaceae bacterium
CGGTTCCCTCGCGTTATCTGTCCGGCGACTGGCTCGCTTCGGTGAGCGCCGGAGCCGGGCTTGCCCCGGCGGGAGGCCCAGTAACGGCTGATGTGTTGGTTGGAGGAGGGGGCCCGTGGGGGAACCTCTTTCGGTTCCCCCGCGACATCACCACTCGACGAGCTTCCAGATCTCGGGCTCCATCACGCCTTCTTCGCCGATCTCGGCGAAGATCGCGACCGCCTGCTTGAGGCGATCGAGGGCCTCGTCGCGCCGGCCGGCGGCGTTCAGGAGATCAGCGGCGTTGTTTGCGAGCGCGGCCTCGCGGTGGCGATCGCCGACTGCAGCGCAGAGCGAGAGCGCCTCCTCGGTGAGCTCGAGGGCGAGCTCGAGCTCGCCCTCGGCGCGGTGGGCGAGGGCGAGGTTGTTCAGAGCGGCGGCGCGGGCGGAAGCGTCGTCCTCGGGTGAGAGCGCAAGGCTCTGTTCGAGCTGGCGCCGTGCCTCGGCGGGCTCGGCGCGGCCGGTGGCGAGGATGCCGAGGATGTTGTGTGCCTGGGCGAGTGCGCGGCGGTCATCGGCGGCGGCCGCGAGCTCGAGCGCCTGCTCGGCGAGTTGCTGCGCCTCGCCGTCCTCTCCTCGACGATGCGCGTTGAGGCTGCGGTCGGCGAGGATCCGGGCACGCTCCACCTCGTCGGTCTTCCCGAGGGCGGCGAGCGAGCGAGCGAACGAGGTGTCGGCGAGCATCCAGTCGCCGCGGCGGTGGTGGACGAGCCCGATCCGGTGCTCGAGCGAAGCCAGATGCTCCGGCTCGGCAAGGGCGGCTGCGGCCTCGAAGCTCGCGAGCGCGCCGGCGTAGTCGCCCGCGAGCGTCAGGAGGTCGCCGATCTGCTCCTGGAGGCCCGCGGGCTCGGGATGTCCCAGGGCGAGCGCCTCGCGGAGATGCGCGAGGGCTTCGGCGTTGGCATAGAGGCCACGGGCTCGCTCCCCGGCAAGCCGGAACCACTCGGCCGCGTCGAGCTCCCGGCCGGCGAGTCGGAGATGCTGCGCCACGGCTCCCGCAAGGGAGGCCGCATCCGCACGGGACGAGAGCGTCTCTGCGGCCCGGCCGTGGAGGAGCCTGCGCCGGGCGCGGCTCGTCCGCTCGTAGGCCACCCGCCGTGACTGCTCGTGCCGGAAGTCGTATGCGCCGTCGGTCTCTGCAAGGAGGCCACGTCCGGTGAGCTCCTCGAGCGCGACGACCGTCTCCTCGTCGCCGCGCCCGCTGACCTCGCGCGCCGTCTCGTGCGTGAACGAGCGTCCGATCACGGCGCCGGCCGCAAGAACCTGGCCGGCGAGCTCTCCGCTCGAGGCGATCCGCGCCTCGAGCACCTCCCGGACGCCGGGCGGCACGGGCCAGTCGGGGCCGGCGTCGGCGAGCACGTCGAGGTACTCGACCACGAAGAACGGGATGCCCTGGGTCTCCTCGAAGAGCCGCGTCGCAAGCTCGTCGCCGGCTCCGGCGGCGCCGGCGAGCGCGGCGACCTCTGCCGCATCGAGCCGGCCGGGTGCGATCGTACGCCCGAGCCCCTCCCGGGCCGCATCCGCGAGAACCCGCCGGGCCGGATGCCCCGGCGGCGTCTCCTCGGGCCGCCAGGTCACAGCCAGCAGCACCGGGCTGCCGCGCAGCCGCCGTGCGAGATAGGCCAGGGCCTCGAGTGACGGCGGATCGGCCCAGTGCAGGTCGTCGACGAGGAGCACTGCCGGCTTCTTTCCCGCCACGGCGGCGAGCACCGCGCGTCCGAGCCCGTCGAAGAAGCGGGCCTGGCCGCCCGGGTCGTCGAGAGACGGCGTCGGAGGAGTCCCGAGCTCGGGCACGATCCGCGCCGCCTCGGCGGCCGCGGCCGGCTCGATCGAATCCGGGCTGCCTTCGTGGATCGCCCCGCGGACGAGCTCCATCGCCGTCCCGAAGGCGAGCCCCGCCTCGTGTTCGAAGCAGCGCACGCCGACCGCGACGGCGCCGCCGGCCCGCGCCCAGGTGAGCAACTCCCCGCCGAGACGGGTCTTGCCGATGCCGGTCTCGCCCTCGATCGCGACGAGCAGCCCGTCCGGGCCGACCGCTCCGTAGGCCTCGCGGAGCGCCTTCCATTCCCCGGCACGCCCGACGAGAGCGTGCTCCGTACGGTCGGCCGGCGGTTCGAGCTCGGGCTCGTCGGGGTCGCCGAGCTCGCCTTCGAGAATCCCACGATAGAGAGACGTCGTGCTCTCCATCGGCGTCACGCCGAGCTCGCGGTAGAGGATGCGGACGCAGTCGCGGTACTGGGAGACGGCGGCGTTCCGCTCCCCGTTCGCGGCGTAGAGCTCGATCAAGCGGCGGTGGGCCGGCTCGTGCAGCGGATCGAGCGCCAGCCGGCGCCGCGCGTGCTCGATCGCCGCCCCGGTCTCACCGCGTAGCGCTCGCTCCACGGCCGCGCGATCGAGGAGTGCGCCAAGCTCGCGCGCGAGGGTTCCGGCCGCGAAGGACTGCCACGCATCGAACGCGGCGCTGTCGCGGAGCCCGAACCCCGCCAGGAACGGGCCTCGGTAGAGGGCGGCGGCGGCCTCGAGGCTTCCGTCGGCCGCCAGGCGCCGGGCCTCGTCGAGATCGAGCCACACACCGTCCCGATCGAGCGAGACCGAGTCGCGCGCGACGACCACCCAGCGGCCGCCGAGCGCCGCCCTCAGGGTTGAGAGCGTCCGGCGCAAGGCAGCGCGCGCCCGGTCGCCGTCGTACTCGGGCCAGAGCAGCCCGGCGAGCGAATCGCGGTTGTGGGTTCCGCCCTCGACGGCGAGGTAGGCGAGAAGCGCGGTTGCCTTGCGGGTGTCCACCGCGAGCGGCGCGCCGTCGACCTCGGCTGCCGCGGTGCCGAGGAACAGGAGTCGCAGTCCCACCGCCGGGATCGTAGATGCAACCGGCAGGAGGTTGACTGCGATTTCGTAACGTTTTCGGGACGCCGGGTGTTGTAGAACAGGACCGACATGGCCTCCCGGCTCAACCGTCTCGTCCGGCGCAGCGGCTCCGCCGAGCCCGCTCCGACGGTCGAGGCGCCCGCCGTTGCAGCCTCGTTCCCGGAGCTCCAGCAGCTCGAGATCGCGCCCAACGACCCGATCGTCGGCTTCTTCCAGAGTGCATCGGGGCCGGTCGCGATCGACGGGCTCGAGATGGACTCCCCCGCCCTTGCGCAACTGCGTGAGGCGGGCGTCGCGCTCGTCGCACCGCTCGTGAGCCAGGGCGAGCTCGTCGGGGTGCTGAATCTCGGGCCCCGCCTCTCGGGGCAGGAGTACTCGAGCGACGACCGGAAGCTTCTCGACTCGCTCGCCGCGCAGGCCGCACCGGCGCTCCAGGTCGCGCAGCTCGTCCGCCGACAGGAAGCCGAGGCGCGGTCTCGGGAACGAATCGAGCAGGAGCTGCGCGTCGCGACCCTGATCCAGCAGAACTTCCTGCCGAAGTCCCTTCCCGACCGGCCGGGCTGGCATGTGGCGGCGCATTACCAGCCCGCGCGCGAGGTGGGCGGCGACTTCTACGACTTCCTCGATCTGGCCGACGGACGGCTCGGGATCGTGATCGGCGACGTGACCGACAAGGGCGTGCCGGCGGCGATGGTGATGGCCGCGACGCGCAGTGTCCTCCGGGCGTCCGCCCAGCGGATGGTCTCGCCGGGGCTCGTGCTCGAGCGGGTGAACGAGCTGATGTGCCCCGACATGCCGCCGAAGATGTTCGTCACGTGTCTCTACGGCGTGCTCGACTGCGCGACGGGCCGGCTCGTCTTCGCGAACGCGGGGCACAACCTGCCGTACATCCGCACGGCGTCGGGCACGGTCGAGTTGCGCGCGACCGGAATGCCGCTCGGCCTGATGCCCGGAATCGAGTACGAGGAGACCGAGGCCGTCCTCGAGCCGGGGCAGACGATGCTGCTGCACTCGGACGGGGTCGCCGAGGCGCACAGCGCGAGCCGCGAGATGTTCGGGTTCCCGCGACTGATGGACGTCGTCGGCGCGCGCCGGGGGAACGGCGAGGTGATCGCCCGTGTGCTCGCCGAGCTCGCGCGCTTCACCCCGGAAGGCGGCGAGCAGGAGGACGACATCACACTCGTCACGGTCACTCGCGAGGGGGCCGGAGCCGGCGCAGCCCAGGGGCTCGATCTCGTCTTCGCGATCCAGAGCGTTCCCGGCACGGAGCGAAGCGCGGCCGAACGCGTCGTCGAGGCGATCGCCCCGCTCGGCATGGCCCCCGCCCGGCTCGAGAAGCTGAAGACCGCGGTCGCCGAGGCGACGATGAACGCGATCGAGCACGGCAACGAGTCGAACCCGGACCTGCCCGTCGAGATCTCGGTCCAGGCAGATGCCACCCTCGTGACCGTGCGGATCACCGACCGGGGCGGCGAGAAGCCGGTCGCCGAGGCCGAGGCGCCGAATCTCGAGGCCAAGCTGGAGGGGCTGCAAAAGCCTCGCGGCTGGGGCCTCTTCCTGATCCGGAACATGGTCGACGACGTCCGCGTCGAGACCCTCGGATCCCACCACACGATCGAGCTCGTGATGAGGCTCGAGGAGGGCGAATCATGAACATGACCGAGTTCGCGGCGCAGGTCAGGCACGAAGACGGGCTCGCAGTGATCGCCCTCGCCGGCCAGATCAGCGGCGCTGCCGAGGCGGGGTTGAACGAGGCCTACGCCGGGGTCGCCGGGGAGCCGAGGGTCCTCCTCGACTTCTCGGCAGTCGACTACATCAACTCGACGGGGATCGCGGTGATCGTGGGCATCCTCGCCGAGGCCCGCAAGAACGGCCAATCGCTCGAGGCCGGCGGCCTTGCGGAGCACTACCGGGAGATCTTCCGCATCACGCGGCTCTCGGACTTCATGACCATTCTCGAGGACGGGGAGTGAGCGGCGATGAGCGACGAAGGCATGACGGTGCGGCATCCGACCTCCGCGATCAGCGTGATCGAGATCCACGGCGACCTGACCGCTGGATCCGAGGACGCGCTGATGGAGGCCTACACGGAGGCAACGGACGGCGATCAACGGGTGGTGCTGATCGATTTCGGCGGCCTCGCGTACATGAACTCGGGTGGGATCGGCCTGCTCGTGACGCTGCTCGTGCGGGCGAACCGGCTGAAGCAGCGGCTGCTCGCGTGCGGGCTGAACGAGCACTACCGCCAGATCCTCGAGCTGACCCGGCTCGACGAGGCGATCTCGATCTACGGCGACGAGGCCGAGGCGCTGGCCGCCTCGGTGGCATAGGAGGCCGGCGATGGCGGAGAACCAAACACGCGACGAAGGGAGCTGGGCGAAGCCGGTGGAGCGGCTCGAGCCCTCGCACATCCCGGACGGCGCTCTGAACACGGTCGGCGGCAAGCAGGTGCTCTCGCCGATCCAGGGCTTCGGGAAGATGTGGCAGAAGACCTACACGATCTCACTCGCCGGTTGTCCCGCCGGCCCGGAAGAGGTGGTGTCGGTCTGGAAAGCGGAGTTCCCGAAGTTCTGGCCGAAGGGCAACCGGTTCTTCGCGCCGCTGACCGGGATCGAGCCGGGCGAGGTGGCGCTGATCCAGGGCTCGGTCGGCGGCGGGCTGAAGCTCTCGACAGGGGTCTTCGTGCTCTACGCCGACAAGGAGTCGTTCACGTTCATGACCCCGCAGGGGCACGTCTTCGCCGGGTGGGTCACCTTCAGCGCGTTCTCGAGAGGCGGGATCACCGTTGCGCAGGCGCAGATCCTCATGCGTGCGCAGGATCCGCTGACCGAGATGGGCCTCACCCTCGGCGGCCATCGGAAGGAGAACGCGTTCTGGAGCGCGACCCTCCAGGCGCTCGCGGAGCGGTTCGACGTCGCGGCGGAGCCGGAGACGAAGATCGTGTGCATCGACCGGCGGCGCCAGTGGTCGCGGGCGGGGAACGTGCGCCACAACGTCGGCTTCCGGTCGGGCGTGCACAGCGTCACGTCGACCTTCCGTAAGTCACCCGGCGGGTAGCGTCTCGGGCGGGATGCCGGATGCGATCGTCGTCGGTTCGGGCCCGAACGGGCTCGCGGCGGCGATCGTCCTGGCCCGCGCGGGTCTCGAGGTCAGCCTGCTCGAGGGCGAGGAGACCGTCGGCGGCGGCTGCCGCTCTGCCACGCTGACGCTGCCGGGGTTCGTGCACGACGTGTGCGCGGCGGTGCACCCGCTCGCCGTGGCCTCGCCCTTCATGCGCTCGGTGCCGCTCGAGCGGCACGGGGTGGAGTGGATCCAGTCGCCGGCCGCTCTGGCTCACCCGTTCGACGACGGGTCTGCCGCGCTGTTACTGCGGTCCGTCGAGGACACTGCCGCGGGGCTCGGGGAGGACGGGGCTCGGTACCGGAGGCTCATGGGGCCGCTCGTCGAGCGGGCCGACCCGCTGCTTGCAGAGCTGCTCGCGCCCGTGCGGCTGCCCGGCCACCCCGGGACGATGGCGCGCTTCTCGGCGCGGGCCGCGCTGCCCGCGAGCGTTCTCGCCCGGCGGGCGTTTCGGGGCCCGAAGGCACGCGGCCTCTTCGCCGGGCTCGCGGCACATTCGATGCTGCCCCTCACCCGGCTTCCATCGGCGGCGTACGGGCTCGTTCTGGGCGTGCTCGCCCATTCGGCCGGCTGGCCCTTTGCGCGCGGAGGCTCGCAGCGTCTCGCAGACGGCCTCGTCGCCTACCTCGAGTCGCTCGGCGGCGAGGTCTCGACCGGCCATCGGGTCACTGAGCTGGCAGAGCTCGGCGCGGTGCGGCCCGCGCTCCTCGACGTATCGCCGCGGGCGCTCGTCGCCATTACAGGGGGTGCGCTTCCCGCCGGGTACCGGCGGCAGCTCGAACGGTTCCGTTACGGCCCCGGAGTCTTCAAGGTGGACTGGGCGCTCGACGGGCCGATTCCGTGGCGCGCGGCCGAGTGCGCGAGCGCGGCGACGGTGCACCTCGGGGCGACGCTCGAGGAGATCGTCGCCTCCGAGTGCGAGCCCTGGCGGGGCGGGATCGCCGAGCGGCCGTTCGTGTTGCTCGCGCAGCAGACGCTGTTCGATCCCTCCCGCGCGCCCGAGGGGAAGCACACGGCGTGGGCGTACTGTCATGTTCCGAACGGCTCGCATGTGAACATGACCGAACGGATCGAGGCGCAGGTCGAGCGGTTCGCGCCGGGTTTCCAGGAGCTCGTGATCGGACGCTCGGCGATGGGCCCGGCGGAGATGGAGGCACACAATCCGAACTACGTGGGCGGGGACATCAACGGGGGCGCTGCGGATCTCCGCCAGACGCTCGCTCGCCCCGCGTTGCGGGCATCGCCGTACGCGAGCCCGCTGCCGGGCGTCTTCCTGTGCTCGGCGTCGACTCCACCCGGTGGAGGGGTACACGGCATGTGTGGCTTCCACGCGGCACGGGAGGCGTTGAGGTCGTGACGCGGCCGAGATTCGACCAGCGCCGGCTCTCGTTCGGCCCCGCGGCCCCGTTGTACGACGAGATCCGGCCCTCGTACCCGCCCGAGGCAGCACGCTGGATTCTCGGAGACGCGCCGCTCCGGGTGGTCGATCTCGGCGCCGGGACGGGGAAGTTCAGCCGCGTCCTCGCCGCGCTCGGGCACGAGGTGCTCGCGATCGAGCCCGACCCGGGGATGCGCTCGGTGCTCGAGGAGGCATCGCCGGGTGTGACGGTGCTCGCCGGCGCGGCCGAGTCGATGCCGCTCCGCGGCGAGAGTGTCGACGCGGTTGTCGCTGCACAGGCGTTCCACTGGTTCTCGAACGACCTGGCCCGCGAGGAGATCGCGCGGGTCATCCGTCCCGGCGGCGTGTTCGGGCCGCTCTGGAACGTCCGCGACGATTCGCTGCCGTGGGTTGCCGAGCTCACGCGCACGGTGCTCTCGGGCGACGGCTCGTCCTCGGCGCTGGACTACTCCGAGAGCGACTTCGGCCCGTTGTTCGGCGGCCGCGAGCGTGCCGAGTTCCACTTCGCGACCGAGCACACGACGGCGACGCTCGTCGATCTCGTCCGGAGCCGGTCGAAGTACCTCGTCGCCGACGAGGCGGAGCGCACGCGCATGGTCGCCGCGACCGAGGCGGTGGTGGCAGGGCTGCCGCAGCCGTTCGAGCTGCCGTACATCACCGTGGCGTTCCGCTCGATCCGTCGCTGAATCATCGAGCGTAAGAACGACAACGCCCGACTGGCAGACGCTCTCTCAGGCGGGAAGCGGCTCGGGCGCCAGCCCTCGAACGCGTTCCGGGCGGCCGATCCGCAGCGAGAGACCCGCGGCGAGCAGGCAGAGGACGCCCGCGCTGACGAACGCGTAGTTGTACGTTCCCGTCCACTGGCGCGAGACGCCGGCCGCCCACGCCGCGAACGCTGCGCCGATCTGGTGCGAGGCGAAGATCCAGCCGAAGACGATCCCAACCCGTTCGCGGCCGAACGAATCGGCGGTGAGTGCGACGGTCGGGGGTACGGTCGCGACCCAGTCGAGCCCGTAGAAGACGGCGAAGAGGACGAGCGCCCAGCCCGCGCCGAACGCGATCGGCAGCGCGATCACCGCAAGCCCCCGCAGCGCGTAGTACCAGGCGAGCAGATGGCGTGGATCGACGCGGTCGGTGAGCCAGCCCGAGCACGTCGTGCCGATCACGTCGAAGAGGCCCATGAGCGCGAGCAGCGAGGCACCGGTGACCGCGGTCAGGTTGTGGTCGATCGCGGCCGGGATCAGGTGCGTGCCGATGAGGCCGTTCGTGGAAAGGCCGCAGACGAAGAACGTGGCGGAGAGGAGCCAGAACGTCCGCGAGCGCAGGCCGAGCGTCAGTCCGTCGATCGCGGGCCGGAACGGATGCGAGGAGCGCTCCGGCACCGGCACCGGCTCCTTCGCGCCGTACGGCTCGAGCCCCATCGACTGCGGCCGGTCGCGGACGACGAGCGCCACGATCGGGAAGACGAGCAGCATCGCCACCGCCGCAACCGAGACCGCCGCGTAGCGCCAGCCGTAGGCGGTCGCGAGCCACGCGAGTGCCGGCAGGAAGATCATCTGGCCGCTCGCGTTGCTCGCCGTCAGGATCCCCGTCACGAGCCCGCGCCGGGTCGCGAACCAGCGGTTGGCCACTGTTGCCGCGAGCGGCACCGACACCGCGCCGGTCGCCCCGCCGACGACGAATCCCCAGAGGAAGATGAACTGCCAGGGCTCGGTCATCCAGATGGTCGTCGTCGTGCCGACAGCGATCGTCGCGAGCGCGACGAGCATCACCCGGCGCACGCCGAAGCGGTCCATCAAAGCGGCCGAGAACGGAGCGGTCAGCCCGTACATCAGGAGCCCCAGCGAGATGCCGAGCGAGATCGTCCCTCGCGACCAGCCGTACTCCTGTTGCAACGGGACGATCAGGATGCCCGGTGTGGCCCGGAACCCGGCCGTCGTGATCAGCGTCACGAAGGTGACGACCACGATCAGCCACGCGTAGTGCAGCGGCCTGCCGATGAGCCGCTCGATCACGTTCCGGCTCCTGCGAGGGCGTTCAACTCGTTCACGAGCGCGAGGGTCCGGTCGCTCCCGAACTCGTCGGCGAGGCTTCGTTGCGCGGCCTTCCAGAGCGGGTAGGCCTCGCGCACCCGACGCCTCCCGGCCGCGCTCAGCGCGAGCACGCGGCGGCGGCGGTCGCCGGCGTCGGCCGTCGTGTCGATCAGCCCGGCCTCGTCGAGCGGAGCGATCTCGCGCGAGAGCGTCGAGCGGTCCATCCCAAGCGTCTGGGCGAACGCGCCGAGCGGGAGCGGGCCGAGCTCGCCGAGCCTTGCGAGGATCGAATAGCCGTTCGTCGAGATCCCCGCCGGCGCCAGTGCGCGGTCGTAGTGGCGCGTGACGAGGCGCGTCGCCATCCGCAGCGACGCACACACGCAGACCGACGGCGAAGGGCTGACGTCCACGGATAGGAGCATATACACCCTTTTCACAGGAAGCTCTCAGCTCGTTCGGGTGAGGTTCCCAGCCGCTCCTGGTCTCCTGGTTCGAGGGCAATCCCGCGGAAAGGAGCCGCTGATGTCGATCTTCGCGTTCGCAGTCCTGAACATCGCCCTCGCCGTGGCCCTGGTCGTCGGCCTCGCGGCGGTGATGAGCCTGCCGCTAGGCATTGGCCGCCGTCGCAAGCGCGCCCCGTCTCCCCGGCGCCGCCGCGACCTCGTCGTTCGAGGCAGCTCAGTGCGCCACGGCTGAGCTGTCGGCAAGGGTCGAGGCCCCGTTCTGCCCGCTGCAGCGGGTATCGACGGTTTCCGGGCCGTGCCCGCCCTTGCCGGGGAGGATGTGCACCACGACCGAGCGCGTGGCGGCGTTGCCGCCGACGTCCGAGGCGGTCACCTCGACCCGGTAGCGGCCGGGCGGAAGCCGCGAGAGGTCGATCAGGTTCGGAGTGAGGTCGAACAGGTAGCGCCCGGCCTTGCCGTAGTTGTAGGTGCCGTCGACGGCGGCGAAGTTCTGCTCGGTGCCCGGCGCATAGACGGTGCAGAACGCCTGCCGCGGAGGCTCGCCGTAGCGAAAGTCGACGGCGGTGTTCTTCGCCACGACCCGGCCGCCGAACGTCGTGAGCCGCCAGCTCACGTGGTTCGGGGCCACCGGCAGGCGGTTCCAGGGATAGGGGCTCCGTAGCTCGGGGGTGTCGAAGGCGTCGGCGACGATGCGGATCTTCCCCGCGAGGGCGTCCGGGCGGAGCGGCTGGCTCGAGCGGCTCTCGAAGAGGATCGCCCGGATCGTGGGCTTCGTCGTGTCGCGGTAGGGCTCGAGATGGTGCGGCATCAGCGGGTTCACGGCACAATCCCCGCGCAGTTCCGTGAGGTGGATGTGGTTCCAGCGCGGACGCACCGTGCCGAGGACCGACTTCGATCCCATCACCTCCTCGCCGACGCGAACCTCGGGCCGCAGGTGGATGTACTGGAAGCGGCGCCCGCCGGGCGACTCGACCGAGACGAGGTCGCCCGTGACGCGGACGACGAACCCGGTCCTGACGGGGTAGACGCGGTTGCCCGGCCACGCCGAGATGTCGATCCCGTTGTGGAAGGAGAACGCGCCCTCGCCCGGGCCCTCGAAGACGGTGCGCGGATCGCCGAAGTTGCCGCGGACAGGATGCTCGCGATGGAACGGCTTGACCGGCCACGGGTAGGCAGTGAGCCGGTCGCGCGCGAGGTAGCGGCAGCGATGCTGGAGTTGCTGCCACAGCGTGAGCCGCGGGAGCGGGGCCGGCGACGGCGCGGCAGAGGCCAGCGTCACACAGACGAGCCCGAGCGCCACGAGGCCCCCGGCCTCTCCGATCCGCTTCCGTCCCACCGGCACGACTGACCCTACCGGTGAAGGTCGAAAGGGCGGGGCGGCACGATCGCGCGGGCCACGATGGGGAACGGCCGGGACGTCGGGGTGGGCGTCGTCCTGGCGGCCGGCGTTCGCTCCGGACGCTCGGTGCCTGGCACCGGCTTCTGCGCCGACCCCCTCGGGTGCAGGGCTTTTCCGAGCGTGCGCGCGTTCGGACTCCGGTGCCTGGCACCGGCTCTCGGAGCTGGCGGCCGTCCGCGCGCCTCGGATGGCTTGCGAGACATGGCTCGAAGGGGCGTCTCTAGACTGCCGTCCGTGACCTCGCGCCTCAGCCGGGGGCTCGCCGGTCGGCGCGGGGGGACCGCCTTCGCCCTCTATCTCATCGTCGCGTTCGCCTTCATCGGCCTCCGCGTCGTGGCGCATCCCGAGCGGCGCATGGTGGGCGGGCTCTTCACCGATCCGCAGATCTTCATCTGGTCGTTCGCCTGGTGGCCCCACGCGATCCTGCACGGGCAGAACCCGTTCTTCACCCACGTGATCTGGGAGCCCGACGGTTTCAACCTGGCCTGGGCGACGAGCGTGCCGGGCCTCGCGATCGCCTTCGCCCCGATCACGCTCCTCTTCGGCCCGATCCTCGCCTACAACGTGGCGAGCATCCTGATGCCGGCGCTCGCCGCGTGGACGGCGTTCCTGCTCTGCCGGCGGCTGACCGGGAAGGTCTGGCCGGCGCTCGCCGGCGGCTACATCTTCGGCTTCTCGACCTACGTGCTCTCGGCGGAGCTGACGCATATCTTCACGGCGGCGGTCTTCCTCGTGCCGGTCGCGGCGCTCGTGATCGTCAGGTTCCTCCAGGAGGACCTGACGCGGCGCGGGCTCGCGATCCGGCTCGGGTTCGTCTTCGCGGGGCAGATGCTGCTCTCGACCGAGATCCTCTTCACGCTCACGCTTGCCCTCGTCGCCGCGCTCGTGCTCGGGCTGGCACTCGTTCCGTCCGTCCGGGCGAGGCTCGTCCGCGCGCTCGTCCCGATCGCCGCCGCCTACGCCCTCGCGGCGCTGCTCACGCTTCCGTTCGTCTACTACGCGTTGACCGGCGTCGGCTCGAGGCCGCCCTCCGGAGCCGAGGCGTTCTCGGGCGACCTGCTGAACGTCGTCGTGCCGACGATGGCGACGGTCGGCGGCTGGTGGGGCCGGCACCTCGCAGTCCACTTCCCCGCCAACGACTCGGAGCGCGGCACCTATCTCGGTGTCCCGCTGCTCGCGATCGTGGGCCTCTTCGCATGGCAGAGATGGCGGACCGGAACCGGCCGGTTCCTGCTCGTGACATTCGCGCTCGCGGTGATCGTCTCGCTCGGAAGCTGGCTCACGGTGGACGGGCAGCAGCTCGCGACGCTGCCCTGGATCCATCTCGCCGCACGGCCGTTCTTCCGCAACCTGATGCCCGTGAGGCTGATGCTCTTCGCCTCGCTCGCGGCGTCGGTGATGGTGGCACTCTGGGCAGCCTCGAACGCGCGACCCGCCTGGCTCCGCGTCGCGCTACCCACGCTCGCGGTGCTGGCGCTCGTGCCGAACCTCTCGTGGCACGCCTGGGCACGCACGCCCGAGGTTCCGGCCCTCTTCGAGACGAGCCTCTACAAGAGCTGCATCGGACGGAACGAGAATGTCTTGCTGCTGCCGTTCGGAACGCTCGGCGACACCATGATCTGGCAGACGAAGACGGGCTTCTGGTTCAGGGACGCCGGGGGATACATCTCGCCGTTCCCGCCCGGCGGCTACACGCTCACCGAGGGGATGTTCCGGGTCGCCTCGGAGGTCTCGCCGCCGGACGTGGGTACCGACTCGGTGCTCGAGCTCGTTCGGTTGAAGCACGTCACGACGATCGTCCTCGACGCTCGCGATGCCGGGCTCTGGGCGCCGGTGCTGAGGCCGTTCGCCCGCCCGCAGACGGTGGGCGGAGCGTTGATCTACCGGCTCAGGGACGCCCCGCCGCTGCGCCAGACATGCGCCGCGGCGGCGGCCCGCGCTTGACGCTGCGAAGGGTGACCGGAGCGACCGGCCGGGCACGCCTTCGCGAGCAGGTAGTAATGCTCTTGACTAGTACATATCTCTACTATAGGCTGGATCCCAGCGACTCGCGCCACGCGATCTCAGGCGCTGCGTCGTCCTTCCGAGACCGGGCTTCCAACGCGGTGGAGCGTGGGGGGAAGCCCGGTCTCGTCCCTTCCGTGGCAGGTAGTCCGCTCCGAAATCCGCTGCATAGGGAGAATAGTCTCCGTGACGATCGCTCCTGGTAGTAACGTGCTGACTGTGTCGCGGCAAGAAGAGCTCTCCCCCGGTGAGTTCTGTCTGCTCGCACTGCTCTGCGAGCATCAGAGTCACGGCTGGAGCCTCGCGACGATGCTCGCCCGCGACGGCGAGATCGGGGCGATCTGGTCGATCGCTCGTCCGCTCGTCTACACGGGGCTTCGCCGCCTCGAGACCGAGGGAATGATCGTGACCACCGGACTCGAGCGCGGGCAGCGCGGCCCGCATCGCGTGATCTACGGGCCCACGGCGGCCGGGCGGAAAGCGGTCAAGCAGTGGCTGCTCGATCCCGTCGAGCACGTCCGCGAGATCCGCTCGCTGTTCCTGCTGAAGGTCGTGCTGGCACAGCGCCTCGGACTCGACCCGAAGCCGCTGCTCGAGGCCCAGCGCGCGCTGATGACGCCGTTCGTCGCCTGGCTGGAGGCACGCCTCGACGATGTCGACCCGGAGCTCGAGCCGACCGAGGCCACCGTGCTCTTCTTCCGGCTCGAGACCGCGCAGACGACCGTGCGCTTCATCGACCACATGCTCGAGGTCGGGAAACCGGCAAAGGCGTCACGCGGCAAGTCCAAGAACGCCTCGAAGTAGGCACCCTCCGGGACCTCGAGCGGTCGCGACCCAGGGCCTGAGGGCTCGAAGCGCGTACCCAGAGCCTCGTTGCGGCCCGAGCGGCCGCCCGGGCCGCAAATCGGTGCCTGGCACCGCTCTTGTTCGGAATCGGCTTGAACGCTGGGGCCTCACCTCCCGGTCGGCGGTTTTCAGGCCGGTGCCTGGCACCGGCCTCCCGCCTTACCGCCATGTCCCGAGTGGCCATGTCCAGGGGACTGTCCCCGCGTCAGCGCCGGAGTAGACGTGGCTCGGAAGCCCATCCCGGCGTAGGCTTGCGCCCGTGACCGGCGACGAGCTCACCACACTCATCGCGGGCATGCCGAAAGCCGAGCTCCACCTCCACCTCGAGGGGACGCTCGAGCCGGAGCTGAAGTTCGAGCTCGCGGCCCGGAACGGGATCGATCTGCCCTACCGCTCGGTCGAGGAGATGCGCGCCGCCTACGGCTTCGACGACCTGCCGTCGTTCCTCGCCGTCTACTACGAGGGCATGAGCGTCCTGCGGGCCGAGCAGGACTTCTACGACCTCGCGACCGCGTACTTCCGCAAGGCCGCCTCCCAGAACGTCGTCTACGCCGAGGTGTTCTTCGATCCCCAGGCGCACACGACCCGCGGGATCCCGTTCGCCACCGCGCTCGAGGGCATCCACCGAGCCCAGGAGGACGCCGCCGCGAGCCTCGGCCTGCAGAGCCGCCTGATCATGTGCTTCCTGCGCGACCTGACCGCGGAATCGGCGCTCGCCACGCTCGAGGAGTCGCTCCCCTACAGCGACTGGATCGTCGGTGTCGGCCTTGACTCCGACGAGAGGGGCAACCCGCCCGTCAAGTTCGCCGACGTCTTCGCCCGCGCGCGCGACGAGGGCTACCGCCTGACGATGCACTGCGACGTCGACCAGGAGGGCTCCGTCGGCCACATCTGGCAGTGCCTCGACGAGATCGGGGTCGAGCGGATCGACCACGGCGTCAACTCGCTCGAGGATCCCGCGCTCGTGCGCGAGATCGAGAGCCGTGGGCTCGGCCTGACGGTCTGCCCGATCTCGAACGGCTACGTCGCAGGCGGGCTGAAGGCAAACGAGCTGAAGACGATGCTCGACCACGGGATGCGCGCGACCGTCAACTCCGACGATCCCGCGTACTTCCCCGGGTACGTGAACGAGAACCTTGCCGCCGCGCAGGCCGAGGCCGGCATGACGCGTGAGGAGTTGATCCAGCTCGCGCGGAACTCGTTCGAGATCGGCTGGCTCGACGATGCCGAGCGCGCCGCCTATCTCGCACAGCTCGACGAGTACACCGCCACTTTGTAACTTGCAACACAAGCGTTTACCGCACGGGAAAGCCCGCACGGAATATGCTTGCAACGCGAAGGTGGGAAAAGGAGAATCTGCGAGCCGCGCTGGTCCCGCTGCACGCAACACGAAGGGAGAAGAACGTTGGCGCTCACTATCGGCGACACCGCCCCTGACTTCGAGGCGGATACATCGGAAGGTCACATCCACTTCTACGACTGGCTCGGCGACTCATGGGCGGTGCTCTTCTCGCACCCCAAGGACTTCACGCCGGTCTGCACCACCGAGCTCGGCTACATGGCGAAGATCAAGCCCGACTTCGACCGGAGAGGCGTCAAGATCATCGGCCTCTCAGTCGATCCCGCCGAGGACCACGACCGCTGGGCCTCCGACATCGAGGAGACGCAGGGCACGCGGCCGAACTACCCGATCATCGGCGACGCCGACTTCGCGGTGTCGAAGGCCTACGGGATGCTCGGAGCGGACACCTCGGGCGACCCGCACGACCGCACGGCGGCCGACAACCAGGCCGTCCGCAACGTCTTCGTGATCGGGCCCGACAAGAAGGTCAAGCTGGTCCTCGTCTACCCGATGACGACCGGTCGCAACTTCGACGAGGTGCTGCGCGTGGTCGACTCGCTCCAGCTGACCGCGAAGCACCGCGTCTCGACGCCGGTGAACTGGAAGGACGGCGAGGACGTGATCATCGCCGGCTCGGTCTCGAACGACGAGGCGAAGGAGATCTACGGCGAGTGGGAAGAGCCGAAGCCCTACATCCGGATCGTCCCCCAGCCGAGCTGACCCAGCCAGGCTGATGCCTCCGGGGAGGGCGTGCACGCGCACGCTCTCCCTGCTCAGCCCGAGGCGGTGACGACGATGAACGCCGTCGGCCGGCCGACCTTCGTCGAGAAGCTCCACTGGCCGGCGGCGAGGGCGACGACCCGTGTTCGCTTACCCTCGAACGCAAGGCTCGTGACGCTGATTGCGCTCGCCCCTCGCCGCGTGATGAAGAACCCGGCGCGGGCGCTCTTGTCCGACACCGAGATCTCGTAGCGCCCCGCCTTCAGCGAGCCCACCGTCTTGCCGGCCCGCTTGAACGTCGCCTTCCCGTTCGCTCCGACCGTTGCGGTCAGCTTGCCGCGGAAGGTTGCGACCTTCGAGCCGACGAGGCCCGGCTGGGACGAGCCCTTGCCGCCACCCGTCGTGGTTGTCGTCGTCGTCCCCGGGAGCAGGGAACTGCTCGAGCCAGTGGCCGCGGTCGCGAAGATCCGCTGTGTCGAGGCGCCGGCCGTGCGGTCGACCGCGACGTAGGTCGAGGACGGCTGGAGCGTGTACTCCACGTCGGTGTCGATCGACTCCATCGCGAAGGTCGTCTGGCTGTTCACTCCGGGCCCGGTGAACGAGAAGACCGGCGTGGTGCAGGCGTAGCCGGCGACGGGGTTCGGCATGTGGAGGACGAGCTGATAGTTCCCGGGCGGCAGGGTCGGGCCGGATGTTCCCGAGTTCATCGCAAAGCCGCCGTCAGCGGTCATCACGAACGAGCAGTCGGGTGCGTAGTCGACGTAGATCGACGGCACGCCGGGGATCACCGCGGCCGAGCCGCGGGCCATGACTCCCACGACGAGTGCCGCGGCCGCGAGGGCCACGACGAACGATTGCGACAGACAAACGCGAATACTTGATCGTACGCGCCTTCAGGCGGTACGGGCGATCGGCCGGACGTCGGCGCCCGTCAGGCGCACGAGCTCTCGTGGGTCGAGCTCGAGCTCGAGGCCCCGCCGGCCGGCGCTCACGTAGATCGTCGCGTGAGCAAGCGCCGAGGAGTCGAGCGTCGTCGGTAGCGCCTTCCGCTGCCCGAGCGGCGAGACGCCGCCGAGCACGTAGCCCGTCGTGCGCTCCACCTGCCGCGGGTCGGCCAGCGCGCCGCGCTTGCCGCCGAGACGCTTCACGTCAAGCTGATGCGCCACCGGCACGATCGCCACCGCGAGCATCCCATCGAGGTCGACCACGAGCGTCTTGAAGACACGCCCGGGCTCGACCGCGAGCCGTTCGGCTGCCTCGAGACCGTAGGACTCGCTCCCTGCCGCATGCTCGTACTCGTGCACCGTGAACCCGACGCCGGCCCGCTCGAGAGCGGCTATTGCGGGCGTCCGGGCCATGCGCCGGCACGATAGACGACCGCATTCCGCGGGCGGAAACGGCCCCGTGCCGGTGCTACTGTCGATGCGTGAAGCGGGGGCTCGTCACGGTACTGCTGGCGGGCCTCGCGCTTTCGGTGGGAGCCGGCGGGCACGCGAGCGCCGCCGTCGGCCCGGTCCTCAAGCGCTGTGGCGGCCTCACACCGGTCGAGTGCGGTTCGGTCGTCGTGGCGCTCGACCCGTCGGGACGCCACCCGGGCTCGGTGAAGCTGAAGCTCCAGGAGCTGCCGTCGCTCGATTCCGAGCACGGAGCCGCTACGAAGCTGATGTTCATGGTCGCAGGCGGCCCCGGCCAGGACTCCGTCGGGGCCTTTGACCTGAAAGCTGATGCCGCGTTCTGGCGCGCGCTCTTCCCCGGCTACACGCTCGTCGCCTACGACGATCGCGGCACCGGGGGCTCCGGCCGTATCTCCTGTCCCGGACTTGCCGCCGCGGCCACCGCGGACCCCGCACAGACCGCGGCGGTCGTCGGCGCGTGCGGGCGCAGCCTCGGAGCGCGGAGCTCCCTCTACTCGACTCGCACGAACGCCTTCGACATGGATTCGATCCGCCAGGCTCTCGGCGCCGACACGATCTCGGTGTTCGGCGTCTCGTACGGCACGAAGCAGGCGCTCGGCTACGCACTCGTCTACCCGTCGCACGTCGATCGGCTCGTACTCGACTCGGTCGTCTCGGCCGCGTGGCCCGATGCCTACTACACCGGCGAGCTCCAGGGGCTTCCCAGGGGGCTCGACCAGCTCTGCCCCGTCGGCTGCGCCGGGCTGAGCGGGACGCCGGGTGGAAACTTCGTCAAGCTCGCAAACCAGCTCGCGGCCACCCCGATCGTGGCCGAGGTTCCGCGTCCCGGTGGTACGCCGACGCACGTCCGGCTCGACGGATACGCGCTCATCGAGCTGGGTCTCGACACGGACCTCGACCCCGGCGTTGCCGTCCAGCTTCCAGCCGACGTGAGCGCGGCTCTCGGAGGCGATCCGCGTCAGCTCGAGCGGCTCGTCGCGCTCGACGACCAGTCGACCGGAGCCGAGGCGCTCGGGATCGACCTGGCGGTGAACGTCGCAACGGAATGCAGCGACGGCCGCTTCTTCTGGGATCCGGCGAGCGCGGTGAGCACGCGCTCGGCGTTGCTCGAGAAAGCACTCGCAGGTCTCCAACCGGGCGCGACCGGCCGGTTTGGCAGCTGGGCGGCGCTCGGAGGGGCTGCCGAGGAATGCGAGAACTGGCCGCGCGCCAGCGCCGATTCCTCGCTTCCGGCCGGGCCCTACCCGAACGTGCCGGTGCTGATCCTCTCCGGCAGCCGCGACGTCCGCACTCCGACCGTCGCCGCCCGGAAGGTCGCCGCCAGGTTCCCGCGCAGCAAGGTGGTCGTGATCGCGGGAGCGGGGCACGCCGTGACGGGTTCCTCGACCTGCGCCGACGCCATCGTCGCCGCCTGGCTTCGCGGCGCTCACCACAACGGCTGCGCGCGCCTGCCCCTGTTCATGACCCCGCTTGGCGCTCCCCCGGCGGCACCGGCGGCCACCACCGGAATGCTCTCTGCGGCGGAGACCCTCGAGCTCGCCACCTACACGCTGCATGAGGCGCAGGCGATGTCGCTCACGGCCGTCGGGCTGAAGACCGAGATCGGCGGCCTCGCCGGCGGCGTGCTCCAGCCCGACAGAAACGGTGGAGGCAAGCTCGTCCACTACTCCGACATCGACGGGGTGACACTCGACGGATACGTCGCACCCGATCTGAGCGGCAGCGGGCGCTTCGTCGCCTACGTGACGGTCCGTGGGTCGCGCGCGGTTTCGGGCGTCGTCGCGGAGCGCCATGGGAAGCTGATCTCGTCCCTCACAGGCGGCTGAGGCCGGGCCAGCAGTGACTTCATCGGTTTGGCGATCACCACCCGGGGTATACGAATCTGCATGGTTCCGACCAAGGATGCGGCCAGCCTGGCCGAGGACCCAACCGCTGAGCTGATGGCTGCCGACGTCGTCACGATTGTCTTGCCCCGGGAGGGATACGAGAAGGTCGCGCGCCTCGTCACCGCCGGCGTCGTCTCGCGCCTCGGCTTCGGCTACGAGACGGTCGACGACGTGCAGCTTGCGATCGAGCTCGTGCTGCACGCGGTCACCGGCGAGAACAGCACGGTGACACTGCGCCTCTCGAGCGACGAGCGCGAGCTCGTCGTCGAGATCGGCGGGGTCGGCGACCTCTCCCTCGACCAGCCGCTCCATCCGCTGGACGGCGCCGGAGTCGAGCTTGGCGCATCGCTCAAGCGGCTCGTGGACACAGTCGAGCTCCGGAAGGAGCCGGAGTCAGCCGTCGTGCTCGCAAAGACGCTGCCTTCGACGACGGCGTGAGCGGAACGAAGGCCATGGTGCAGAGCTCCGAGGCGGATCGCCGTGCGATGCTGCGCGCCTACCGCGAGAACGGCGATCTTGCCGCGCGCGACCGGCTCGTGATGGACTTCATGCCGCTCGTCTCCTCGCTCGCGCGGAGGTATGCGGGACGCGGAGAGCAGCTCGACGACCTCGAGCAGGTTGCCTCGCTCGGTCTCGTCAAGGCGATCGAGCGCTTCGACCTCGATCGCGACGTCGATCTGATCACCTACATCTTCCCGACCGTCGTCGGCGAGCTCAAGCGCCACTTCAGGGACCGGGTCTGGTCGGTAACCGTGCCGCGCCGGCTGAAGGAGCTCTACCTGCTCGTGTCGCGGCTCCTCGACGAGCTCACGGCGGCCAACGGCCGCTCGCCGACGATCCCCGAGCTCGCGGAGGCCGCCGGTGCCAGCGAGGAAGAGGTCGTCGAGGCGCTCGAAGCAGGCCGCGCGTACGCCGCCCGATCGCTCACGGCACCCGATTCACGCGACGACTCGGAGATCGAGCCGATCGATCTGCTCGAGGTGGAGGAGACGGGCTACGAGGCAGCCGAGAACCGCGAGCTCCTGGCGACGGGCCTGCGGGCGCTCGACGAGCGCGGGCGCACGATCGTACGGATGCGCTTCGTCGAGGGGCTGACGCAGTCCGAGATCGCGGCCGCGGTCGGGGTGTCGCAGATGCACGTCTCGCGCCTGCTCCGCCAGGCCCTCGACCAGCTCGGCGACGAGATCGAGAAGCCATGAGGACCGAAGGCCGCATTCGCGCCGGGGATCCGGACACCGTCGAGCTCAGGCTGCCTCCGCATCCCGAGAACCTCGCGCTCGCGCGGCTCGCACTCACGGGTGTCGCCGGGGTGGCGGGGCTCTCGGAGCCGACGCTCGCCGATCTGAAGCTCGCCGTGACGGAGGCCTGCACGAACGCGATCCTCCACGGCTCCTCGCGTGACAGCACCGGAGGCCTCGTCGTTCGCTACCGCCTCGGCACCGGTCGGCTCGAGGTCGAGGTCGAGGACGAAGGCGCAGGTTTCGACCCCGACGATCCCGGGGCCCGCGAGAGTGCAGCCGAAGGTCAGGGCATGGGGCTCCTGATCATTCGCTCGACCACCGACGAGGTCAAGATCGAGAGCGACTCGACAGGCAGCCGGATCTCGTTCACGAAGCTGCTCTCTGTCTAGGTGCCCGGCCGCGCGGTAGTTGCTGCACAGGCTCGTCGCCCGGTCGCTCATAGCCTCGCTGGGGCTTCAGTTCGCGTTCTGGACGACTGCTCCGTTACGGAGCTGTCGTATTGCCTCGTCCGGAGAGCTGTAGATCGCGAAGATCCGGTCGAGCAGCGTGATCTCGAAGATCCGGCGGATGTTCGGGTCGTTACAGGCGATAGCAAGCTCACCGCCGGCGGGCCGCAAGCGCTTGACCGCGCCCATCAGAACGCCCAGGGTCGTCGAGTCGATGAACGTGGCCTGCGACAGATCGACGAGAACCTTCCGCGATCCGCCGTCGATCGTGTCCACGAGCGCCTCCTTCAACCTGGGCGCGGTGTAGAGGTCGACCTCGCCCGCGACACCGACGGTCGCGATGCCGTCGCCCAGGTCCGCACTCGTCACTCCGAAGTCCATGGCGTGGGGCTTATACCCCTCTCCTGCGCCGTTCAAACCTCGGTACGCTCGAAGCGAAAGGAAACCCGCGCACGACGTGGTCGAAGGGGGTGACTGTGGCTGACCCCGGAGCCAGCAGCGAGAGCACGAGACACCGAGGCCCGCGATGGCCCCTGAGGTCGCGCTTCGCCGAGCGGGGAATGGCAGGTGGCGGCCCGGTCGATCGGCTCGTGCTCCGGACTCCGAGGACGTTCCGGCGCCGTCTCGTCGGCGGAGCCGCAGTGGCCGTGCTGATCCTGGCGGCCGTCTCCGGCTCGCTTGCCTGGCGTCAGTATCAGGCCGACCAGAAAACCGCGGTGGCCGACCTCCACGCCCGGGTGACGCTCACCGGGATCGTCATCGACACGGCGCTTTCGAGCGGGGTTTCCACGCTGCAGTCCGTGGCGCAGGCGCCCTCGGTGATCGACTCCCGAGCGGCGTTGATGGAGCCGTTCTTCAGGCGCGTCCAACGCACGGGCGGCAAGGTCTTCACCGGCGGGATCTCGTGGTCGAACACGCTCGGGAACATCATGGCGAGCAGCTCCGGGGGCTCGGCGAACATCTCCGACCGCACGTATTTCCAGCAGGCGCTCGCAACCCACAGGCCGTACATCAGCGCGGGCCTCATCGGCAAGCAGTCCGGCAACGCGTTGATCGTCGTTGCGATCCCGACATTCGATTCGCGCGGGCGCCTCTCCGGCGTGCTCTCCGGCGCGATCCGCCTCGATTCGCTCGGCCAGAGCGAGCAGACGCAGGATCTCGGTCTCGACGGCCTCACGGTCGTGGATCGCAATGGCCGGCTCATCCTCGGCGGCCTCGTGCGCGTCCAGAACTCGGGGCTGCTCACACGGATGCGGGAGGAGAAAAGCGGTGTTGTCAAGGGCGCCGGGCTCCAGAACGGCAGCGATCGCGTGGTGGCGTTCTCGAGGGCTGCCCTGCCCGACTGGACGATCGCGATCGACAAGCCCGCCTCGTCGGTCTACGCGTCGGCCCGGCACTCGCTGCTCCTCGATCTGGCCTCGCTCGCTGCCGCGGTCGCGTTCGTTCTCGCGATCCTCACTCTGGTCGTCAAACGCTCCGGCCGACAGATCCGGGCAGAGGGCGAGCAGGCGCAGTCCTGGAGCCGCCTGACCCGCACGCTCGCCGCCGCCGCGACACCGGCGGATGTCGCGGATGCGCTTTTCGACACGGTGCAGGAGGTGTTCGCAGACGCCGTGGTCGTCGTCAGCGTGCATTCCGAGACGGGTGAGGAGATACGAGCCGGGTCCAGCCTGCCTGGCTGGCGACGGCTTCCCGGAGACGGCGAGCGACTGACCACTATCGCGGAGCTCACGCATGAGGGGCCCCGCAGCTGGTCGCTCGAGCGCCGGAGCTCTCTTCGCGACCTCTACTTCGCATTCGGAGGGAGCCTCACCGCACTCCACGGCGTGCCGATTCCCGACTCGAAGGGCGAGCCGGCCGGTGGGATCGGGGTGCTGACCGAACGCGGGCGGCTCGAGCCGAGCGAGTGGGAGCTTCTCGGCGCCTTCGCCGCCCAGGCGGCGAGGTCGCTCGAGCGGGCCCGCGCCTTCGAGCACGAGCACGAGGTTGCCTTCCGCCTGCAGCAGAGCCTGCTCCCGGCCGAGCTGCCGGTGGCGCCCGGCCTGAGCCTCGCCGGCGAGTACGCCGCCGGAGGGACCGGCGTCGACGTCGGCGGAGACTGGTACGACGCGGTTCTCCGCGCCGACGGGACGTTCGCTTTGTGCGTCGGGGACGTCAGCGGCCGAGGCGTGGGAGCGGCCACCGTGATGGGGCGCCAGCGCAGCACGTTCCGCGCGTATGCGTACGACTGCGTCTCTCCCGCGGAGATCCTCCGCCGCATGGTTCGCCACGTCGACGACGACGAGATGACGACGTTGGCCTGCATCAGCGTCGATCCGCTCGAGGGGGTGCTCGTGTACTCGAGCGCAGGCCATCCGCCGCCGCTCCTGCTCGACCGCGACTCGGGCGAGGTCGTGCGTCTCGAGGATGCAATCGCCCCGCCGCTCGGCGTCGCCGAGCCGGCCGAGGTGATCGAGCGGAGCCTCCCCCTGCCGCCGAGGGCTGCGCTTGCGATGTACACGGACGGGCTCGTCGAGCGGAGGGGAGAGAACATCGAGGAGGGAATCGGAGTTCTCGGCCGCACCATGGCCGCTCGCCCGACGATCACTGCCCGGGAGCTCCTGTCAGCCGTCTCGGAGGCGATCGGCACGCCGGCCGACGACGTCGCGCTGCTTCTCGCGTCGATCGAGCCGGCCTCCGCGTTCGATATCGAGCTGCCGAGCAACCCGGAGGTGCTTCCGGGGCTGCGTCGGCGCCTCCGCGCCTGGCTCGGCCGCCAGGGGTTCGAGGCGGCGGCGCCCGATATCGTCCTCGCGGTCAGCGAGGCGCTCAACAACGCGATCGAACATGGCTATCGCGACGCCGCCGGAACGGTCCGGCTGCGTGTCAGCGCCGAAGGCAACCTTCTGCGCATCCAGGTCTCCGACCACGGTCACTGGTTCGTATCGGAGTTGAACGACGAGCGAGGACGCGGGATCCTCCTCATGAACAGCCTGATGGACAGCGTCGAGATCGAGTCGAACGGCAGCGGGACCACCGTGACCCTGGAGCGGCGGGGGAGGGCACATGCTCCGAGTTCCTGATCACTCCACGCGTTCGCGCCGGACCCTCGCGGGCCCGGTCGCGACGCGTAAAGCGGGCTACCGGACGACCGTGGTGTGGGTGTCGCCGGCGTCCGTGCGGCGTGTCGCGCCACCGAAGCCGCCCCAGGTCGACCAGAAGGCGAGGGAGAGCACGAAGCCGATGATCCCGACGACGAGCAAGATGACTCCCGCCGTGTGGATGTTGAATCCGGACGAGGTCGTGTTGACCGCCCAGATCAGGATCGCCCCCGCGGCGCTCAGAAGTAGTGAGAACGTGATTCCCATGGCTTGCTCCTTCCGTTCGCCGCCCGCCCGTAGTGGTCGGGGCGGCACGGTGGTTATGCCCGCGACCGTCCGGCCCAAACGCCGCCACGCCGCCCGGCCGCGGGCAGTGCGCCCGCTGTGCCGCTTAGCCGTGAGCCCGGCTGGGTAGCAGAAAAAATGGTGCGCGCGCAACCCTCAGCAGGCTTCGTGGTGGCAAGCAACAGGAGCCCCTTCACGCTCTCGGTCGAGGAGGACGAGCAGGAGGGGCTCGGGCTCCGCGCCGAGGCGAGCGCCGGCGGTCTTGTCACCGCCCTCACGGGCTCCCATGGCGCTCCGCTCTGGGTCGGATGGCCCGGTGCGGCGATTCCCGAGGAGCTCGAGGCGGAGGCAACCGCCCTCGCGGCCGCCGAAGGTTGCGTCCCGGTGTTCGTGACCGAGAGCGAACAGGAGCTCTACTACGGGCGGATCTGCAACGAGACGCTCTGGCCGCTCTTCCACTACTTCGTCGACAGGATCCGTTTCACGACCGACGCGTGGGCCGCCTACGTCCAGGTGAACGAACGGTTCGCCGAGACGATCGCGGGAGTGACCGCGCCCCGCGGACGAGTGTGGATCCACGACTTCCACCTGGCGCTCGTGCCGCAGCTCCTTCGGAGCCTCCGTCCCGACCTCGCGATCGGTTTCTTCCTGCATGTTCCGTTCCCCTCGTCCGAGATCTACCGGCTGCTCCCGACACGCGTCGAGCTTCTCGAGGGCCTGCTCGGGGCCGACTACGTCGGCTTCCACACGGGCGACTACGCCCGCCATTTCCGCTCCTCGTGCCTGCGCGTCCTCGGGATCGAGCCGGACCCCGGCACGATCCAGTGGGACAATCGAACCGTCGGCGTGGGTGTCCACCCGATCGGGATCGCCGTCGCAGGCTTCCGCGAGAGCCTGAACGACCCGGCCGCCCCGGCGGTCAGGGCCGAGATCGCCGCGAGGTACGAGGGAAGGCAGCTCGTGCTCGGGATCGAGCGGCTCGACTACACGAAGGGGATCCCGCAGAAGCTCGACGCGTTCGAGCGCATCCTCGAGCAGGATCCGACACGGGCCGGCGAGGTGACGATGCTCCAGGTGCTCGTCCCGTCGAGGCTCGAGAGCACGGAGTACCAGGACAAGCGCGACGAGATCGAGATGCGGATCGCCCACATCAACGGGCGCTTCGGCGAGGTGGGCCGCGTGCCGATCGAATACCTCTACCGTCCGCTCTCGCGAGCCGAGCTCGTCGGCCTCTATGCGCGAGCCGACGTGATGATGGTCACCCCGCTCCGCGACGGGATGAACCTCGTCGCCCAGGAGTTCGTCCTTTGCCAGACTGCGCCGGAGAGCGGCGAGACGAGCCTCGGAACCCTTCTGCTCAGCGAGTTCGCGGGTGCGGCGCAGGTGCTTCCGGGAGCGGTGCTCGTGAATCCGTGGGATGCCGAGGATCTGGCCGAGAGGCTCGTGGAAGCGCTCGCGCTGCCACTTGCCGAACGCCGCCGCCGGCTCGAGCTGATGGCAGGCCGCGTGGAGGAGCTCGACAGCGCCCGCTGGGCCGAGGGCTTCCTTGCCCGGCTCGAGCGCTACGCGAGCCCGGCGGTGAGGGCGGTCAGGCCGCTCGACGAAGGCGCGAGGCAGGTCATCGGCGGCGCGTTCGAGGAGGCATCGAGCCGCACGCTCCTGCTCGACTACGACGGCACGCTGCGCGAACTCGTCGACCACCCCGATCTCGCGGTTCCGACCGCCGAGATCAGAGAGCTGCTCGAGCGCCTCACGGCACTGCCGGAGACGGACGTCCACATCGTCAGCGGCCGGACGAGGGACTCGCTGGATGCATGGCTCGGTGACCTACCCGTGTATCTCTGCGCCGAGCACGGCTACGTCGTTCGGCCGCCCGGTGGAAGCTGGACCGTGCTGCAGGATGTCGATCTCTCGTGGCTCCCTCGCGTCGAGCGCCTGCTCAGGCGCGTGAGTGCCGACGTTCCCGGAACGCTCGTCGAGCGCAAGGCCGCGAGCGTCGCGTGGCACTACCGCCGGGCGGAGCCAGAGTACGGCGCCTGGCGGGCCCGCGAGCTCCTCGTGGCCCTCGAGGACGCGCTCGCCGGCGTCTCTGCCGAGGTGCTGCCGGGGCTGAAGGTGGTCGAGGTGCGGGCGCGCGGGGTGAACAAGGGCGCCTACGTCGAGCGCCTGCTGGCCGAGCGGGCCGACCCGGGGTCGCTCATGCTCGCGGCCGGCGACGACCTCACCGACACGGACCTCTTCCGCGCCCTTCCGGAAGGCGCGATCGCGATCCACGTCGGCAGCGCGCGGCCGTTCCGGCAGACGAGGCTCGACCACGAGTACGTCCTCGGCTCACCGCGGGCGCTGCGCCAGACGCTGAGGCGCCTCGTCGCAGACCTGAGCTTCGCGCTGCCGAGACGGGCCGCGCAGCTGGAGGCGAGGTCGTAGAAGGCCGTCAACTCGTGACCGCGCTCCGTGTGATCGAATCGACCTTGACCGCGACGATCCGCGACATCTCCGCCACGACGTCCGCGCTCGTCGCCGGGCGGGTCGGCTGGCAGCTCAGGACGATCTTCCCGGCCCCGAGGAACGTGTGGGTCAGCATCAGGCCGACCGTCTGGCGGGCGACGTTCCTGCCGACGAGCGCGGCAGAGCTGTCCTCGTCCGAGGGCGAGCTGACGTTCAGGTAACAGAAGACGTAGACGCTGCCGGTCGAGTCGTCGGCGAGCACCGTCTTCGACTGGATCGCATAGCTCCCCGACGGGACGTTGAGCGTGGCAATGGTCTGGCGAGCACCCGGAAGCACGACGCCGCCGTCGCGGTAGGCCTCGTAGGCGAGCGACGGCCCGGCACCCGCACGGGTCTGGCTGCCGGTCGAGCCGCGGGCGGCGCTGCCGGTCTGCGTGATGGCGAGCACCACGCCGAGCGCGGCGGTCGCCAAGAGGGTCACGAGTACACGCGGTCGCATATCTCCTCCTCGTCTGTCCGGGCGCCTGCCGCCGCGGTCCGCTGAAGCGTACGTCCGGCGTCAGAGCGCGGCTAGCGCTCGCGGCTGATCCGACGAAGCGCCTGCTCCAGCTCGGGCAGGTGTGCCTGGATGCGATCGAAGTCATGGCCGGAGAGCGCCAGGAGCCGCATCGGTGTCCGCGCTCTGACGGTGGCAGTCCGCTGTCCGGTGAGGAGCAATCCGATCTCGCCGAAGGTGTCGCCGGGCCCGAGGAGCACGGCCGGTTCGCCCGGCTCCGTCGTCACCTCGGCCTCGCCCGCGGTGATGCAGTAGAGCGTCGTCCCGTAGTCGTCCCGCGCGACGAGCGTTGCTCCCTCGTCGACCTCGAGCTCGGTCATCCAGGTCGTGAGCGCGGTGAGCTCATCTTCGGGAAGGCCGGCGAACACCTGCCTGATCTGCTCGTGCTTCGGCGGCCCGCTCACGAGCCAGGTCCTAGCAGGCCGCGCCTCGATCCCTCGCCCGAGCCGTCCGGCGGCCCGCCGGACAGCGGTTGGGGTCGCCGTCCCGGCGGGTGTTTCGTTCCTCGGAAGACGGCAATTACCGAAGCAGCCCCCCGTGCGGCGAGTCGTGGAAACAACGAGAAGGGAACGATATGAGCAGCGACGACAAGGACAGAGAGCGAGTCGAAGGGGCCGGCGGGGTGATGTCGCGCAGCGCGTTGCTGCGGCGTGGGGCATTCGCGGGCATCGCCGGAGCATCCGTGGCCGGCGGGCTGATCGCCCCGGTAGCCGAGGCCCAGCCGACCGCGGCGGATGCGGAGACGGCACTTCGCTTCCTCAGCCAGTGGGAGTTCACCTACCTCACGTCGATGGCGGAGACGATCTGGCCCACGGACAGCAGTGGGCCCGGCGCGAAGGAGGCGGGGGTCGCGAACTACATCGACGGCCAGCTCGCGGGCGGCTGGGGCCAGGGTCACCGCTTCTACCTCAACGGCCCGTTCTTCCAGCCGCAGTCGACGGGCCACGGATGGCAGGTCCCGATGACCCCGGCCGAGGTCTACCGGGCCTTCCTGCCGGGGTTCGACGTGTACTGCAAGACGACGTACGGCAATCCGTATCCCCAGCTCCCCGCCGCGACCCAGACCCAGGCACTCACCGACCTCTCGGCCGGGAAGGCCGACATCCAGATCGGGGGGTCGACCGCATTCGGGGTGAGCGACTTCTTCGGCATGTTCCGCCAGAACGTGCTCGAGGGGATGCTCGCCGACCCCGCCTACGGAGGCAACAAGAACATGGTGGGGTGGAAGTGGATCGGCTTCCCCGGAGACCCGATGCAGCGGGGGGACCCCTACGAGAAGTACATCTTCACCGACAAGGCCTATCCGTATGCGAACAAGCCGCTGCCGCTCGCGAAGCCGGCGGCGGTCACGGGAGCCCTCCGGGGCGCCGCTGAGACCGGCAAGGCCCCCGCGGACTTCCCGAACGCGACCCTGACGAGCGCGTCGACCGACTCGATGAAGAAGTCGACCAAGATGGGAGGCTGAGATGGCGAACAAGAAAGCAGACGTCGCGATCGTCGGCGTCGGCTGGGTCGGCGGCATCATCGCGGCCGAGCTGACGAAGGCCGGGCTCGAGGTTGTCGGACTCGAGCGCGGGCATGACCGGAGCGTCTCCGACTGGGCCGACGACCACGACGAGCTCCGGTACGCCATCCGCTACGAGCTCTTCCAGAACACCGCCAACGAGACCTGGACGCTCAGGCACAACATGCAGGAGAACGCGCTGCCGATCAGGCAGCTCGGATCGTTCCTGCCCGGTACCGGCATCGGCGGCGCCGGGGTGCACTGGAACGGCCAGACCTGGCGGTTCCACCCCACGGACTTCACGAAGCGCACGAGCACGATCGACCGGTACGGGGCCTCGGCGGTCCCGGCCGGAATGGCGATCCAGGACTGGGGCATCACCTACGACGAGCTGGAGCCCTATTACGACAAGTTCGAGTACATGGCCGGGATCGCCGGCAAGGCCGGGAATCTGAAGGGGCAGAAGATCACCGGCGGCAACGTGTTCGAGGGCCCCCGGTCACGCGAGTTCCCGGTCAAGCCTCCACCGGACACGGAGATCATGACGCTCTTCCGGAAGGCGACGACGGCGCTCGGCTACCACCCCTTCACCGGACCGACCGCGAACCTCCCGACGGCCTACAAGAACCCCGACGGGATCACCCGCGGCTCCTGCACCTACTGCGGCTTCTGCGAGCGGTTCGGCTGCGAGGTCGGGGCGAAGGCGGATCCGACCGTCACGGTCCTGCCGGTCGCGTTCCGCACGGGCAAGTTCAAGGTGATCAACTACGCCAACGCGTTCGCGATCAAGAACGACGGCAAGGTCGGTCAGAGCATCATGTACTACGACGCGATGGGGCGGGTGCGCGAGCAGCCGGCCGACGTGATCGTGCTCGGGGCCTACGTGTTCAACAACGTCCGGCTGCTGCTCGTCTCGAAGCTCGGCCAGGCCTACGACCCGGTGTCGAACACGGGCGCGGTCGGTCGGAACTATGCCTACCAGACGGGCGGCGGAGGCGCGAGCGCGTGGTTTGCCGACAAGGAGTTCGACCGGTACATGGGCGCCGGAGCGCTTTCGTGTGCGATGGACGACTACAACAACGACAACTTCGACCATACGGGCCTCGGCTTCATCGGCGGCGGCAACATCTCGGCCGGCCAGAGCGGCGCCCGGCCGATCCAGAGCCTGTCGACACCGCCGGGAACCCCGGCGTTCGGCCCGGCCTGGAAGGCGGCGATCCGGCAGAACTACAAGCGGGTCGTGAGCGTCGGCTTCCAGGGCGAATCGCCGTCCTACCAGTACCACTTCCTCGATCTCGACCCGAACTACCGCGACCGGTTTGGACAGCCGCTGATCCGGATCACGTTCGACTGGGAGCCGAACGAGCGGGCGATGATCGCCTTCGCCGGACAGAAGACGCTGCAGATCATGCAGGAGATGGCCCCGAACTCGACCTCGACGGGGCCGGCAACCCCGGAGAGCCCGCAGATCACGGGCGGCCCGGGGTCCCTGCCGGCCCACTACGACACGGTTGCGTACCAGTCGACCCACAACACGGGCGGCGCGATCATGGGCGCCGACCCGGCAACGTCGGTCGTCAACAACTACCTGCAGATGTGGAACGCGCCGAACGTGTTCGTGGTCGGCGCGTGCAACTTCCCGCAGAACGCAGGCTTCAACCCCACCGGGACCGTCGGCGCCCTCGCCTACCGGGCCGCGGAGGGGATCCTGAAATACCGGAAGACGGGAGGGAGCCTCGTATGAGCGTTCCGATGGAACTGCACCAGGCCGAGAACCTCGATCCGTACGACGGAAGCTGGGTCGCAATGCGAGCGGGAAGGGTCGTCGCGCATGCCGCCGACGAGCCGGCGCTCCGCGACCACCCGGACACTCGCCCGGAGGATCTCATGTTCCCGGTAGGGCATCCGGTTACGGGCTTCTACATGCTCAACGTGTGACCGGCGGCGAGCCCACGGCGTCTGGCCGGCGTCGTGGGCTTTCCGTCGTGGGCGCCTGCTGAACGGTCACGCGGAAAGGTCTCTGGGCGTAGCGCGATCGGAAACGTGGAGGTCTACGCGCAGGCATCCTCGCCGTAGCGGAACGGCGGAGTCGGAACGATCGACAGACGACGCCCATCACGGTCGGGTGAGCGGACGACCTCGTCGCCGCTCGCCGGCCCAGTAGTCGCCTCGTGGGACGCGTTGGTCGCCCGGCGTCGTCGGTGCGCCTCGGCTTGAAGAGCCGCCCGGGCGGATACGCGCGCCAGCAGCTCGGCGGAGATTCCCGATTCGATCCTTCCGATCGCCTCGAGCAGGTCGTCGTCTCCGGTGACGTGGAGTCCGTCGACGTCCTCGCGGACGAGCCCTGCGGCCACGAGTAGCTCGTAGCCCGGCCTGCCGACCTCGTCGCCGAGATCGCTGTCGTCGGAGCCGGCGAGCAGCCGGACGATGTCCCCGTAGGCGAAGAACGTCGCGGCGATCTCCAGGATCGCGGCTGTCCGCATCGTGACCTGACCCGGGACGCCGGAGTCGGCGGTTGCGCTCATCAGAGCCACCGCCGCGAGTGGATCGTGGGCCGCTGCTCGGCCTCGCGCTCCGGCCATCTCCAGCGGGAGACTCGGGAGAGTGCAGCTGTCAACCGGTTTCTCAAGCCGCGCATCGGACCTCCGATCGTCGTGGGATCGAGTGGGTGCGTCGTTGCCGCAGCGGCTCGGCATCGAGGCGCCGGCTGAGCGAGAACGAAACTCAGCCGGCGCTCGAGGCCTCTGCTCTGAGCGCCGGACGGGCGCCGGGGCGCGCCCGCACCCGCTGGTTGCCCACGGCGCTCAGTGGTGGAAAGTCGGTGCCGTGAGGCACAGTCGACTCTCGAACGAGCGATCGCTTCCGATGACAACGAGCCCACTGCTTTCCCCCGATCTTGTGCACGGAAGTTGCGCTCCAGACTCGTTTATATCGTCGGTGTTCGAATGTTCACAAGATCCGTTTGCATCATTTTGGCGGGGCTGCGAATAATCGGTCAGCCGGGAAGTCCGTCGGTCTGGGACGGGCCGAGTGGCGACGCGGTGAGCAGTCCGAGGCGTCGCGCCGTCGCAACCGCCTCGAGCGCGTTGTGCACTCGAAGCTGCTTGTAGAGGCGGCGCAGGTGGTTGCGCACCGTGACCGTCGAGAGAAAGAGGTGTGACGCGATTTCGGCAGGCGACAGGCCGGCGGCGATCAACTCGAGGATCTCCTGCTGCCGGCTCGTCAGCCGAGGGCCCATGGCGCTCGCCGAGGCAGATCCCGCGACGTACCGAACATCGAAGGCGAGAATGATCACGCCCACGACGCCTTCTCCTTCGCGGAGGGGCAGGTACTGCGCCCGAGACGAGCGAAGGCGGCCGGCCGCGTCGACGAAGACGGTCTCGAACTCGGCGGGCTCACAGCGGTCGACCGCTCGGCCAAACAGCAGCTCGAGCCGCTGATGCTCGGCGACGGGAACGGGGTAGGTGAAATGGCGCCCGAGGAACTCCTCCTTGGGGTACCCGCATGCCCGCTCGGCTGCGGGGTTCAGGTGCACGAAGCGACCCTTCGCGTCGTGGAGGCTCGCCGGCACCGCGAGGGTGTCGATGAGCCAGAGATTGGCCGGGCGTAGGCCCTGCGATCCCGTTCCGTCAGCGTTCACCCGGCTTCCCCCGTGTTCGTTGCTCGACAACCGGAGTCGCCGGAACGAGCGGGTGACCGCTCATTCGCCTGAGAGCGGCGACGCCGTCGGAACGACGATCGTTACCCCTCGTCGCGCCGGTGTCGATCGTAGGGGGATTCGCCCGGAGGCCTCTTTACGCAAGCCGTTGACTAGTCGAGCCGGGGCGCGCGCAACAGATCAATCTGCATCATGCGCACCGCGGTAGCCTCCGGACCGTGGCACAGCAACGCGATGCGCTCGCGGAGGCAGCCCGCGAGGCGATCGCGGCGCTCGAGATCGTGCCGCTGCCTGCCTCGCTGATCGACGAGAGCCGGGTCATCCGATGGCAGAACGAGCCGTCCAGGGTTCTTCGCGGCTTGCGCGTGGGCAGTGACTTCCTCGACTTCGTGGCACCCGAGGACAGGGACGACTCTCGCCGCCTGTTCGAACGGCTCCTGGCGGAGGGCTCTGCGCACTCGCATACGCAGGTACTGGATGCGCGCGGCGGCTACGAGGCGCTCGAAGCCAGATGGACGGTGGTGGAGCTTGCCAACGGCGACAGGGCGGTGGTGACCGTCAGCATGGAAGGCGTCAACGATCGTCCGAACTCGCCGGCGCGAGCGGACTGGGCCGCGACGCTGACTCCGCGGCAGCTCGAGGTACTTCGGCTCCTCGGAGCCGGCAGATCGACAAGCGAGATCGCGAATGAGCTCGGGGTCAGCTCGACCACCGTACGCAACCATGTGGCCCACCTCCTGTCGGAGCTCGGCGCGCACTCCCGCCTGCAGGCCGTGGTGGCGGCCCACGAGGCCGGGCTTCTCGGTCACTAGCCCGTTTCCGGACGCGGTCGAGGGATAGAGGACCGGGCCTCTCTGCGGGCTCCGAGGACGTAGCCGTGCGGCTTGCGTTGCAGGTTCGGCGAGATGATGCAAATGCGTCTGTTGGCTCTCCGGGGCGCCGCCGAGTACGGGAGAGACAGAGCGACCCAGAATGGGAGGACGCAATGCCCAGCGATTACAGGTTGCCCGCCGTCGAGCTTGACTTCGCTACGGGGGGCGAGCAGTTCATCGATCCGTTGACCGGATTCGGCAGCCGAGCGAAGCTCGTCGCCGATCTTGCGGACGCGGTCACGCCAACGAGCCGACCGAGCACGCTTGCGGTGTTCGAGCTCGGGGGCTTGCGCGAGTACGTGGAGCTCTACGGGCGCCTCGAAGGTGACGACCTCGTCGCGCGGATTGCGGGCCGGCTCCCGGAGGCGATTCGCTTGCCCTCGTCGTTCTACCGCCCGAGGGGCGACGAGCTCGCCGCACTCGTCCAGGGGCCGGGCGCGATCGCCGAGCCGCGCGTCGCGGTCGCCGTCGCGGCGCTGACCAGCCGGTTCGACGAGTTCAAGCTCGAGCTCGCATTCGGCGCGGTGGAGCTGCCGGACGGCGCATCCGATCCCGTCGAAGCGCTCATCCTGGCCGACGGATCCCTGTTTCTCCAGTCGCTGGCACGCGCGGCGCGGGAGAGACGCCGCACCTTCCGCGGGTAGCGAGGCGCGCGGCGGCGGGCCACGCCGCGTTCGTCAGGCCGGCGAGACGCCGGCGGGCACGTAGACGACATACGGCCCGGCCGGGTAGGAGCGGTATCCGTCGCGGCGCAGCACGGGCACGACCGTGCTCGTGGGAACCGCCTGCCGGTAGAAGACGAACGCGTGGAGCGCGCCGCGTACGAGGCGGTCGTAGGCCGGCCACCGGATGGAGCCCGGTGTCGGCTCCGGTGTCACCTGCCCGTGCGCCAAACGAAGCGGCGACTCGTTCATGACCGCGACGATCCGTTCGTGGGTGTCGAAGTCGAGCCGGTAGGCGATCTCGTAGCCGGCGTAGACGCGATCGACCCGAAGCCTGTCGAGTGTCGAGACGAGCCCGGCCATGCTGCGGTTCGCGGGCGGATAGGTCTCCGGGCGGAGCTCATAGGTGTTCATCCGCTGGAGGTTGACGACGGAGACCGCAACCGCGCATCCGAGCAGGAGCACCGCGACGGGGAAGCTTCGCGCGAGTTGTGCGACGAGCAGCGCCAGCACCGGCATCAGCGCCATCAGGTAGCGCGGCTCGGACTCCGTGTAGGTCCAGGCCGAGATCGCGTAGATGAACGGGAACGCTACGAGAACCAGATAGAGCAACGACGCTTCCGTGCGCATGGCCCGCAGTCCGCCGTAGACGAACGCCGCGAGGAGCGCGGCGAGGAGAAGGTAGGTCAGGAGCGCCGGAAGCAGCCGTTCCTGTGTCCACGTTGCGCGAAGCCCGAGCGCCATCGGCAGGAGCGGGGAGACGAAGACACGGAGACGGTGGGCGTAGCTGCTCTGTCCCTGCGAGAGGCTTGTGATCGACGCCCAGTCGTGATGGACGTTGTAGAGGATCCAGGGGAGGGCGCCGAGCGCGGCGAGCGGTACCGCTACCCATAGGTGCCGCAGGCAGCGCGGCTGCTTCCAGATCGTCCAGGCGACGATCGGCACGGCAACCGGCACGATCTGCGAGCTCTGCCAGTAGGCCAGGCCGAGCACGAGGCCGAGCAGCCCGACGCGCAGCCGGTCCGGTCGCTCGACCACACGCAGCGCGAGCAGGAGGAGCAGTGCTGTATAGAGGACGTCGGCCGCGTAGAAGCCGCGCTGGTGCGTGAGCTCGTAGACCGCGAACGGTGGCCAGACCCAGAAGAGCGCGCCCGCGAGGATGCCGGCCGATTCGCCGAACAGCCGCCGTCCGACGAGCCACAGCACGACCGAGGTGCAGGCGGTGAGCGCCATCGGGACGATGTAGAGCGCGAGCCAGCTCGGGCCGAAGATCCAGAAGACGGGAACGGTGAGCAGTGCCTCCTGCGAGCCGCCGTAGGCCTGGCCCCAGAAGAAGGTCGTGAAGTGCCCGTGCAGCGCGTGCAGCGCCATCAGCCCGACGACGCCGTCGTCGGAGACCGGCACCCCGATCGCCGAGCGATACACCCAGACATGGAGCGCGATGCCCGCGCAGCCGCTGAGCAAGACCAGCACCCGCCAGCGGGAGAAGGCAACGCCGCGGACACCGGCGTGCTGGGCTCTCTCGGCGATGCCTACCACGCTCGGCCATGGTAACGGCGCCCCTCCCGGGCCCGGCTTCGGGTGGGGCTCGACTACTTGCGGAGGTCGCGCCGCCGGATCCCGAGAGCTGCGAGCGCAGTGAACACGAGCGTCACTGCGGCGAGAACGGCAAGGTCGGTCGCGTCGACACCACGCGAGATCGGATCGTGGCCCTCGTAGTAGTAGAAGAGCGAGAGGTACTTCAACCAGTCGATCGCCGAGACGAGCGGTGCGAACCCGTTGATCAGGAACCCGAGCAACGCGACGGCTGCGGCAGCGCCGGCCGCGGCCGCTCGGCGGCCGGTCGAGGCCGAGACGGCGAGCGCGAGCGCACCGACCGCCCAGCCGAAGAACGCGAGATGCAGTACCAGCGCGGCCATGTCGGTGACGGAGATTCCCCCTCCGGCGACGGCGACGCCGGCGACGAGCCCGGCGAACGTGCCCGCTGCGACGAGCGCGACGCCGATCGCGACCGCGGCGGCCTTGGCAAGCACGAGCCGCGAGCGTTCGATCGGATAGGAGAGGGTGAGCGCGAGGATGCCGGACTCCTCCTCGCCGGCCGTCGAAGCCGTGGCGCTGGAGATCCCGACGTAGGCGACGAGCAGCGGGCCGTAGACGGCCCCGATCTCGCTGCGCATCCAGCCGGTGATCGATGCGTAGTCGGCGCCGCCGAGAAGCGTCGCGACGCCCTTTGGGAGATCGAGCTTGCCGATGGAGCTTCCGACTTCCGGGAAGAGCGCCCCGACCATCAGGATCACGAGGATCATGCCGAGCGCCGAGAGCAGCGTCGTCAGCATTCGCAGCCGAAGAGTCATCCTCAGTACGGGCAAGATCATGGCCTCTGCTCTCGGTAGTACTGAAGGAAGATCTCCTCGAGGTCGTCGTCGCGACTCCGGATCGAACGCACGTCGTACGCCGCGAGCGCCTTCACGAGTGCGTCGGCCGAGCCCTCGTAGGCGACGAGAACGCGTGAGCCATCGGGCGTGACCCCGCGTACGCCTTGCACGCCCCGAAGATCCTCGGGCCGCGGAGCGTGCCCCGCGAACTCGATCTCCAGCCGCTGAAGCGCGACCGCCCGCAGGTGCTCCAGCGAGTCGACGGCCACGAGCCGCCCGCGCCGGAGGATCGCAACTCTGTCTGCGACCTGCTCGACCTCCGACAGGGTGTGCGAGGAGAGAAGGATCGTCCGCTCCTGCGCGGCGACCTCCCTCAGAAGGCTGTGGAAACTCCGCTGAACCAGCGGGTCGAGCCCGGCGATCGGCTCGTCGAGGATCAGCAGCTCCGGCTCGTGCATGAAGGCCTGGATGAGCCCGAGCTTCTGGCGGTTGCCTGTCGACAGCTCACGGATCTTCCGCCCGAGGTCGGCCTCGAAACGCTCCGCGAGCTCGTCTCGAACCTTCCGGTCGAGGCCGCCTCGGAGCTCCGCGAGGTACTCGAGCATCGCCTTGCCGGTGAGTGTCGGGTACAGAGCGAGATCGCCCGGAAGGAACCCGACGCGGCGCCTGATCTCGAGGCTGTCCTTCCGGCTGTCCAGCCCGAGGAGCGA
>DATBBA010000081.1:0-14153 GCA_036271235.1 Gaiellaceae bacterium
ACTCACGTTCTCGGCGGCAGGTCACGCTTACCAACGCAGGGCGCACGGCATTGCGCGGACACCTAGCGGCTCTGCAAGCGATCGCCGCCGCAGCCGAACCGACCATCGCTCAGAAGCCGATCGGTGCACGCGCTGCCATGGCCCACCGGGCCCGTCGAGACGCCGACCTCGACCCTCAGATCGCATAGAGCGAGTCACCCCCAACCCTTGTCGTTCCCATCGATTCAGATTCCCTTGCTGCGAACACTCGACCCGGCCTCGGGTCGGCACGCTCGCACACACGACCGCCATGGGGCCAGGTGTGGGTCGATCCGCACGGAGCGGGCGCGCGTACTGGAGCGTGCCGCGGTTCCGCGGAACCGCGGCCTACGCGCGATTTGCTGGAACAATGTCGTTGCCAAAAGAGAGAACATAACTCGACTATACGGTGATGACCGGATGAAGCATCGATTGCGATTCGGTTAATCCATCCCAGAATCTGCGCGGATCGTGCTATACCCGAGCTATGAGAGTCGGGCTCCTGCCACTTGTGCTTCCCTTGTCCGTCGCGCTCGCCTCGGGCGTCGGCGTTGTCGGCGCGCCCTCGGCGGGTGGCTCATCCGGCGTCGCGCCTCTTCTTCGATGAGTGATCTCCAGACACCAGATGGGAAGCCGCCCAGGAAGGGGCCGTTCGGTATGCATCGCAGGCACTACATCGCGGTGCGCGTTCTCCTGGCCCTCGGCATCGTCGCCGTCGGTATCAGCTTCCACCACCACGGTGCGGCGTACGAAGCGATCCGTGGTGTCTACCTCGTCCTCATCATCGCCGTGGTCGTCTGGCGGATCAACAGCCGGCGACAGCGTCGGCATTCCAGCCCGTAGCCCGCCCCCGGGAAGGGCATTTAGCGTTCGCGTGCTCCCAGGGCCCAAAGAGGCCGCGGTTCAACCCAGGAGGTAGTACACGTCGACCACCTGATCCTCGAGGTTCTCGACCCCGTGCCCGTAGACCTCCCAGCGAGGCCCGGCCCGTTCGAGGCCGCGGCGATCGCACCAGTCGGCGATAGCGCCGTGCGCCGCGCCGCGCCGAGCTTCGCGTAGCTGCCCCGGCGCGACCCGGCCGATCGCCGCGAACGAGCCGGCGACCTCGCAGCCGATCTCGACGTTCGGCACGTCGTCCTTGTAGAACATGACGTTCCGCCCGGTGGCGAGCTCGGGAAGCGCCCGCACCGTCTCCCAGACCTCGCCGAGCAGCGCGGGCCACAAGGCCGGGAACGCCGCCCACGTCGTCGTCTCGGCGATCACCGCGGTCGGCTGCGACTGCACCGCCAGCTCCGCGACGAAGTTGGTCACGGCTCAGAGGTCGCGCGCCAGGTCGGGCGTGTCGATGTCGCCCGGCGGGATCAGGTCCTGACACGGGATCAGCAGCGCCTCGAGCTCGCGCCCGCCGTCGTTCGGGATCCGATCCCACAGCGACCGTGCGATCACGGCGGGGTGGCTGCGGGTGCCGTCGTAGGTGGCAGCGACGAAGTCGGCCTGGTCGCGGTGGGCGAGCACCCGCTCGATCGCGCGCGGATCGATGTACGGCCCGTCGGCCAGCACGATCAGCGCCGACTCCGCGGAGGGATCGAGCGCCGCGAGGCCGCAGCGGAGGCTCGCACCCGGGCCTTCCGCCCAGTCCGGGCACGAGACGACCCGTGCACCCTCGAGGTCGAGGGTGTCGTCGTCGGGGATCTCGTACGCCCCGGAGACGATCACGACCTCGTCGACCGGCGCCGCCTGGAGCCCTGCGAGAACGTACGGAAGGAGAAGAAGCTGCTTGGGAGACCCGAAGCGGGTCGCTGCCCCCGCGGCAAGGACGACGGCCGAGACCACTCGTTGTTACGAGACTTTCACCGAGGCCTGCTCGACCTCGACGGTCTGCGTGGGCGTGCCGGCCGGGTCGGCGGAGTTCCCGAAGGTGCCGATGTGGTCGACGACCGCGAGCCCGCTCGAGACCTTCCCGATGATCGCGTACTGGGGCGGGAGCCCGGCGTCAGGGACGGTGACGATGAAGAACTGGCTTCCGGCAGCCCCGTTCGGCTGCGAAGAGGTCTTCGCCATCGCGACGACGCCGTGGGTGTACGCGGCCTTCGCCGGTGGCTTGTCGACCGTCGTATAGCCGGGGCCGCCGTTCCCGCTTCCCGTTGGGTCGCCGCCCTGGATCACGAAGCCGGGAACGATCCGGTGGAAGATCGTGTTGTTGTAGAAGCCCCGCTGCACGAGCGACACGAACGAGGCGGCAGCGTTCGGCGACTGCTTCTGGTCGATCCGGATGGTGAAGCTGCCGCAGTTCGTCACCATCGTGACGTCATAGACCTTGTTCACGGGCAGCGGCGCCGTCGGCCTCTTCTCCCGGTGCGCACCGAACGCAGGCGGCGAGGTGACGACCACGCAGCCGTTCTTCTTGGGCGCTGTGGATGTCGTCGTGTTCGCGGACTTGCTGCTCCCACCGCAGCCTGCACTCGCGAGGACGAACAGGAGGGCGCCCGCAAGGACGAACGTGCCAGGGCGCCTCATCGAGCTTCGATGCTAGCGAGAGCGCGTGACAGGAGCGCCCGCGCAACCTCGACCTTGTAGGTGTTTCCCGGAAGCGGCGTCGCCTCGTCGAGCGAGCCGTCGAGCAGCCACGGCACCGGAGCGACGCCGGCAAGCGCGATCGTCGTCTCGTCGCCCCGTCGGGCAGCCGCCACCCCGACGACCGGGAACCCGAAGCGCTTGCGGTCCATCGCCTTCAGGTACACCGAGGCATCGCACGGCGGAAGCTCCAGCTCGAGCAGGATCTCGCCCGGTTCGAGTGTCACGAGGCGGACGTCGTCAGGCTCCGGAAGCCGGTAGAGCGCGGCGAGCGGAACCTCCCGGCTGCTCGTTCGCACCGTCGCACCGAGTGCCAGCAGCGCCGCCGCGACATCCGACGGGTGAGCCGAGGCGCACACGTCGTTGGCGAAGATCGCATGCTCGCGATGCTCACCTTCGCGCGCGTGGCAGACATCGCCGCCGTGCAGTCGGCACGGGTACTGCAGACGCCAGTACCAGCAGCGGGTGGACTGGAGCAGGTTGCCGCCGACCGTCGCCATGTTCCGGAGCTGCGGCGACGCCGCAAGCCGGCACGCCTCGCGCAGGGCAGCCGGAACATCTTCGCTCCCCTCGAGCTCCGCGAGGGTCGCTCCTGCACCGATCCGGGTGGCCGAGACCTCGCGCGGCAGGATCTCTGCGATATCGACCAGCGTGTCGGCCTCGATCAGACCGTCCTCGAGTTGCGGGATGACCTCGGTCCCGCCGGCGAGCAACACCGCGCCGGCCCCGGCCTCGATCTCCGGGACGCTCGCCGGACGAGCGATCCGAAGGCCGGTCGCCACGGTCATCCGGCCACCGTCTCGCGCTCTTCCACTAACCCTTTCCGTCGCCTCTCGGAAAGGGCTCTCAGCATCTCCTCGCGGGTGATCGGGAGCGAGCGGACGTCGGCGCCCGTCGCGTCGCGGATCGCGTTCGCGATCGCGGCGGCGATCGGGATGATCGGCGGCTCGCCGATTCCCTTCGAGCCGAGGTTCGTGAGGTGCGCGTCCGGGATGTCGACGAGCTCGCCGACGATCTCGGGAACGTCTGCGATCGTCGGCAGCCGGTAGGCGTCGAGCGTGCGGGTGAGGAGAGCGCCGGTCGAGGGGTCGTTCAGGCGCTGCTCCGAGAGCGTGTGGCCGATCCCCTGGATGATCCCGCCCTCGAGCTGGCTCGAGGAGCCGAGCGGGTTGATCACCCGGCCGACGTCATGGATCGCGGCGACGCGCTCCACGGTCACCTCGCCGGTCTCGACGTCCACGGCGACCTCGACGACCTGCACGCCGAAGGTCAGCACGGTCTTCCCTGCCGGGTTCGGCCCACGGGCACCGGAGCCGAGGATCTGGCCGTTTCCGAGCAGGCCGACGATCTCCTCGAGCGGGCGGCGCTCGCCGTCGGCGAGCACGATCGACCCGCCCTCGAGCGAAAGGCTCCCAGGATCGGCGTCGAAGCGCTGCGCGGCAAGCTCGAGGAGCTGACGGCCTGCGTCGGCAGCAGCGGCTCGCACAGCGGGCCCCATCGACGGGATCGTCGACGAGCCCGCCGAGAGGGTCGCGTAGGGCCCGCGGGCCGTGTCGCCGGCCGAGATCGTGACCTGGTCGAGCCGGAGCCCGAGCTCTTCGGCGGCGATCTGGGAGAGCGCCGTCTTCGTCCCGGTGCCGACGTCCTGACCCGCCGTGACGACGGCCGCGTGTCCGTTCGAGCCGATGCGCACCCACGCGTAGCTCGGCGGCCCGCCGCCCCCGAACCAGATCTGCGACGCCATCCCGACACCGCGCTTGACCGTCGCCGTGGAGCGCGCCCTGACCTCGTGGCGGCGCTCCCAGTGCGGCTCCGCGCGGCGGTAGCACTCGAGGAGCTCCTTGCCCGAGTACTCGCGACCCCCGGCGGGCTCGTTGTCGGTGTGGTTGCGCCGCCGCAGCTCGAGCGGATCGAGGCCGAGCTTCGACGCGAGCTCGTCGAGAAGGCATTCGAGCCCGAAGGTCCCCTCGACGTAGCCGGGGGCACGGAACGCCTTCATCGGCGGCAGGTTGAGCCGCGCGCCGTTCGTCCGCGTGCGCACGTTCGGGCAGGCATAGAGCGTCTGCATCGGGCCCTCGATCATCGAGTTCCAGCCGGAGAAGCCGATCGCGTTCACGAACTCGCCGCCGAGCGCCGTGAGCGTGCCGTCCTCGCGCGCACCGACCGCGAGGCGCTGGATCGTGGCGTTCCGATTGCCGGCAATCAGGTTCTCCTCGCGGCGGCTGAGCGCGCACCGGACGGGACGGCCGGTGCGGTGCGCAAGCTCGACGGCGATGTAGGTGTAGTCGTCGGCTGAGGTCTTCGAGCCGAACCCGCCGCCCATGTACTCGCAGATCACGCGAACGCGGTCGGGGTCGATTCCCAGCGTCTCCGCGAGCTCGGCCCGCACGCCCCAGACGTACTGGGTCGAGGTGTAGACCTCGAGCACGTCGCCGACGAAGCGGCAGACCGACTGGTGGGTCTCCATCGAGTTGTGCAGCACGACCTGAGTGCGATAGGTCGCCTCGACGACGACGTCGGCCTCCTCGAGCCCGCGTTCCAGGTCGCCGCGCTCGTTCGGGCGGAAATCGACGACCTCGTCGGCGGCGACCGCGTCGTCCGCGTCGAGGCGCGGCTCGAGCCGTTCCCACTCGACCTCGACCAGCTTCAGCGCCGCCTTCGCCTGCGCAAGGGTGTCGGCGCAGACAGCAGCCACTGCGGCTCCCTCGAAGTTGCACTCCGCCGAGACCCGCTCGCACTCGCCGGGCCCGACCGCACCGCGCACGCCGGGGGCGGCGAGCGCCGCACCGAGCTCGACACGAGTGGCCCGCGCCCGTGCGTACGGGCTGCGTAGCACCGCAGTGTGGAGCATTCCCGGGAGCTTCAGGTCGGCCGTGTAGAGCGCCTCGCCCCGTGCGCGGCCGAGCGCGTCGGCGCGTGTCGCAGGCCGCCCGACCACCTGGCGGGGGCCCGCGGCCCACTGCTCGAGCGGATCCTCCTCGACGACGAGCCAGACCTCCTCGAACCGGCCCTCGACCTCCTTCTCGGTGCGGATCAGTCGCGCCACGTGCGGATCGCCTCCTCGATCTTCGGATAGGTGCCGCAACGGCACAGGTTGCCGGCCATGCGATGGTGGATCTCCTCGCTCGACGGCATCGGCGAGCGCTCGACGAGCGCGACCGCAGAGACGATCTGCCCGGGCGTGCAGAACCCGCACTGGACGGCGTCGGCGCGGACGAACGAGTCGACCATCGGATGGTGGCGCAGGCCCTCGATCGTCGTCACCTCGCGGCCGGAGACGCGGTGGGCGAGCGTGATGCAGGAGAGGACCGGCGCGCCGTCGACGAGCACGGTGCACGCGCCGCAGTGACCTTCGCCGCAGGCGATCTTCGTGCCGGTGAGGCCGAGCTCGTCGCGGAGCGCGTCCGCGAGCGAGGTTCCGTCGGGCGTGGCCAGCGGATAGGTGCCGCCGTTGACGAGCAGCTCAGCCACCGGTCAGGGCCTCGACGTCTGCGAGCTGGACGAGCCGCGCGGTCGTGCGGAAGAGCGTGAACCTCTCGTCTTCGTCCTCGGTGTCCGGCAGCCGAGTCCAGAGCGCCGCCGCGGTCGAGATCAGCTCGGCGATGCGGCTCGTCGTCTCGACGTGGCCGTTGCGCTCGGCGCACGCGTTCAGCGCCAGCCCGAGCACGCCGATCGTGTCGGGCTGCCGGAGCCAGATGAACGGGGTCGCCTGCGAGAGATAGACGTGGATGCGCGCGAGCTGGAGCGGCTGTTCGATCGAGTCGCCGCCAACCGGCTTTGTCGGCTCCGGCAGCTCCTCGCCGTCGGCAAGACGGTTCGCGTTGCCGGCCAGCATGGCCCGCAGCTGGGCGTCGTCGAACCCGGCGTGGTGCGCGCTTCGCAGCGCGATGAACAACGAGCCCGGCTGCTGCCCGTACGGGAAGTCGGACGCGTAGAGGATCTGCTCGGGCGGGACCCGGTGGTAGAGGTCGAGGAGATCGATCACGCTCCAGGTGGAGGTGTCGAAGAAGACGTTTTTGCGGCCGGCCATCGCCGCGGAGAGGTTCGCGAGGTCGGCGATCCCGGCGTGGGCGATGATCAGTGACGCACCGGGGTGCTTCTCGACGAGGTTCGCGAGGCCGTCGGCGATCGGCGGCAAGCCGCGGCCGCCGTGGATCAGGATCGGAACGTGGCGCTCCTCGGCGAGCGCGAACACCGGCCGGAGCCGGTCGTCGGCGGCATCGAACCGCTGTGCCCTCGGGTGCAGCTTGATCCCGCGGGCGCCTGCGTCGAGGCAGCGCTTCGCCTCCTCGATCGGCGACTCGTTCAGATCGAGCCGGACGAACGGGATCAGCCGGCCTTCGGAACGAGCTGCGAAGGCGAGCGTGCGGTCGTTTGCCGCAGTGAAGGCGGGATGCCGGTCGGGCTCGTCGAGGCAGAACATGAACGCGCGCGACATCCCGTAGGCGCCCATGATCTGTTCGAGCGCGTCGTAGTCGCCCACCATCCCGTCGATGTCGTGGCCGAGGTGGAGATGCGCGTCGAAGATGTCCGCGCCCGGCGGAATGAGCTTCGTGAGCTCGGCGTCGTATCGCTCTGTCAGGTTCCGGGCAGAATCGAGCGCAGTCGCCATCTGGCAAACCTAACGACAGCACGGTGGGTGGCGCGGATCCGCCGGGTGTCCAGGACATAGGCTTCGAGAGACTGCCGCGCCGAAGGAGAGTGAGGAAATTGAACGCCGACCAACCCCACGAACATGCAATCGACACGATGCTCCTGGAGGAGCGGCGCTACCCGCCGCCGGCGGCGTTCGCCGCACAGGCCAATGCCGCACCGGAGATCTACGACGAGGCGTTCGAGTCGTTCTGGGAGCGCGAGGGCCGCGAGCGCGTCACGTGGTTCGAGCCGTTCACGAAGCTCCTCGAATGGGAGCGGCCCTACGCGAAGTGGTACCTCGGCGGCAAGCTCAACATCGCCTACAACTGCGTCGACCGTCATGTCGAGGCGGGGCTTGGCGACAGGGTGGCCTTCCACTGGGAGGGCGAGCCCGACGACGACCGTCGCACGATCACCTACGCCGACCTCGAGCGTGAGGTCGTCCGCTGTGCGAACGCGCTGAAGAGGCTCGGCGTCGGCAAGGGGACGCCGGTCGGGATCTACATGGGCATGGTTCCCGAGGCGCCGATCGCGATGCTCGCGTGCGCCCGGCTCGGCGCGCCGCACACGGTCGTGTTCGGCGGCTTCTCGGCCGACTCGCTCTCCGACCGGCTCGTCGACATGGGCTGCAAGGTGCTGATCACCCAGGACGAGGCCTGGCGCAGGGGCTCGAGGGTCTCGCTCAAGACCACCGCCGACGAGGCGATGGCGGCGGCGCCCGGGATCGAGCACTCGCTCGTCCTGCGACGAACCGGCGGCCAGGTGCCGATGACCGAGGGCCGCGACCACTGGTGGCATGAGCTCGCGACCGACGACGCCGATTGCCCGCCCGAGCCGATGGACGCGGAGGATCTCCTCTACCTCCTCTACACCTCCGGCACCACCGCGAAGCCCAAGGGAATCGTCCACACGACCGCCGGCTATCTCGTGGGCGTCGCCGCGACCCACCGCTACGTGTTCGACCTGAAGCCCGCCGACGACGTCTACTGGTGCGCGGCCGATGTCGGCTGGGTCACCGGCCACAGCTACATCGTCTACGGACCGCTCTGCAACGGCGCGACCTCGGTGATGTACGAGGGAACCCCTGACTTCCCGGACAAGGACCGGTGGTGGCAGATCATCGAGCGCTACGGGGTCACGATCCTCTACACGGCTCCTACAGCGATCCGGACGCACATGAAGTGGGGGCCCGGATACGCAGCCTCGCACGATCTCTCCTCGCTGCGCCTCCTCGGCTCGGTCGGGGAGCCGATCAACCCGGAGGCCTGGATCTGGTACTCGGAGCACATCGGCGGCGACCGCTGCCCGATCGTCGACACCTGGTGGCAGACGGAGACCGGGATGATCCTGATCACGCCGCTTCCCGGAGTGACGACGACGAAGCCCGGTTCCGCGACCCGGCCGTTCCCGGGTGTCGATGTCGCCGTCTACAACGAGGCGGGCGACGAGGTCGGGCCGGGCGGCGGCGGCTACCTCGTGCTGCGGCGCCCTTGGCCGGCGATGTTGCGCGGGATCTACGGCGACGACGAGCGCTACCGGGAGACCTACTGGTCGAAGTACGGTGACGTCTACTTCGCCGGGGACGGCGCGCGGATCGATTCCGACGGCGACTTCTGGCTGCTCGGCCGCGTCGACGACGTGATGAACGTCTCGGGGCACCGCATCTCGACGATCGAGGTGGAGTCCGCGCTCGTCGACCATCACGACGTCGCCGAGGCCGCGGTCGCGGCGCGGAACGATGCGATGACCGGCCAGGCGATCGTCGCGTTCGTCACCCTGAAGGGCGGCGCCGACGGCTCGGTGGAGAAGCTCGAAGAGCTCCGCAACCACGTCGCGGTGAAGATCGGGCCGATCGCGAAGCCGGCGAACATCGTCTTCACCCCGGAGCTGCCGAAGACGCGGAGCGGCAAGATCATGCGGCGCCTGCTGCGTGACGTGGCCGAGAACCGCCCGCTCGGCGATACGACGACGCTTGCGGATCCGACTGTGGTCGACGAGATCCGTCGGCGCGGCGCGGACGCGCCGGAGGATTAGATTACGGCCGTGGGCGACGTTCTCATCTACGCGGACACGATCCGCTCGCCGGAGCTCCGGCACGAGGTCCCGGTCGCGGTCGGCGATCCGTTCCTGTACGTCGAGCGCGACGGGGTCCGTCACATCGTCATCAGTACGCACGAGATCCCGATCATCTCCCCGGCCGGCGAGTACGTCTTTCATCCGCCGGAGGAGTTCGGGATCGACGAGCTGCGGCGCACGGCCCGCTCCTACGCGGAGATGGCGAACGAGATCACGGTCCGCGCCGTGAAGGGGCTTGGCGTGGAGCGCGCGACGGTACCGGCGTCGTTTCCGCTGCTCACGGCCGACAAGCTGCGCGCGGCGGGCGTCGAGCTGAATCCCGATCACGGGTTCTTCACGGATCGCCGGCGTGTGAAGACGGGCGCCGAGCTCGCCGGGATCCGCCGGGCCCAGGCAGCCGCCGGGGCGGGAATGGCCGCGGCGGCGTCATTGCTGCGCCGCTCTTCCGCCGACCACCAGGGCGTCCTCGAGCTCGACGGGCGCCCGCTCACCGTCGAGGAGCTGAAGGCCGCGATCTCCGGGGAGTTCATGGCCAACGGCGCCTCCGCCGACGAGTTCGTCGTCTCGCACGGCGCGCAGGCAGCGATCGGACACCACCTCGGCCACGGGAAGATCCGGGCGAGCGAGACGATCGTGATCGACCTCTGGCCGCGAGACAGCGAGTCGGGGTGCTTCGCCGACATGAGCCGGACCTTCGTCGTCGGCGAGGTTCCGGACGAGATCGCCGAGTGGCATCGCCTCTCGGTCGAGGCGCACGAGCTCGCGCTCGCCGCCGTGCGCCCCGGGATCACCGGCAGATCCCTCTACGACCTGGCCTGTGAGGTCTTCGAGCGGGAGGGGCATCTCACCCAGCGAACGAAGATCGCCGGCGAGACCGCGCAGGACGGCTTCCTCTTCGCCCTCGGCCACGGCGTCGGGCTCGAGGTTCACGAGCTTCCGATCCTCGGCATCCTCGGCCACGACGAGCTCGTCGCAGGCGATGTGCTCGCGATCGAGCCGGGCGTCTACCGCGGCGGCTTCGGCGGCCTGCGGGTCGAAGATCTCGTGCTCGTGACCGACGACGGGTACGAGAACCTCACGCACTTCCCGTACGACCTCGCTCCGTAGCCCGGCCACCACGGCTCGCCGGTCAGGGGCTGCCACTACGCGGCGATTGCCCCGTACGCCGGCGAGGCCCGTTTGCCGCGAGGCCTGGTGGCCGTTACATGGCCTGAGGAACGGACGCTTCCACTTCCTGGAGAAGGCCCGACGACGCCAAGCCAGACGACGGTGCAGCTCGCCTCCGTGCTTGCTCGCCCTCGCCCGAGAACGCACCCCACCCTGTTGGGTGGGGAGGCCGACCCGCCACCCTCGCGATCAATTTTACGGGCCTGCGGGGCCGAGATGAGTCACGTCTTTGTGAATCCGCCGGCAAATCCGCCGTCCGGCTGATGGCGGAACCGGCCATGTTCCATACCGAGGCAGTCCCACCGAGTCGGTGCCGGGGCGCCGGGTCAGCTGACGGTTTCGAGGAAGCGGTCGTGCTCGCCCTCGAACGGGCCGATCACGGCGAGATGGAGCTTGTCGTTCGCGATGAGGTCGCGGGCGACGCGCTGGATGTCCTCGGCTGTGACGGCGTCGATCTCCTTCAGAAGATCCTCCGGCTCGAGCGCCTGCCCTTCGAGAACCTCGCGCGTGAGGCCGTACATGATCAGCCCCTGGGGGCCTTCGGTGCGGAGGACGAAGCGGCCCTTGACCATCGAGCGCGACTTCTCGAGCTCCTCGGCGCCGACCTCTTCGCTCGCCATCCGCTCGAACTGCTCGACGGTGACCTTGATCGCCTCGTCGATGCGCTTGATGTCGACGCCGGCCTGGGCGTAGAGCGAGCCCGCATCGGAGTACGAGTGGTTCGCGCCGTGGACGTAGTAGGCGAGGCCGCGGCGCTCGCGGACCTCGAGGAAGAGGCGCGACGACATCCCCGAGCCGAGGACGGCAGAGAGCATCTGCAGCGCGTAGCGGTCGGGGTGGTCGATCGGGTAGCTCGGGTAGCCGAGGATCAGGTGCGCCTGCTCGGCGTCCTTGTGATGGACGGCCACCCGGGGGCCCGGTGTGCGGTCGAGCTGCGCCGGCGCCGGCCCGCGCTCGTGGGCCGCAGGCAGGTCGCCGAGGAGATCTTCGAGCATCGGGGTGAGGTCGTCGCCGACCATTCCGCCGACGCCGACGACCATGCGGTCGGCGGTGTACCACTCGTCGACGTACTCCATGAACGTGTCGCGATCGGCGCCGTTGACCGTGTCCTTCGTGCCGATGATCTCCCAGCCGAGGGGGTTGTCGCCGTACATCAGCGTCTCGTAGACCGTGCCGATGTGGTCGCGCGGCGTGTCCTGGTACATGTTCATCTCTTCGATGATCACGCCCTTCTCGCGCTCGATCTCCTCGGGGTCGAACTTCGAGTGGCGGAGCATGTCGAGCAGAACATCGAGCGCGACGTCGCGCTTCTCACCGGCGCAACGGACGAAGTAGCCCGTGTACTCCTTCGAGGTGAACGCGTTGAACTCGCCGCCGATCCCGTCGATCAGCGTCGTCAGGTCGCGCGAGTTCGGGCGGCGCTCCGTTCCCTTGAAGAACATGTGCTCCGCGAAGTGCGCGATCCCGCGATTCTCGGCCCGCTCGTAGCGCGAACCGGCGGCCAGCATCACGAAACATGCGACCGACTGCGCGTGCGGGAGCGGGGCGGTGAGCACGCGAAGGCCGTTGCCGAGTGTCTGGCGTTCGAAGACGGACACGCCGCGATGGTATAGAGAGAGGCGATGTCTGGCGAGACCCGTCGTGCCGTTGACGCTCAACCGGATTGGCTGAGGGCTGTGCCGCGCGGTCCGCGGCTGCCCGAAGGGGCGCGCGTCGTCTATGTCGGATGCGGCACCTCGTTCCATGCGGCGCAGACCGCGGGCCCGGCGATGCAGGCGCTCGAAGCCGTGCTGTCCCCTCCCGACGCCGACCTGATGGTGTGCGTCTCGCACGAGGGCGGCACGCCGCTGACCCTCGAGGCGGCGCGCGCGTTTGCCGGGCCGAAGTGGCTCGTCACCGGCGCTCCCGATTCGCCGCTCGGTGCGCTTGCCTCCGAGGTGATCGTCTGCACGCCGGAGCTCGAGCGGTCGTGGTGCCATACGGCGAGCTATACCTGCGCCGTCGCGGCGCTGGCGGCGATCCGGGGCGAGGACATCTCCCGTCTCCCCGGTCTTGTCGAGGAGGTCCTCGCGGCACCGGCCGAGGCTGCTTCCACTCAGTCGAAGATTCTCGTCGCCGGCGCGGGTCGCGACTGGCCGACGGCGCAGGAGGCCGTTCTCAAGCTGCGCGAGGGAGCCTGGGTCTCCGCCGGCGCTCACCACACCGAGCAGTTCCTCCACGGGCATCTCGCCGCGGTGGACGAGAGCGTTCGCGCCTACGTCCTCGAAGGTGACGGCCGCGCCGCGGAGCGCGCGGCGGGTGCGGTGGCGGCGCTGCGAGAGCTCGGCTGCGAGACGACCCTCGTCCCCACGGTTCATCCGGTGGTCGACATCGTCCGCTTCCAGCTGCTGACGCTCGCGATTGCCGAGTCCCGCGGCATCGACCCCGATCCGATCCACCGCGACGATCCGCGCTGGGCCCGCGCCCGGGCCCAGTACGAGTAGGCCCTTCGCGGCATCAGCCGGAAGGCGACTCCCGGGGAGATTTCACAAAATCGGCACGGACGCCAAGGCCTGAAGTCGTAGAATTGATCGCGAGGGTGGCGGGACGGCCGCCCCACCCAAAGGGCGGGGGCGCGAGTTGGTGCAGGGCGGATCGGGACATGGCCCGGAGCACCACATCCTTCGGGAGCAGAACGGCAGGGGATGCTCGTGGCGCGGAACGCGACGAGCAGACGGCCGCGCCTACCCGAAGCGCCCTCGGGCCGGTGACCGCTGACCACTTGCGAAGAGCTGGAGGATGCGCAGCACTCGCTGGAGTCGTCTCGCGGTCGCCGCGGCATGGAGACGCTGCGAGGCTGCCGGAGAGTGTCAGAGCGTAGATTGCCGCCGTGAGCTTCGAGGTTGCTGCCGACTCCTACGACCGGTTCATGGGGCGCTACTCGAGGCATCTCTCGTCGCAGCTGGCAGATCTTGCCGGCGTCACGGCCGGCTGGAGCGTGCTCGATGTCGGCTGTGGCACCGGACTCCTGACCGCCGAGTTGAGTCGCAGGGTCGGACCGTCATCCGTTACCGCCGTCGATCCGTCAGAGAGCTTCGTCGAAGCCGTCCGCGAGCGGCAGCCTGGCGCGACGGTCAAGCGAGCCGTCGCCGAGCAGCTGCCGTTCCCCGATGCGAGCTTCGACGCGGCGATCGCGCAGCTCGTCGTCCACTTCATGAGTGACCCGGTCGCCGGCCTACGCGAGATGGCGCGCGTCACGCGCGCGGGTGGGGCGGTCGCGGCCTGCGTGTGGGACCACTCGGCGGGTGGCCAGGGTCCGCTGACTCCGTTCTTTGCCGCCTCGCACGAGCTCGACCCCTCGGCACCGGAGGAATCCGACCGGCCCGGCACCCGCAAAGGCCATCTCGCCGAGCTGTTCGGCGAGGCCGGGATCGGCGAGGTCGAGGAATCGACGCTCACGGTCGAGGTCGAGCATCCGAGCTTCGAGGAGTGGTGGGCGCCGTTCGAGCTCGGCGTCGGCCCGACGGCGGCCTTCGTCGACGGGCTCGACCCCGAACAGACGGAGCGCCTGCGCGAGCTCTGCCGGAATGCGCTTCCGTCCGGTGAGCCCTTCGTCGTGCATGCCCGCGCGTGGGCCGTGCGCGGCGTCGCGGGTGGCTAACGGTCAGCGAGCCGGTAGACGAAGCGCAGCGCCTGCCAGTCGG
>DATBBA010000082.1:0-22191 GCA_036271235.1 Gaiellaceae bacterium
CACAGTTCATGGCGGAATTGCTTCTGACTCGACCGCTGTCGTGCGGTCGCTCTTCGCGAACACGCTCGGCACGACGAAGCCCTCTTGCATTTCCTCCTGATCGGAGACGAACGCTGAACAGGGTGCGGCTGGTGCTCTAAACATCTGCAAGTAGCCGTAGTGTCCTGCACAATGTGCAAGCGATGGATGCGGCCGATTGCGAGCATGACCCTGCGGCGCTGAACACGCTCGTCCGGAGCCTGATGAGCGAGGTCGCGAGATTCATCACGGGCGGCCAGTCAGCCGACGGGAACTGGCGGATCGAGTTCGAGCTCCGCGACGGCGAGATCACCCGCGTGTTCTCGCATCACGGCCCGATCGGACGCGACGAGCTCGGGGCGCCGGCGTGAGAGCGACCGTCGAGGTCAACCCGTTCACTCGCGGCTATGAAATCAGGATGGCGACGGGGCCAGCCGAGAGCTTCGCCGTGGCCGTCGGGCTCGATCCGAACGGCCAGGTGATCTACGAAGGCGCTGATCCTGGCGGCGAGATTAAGCCGCTGATCCGATTGTCGTTCGATGAGTGGGACGCGATCGCGCGCGCGCTCGGCGAGACGACGCAGACTTCGGATGCGACGAGGGATGCGCTCGAGGACGTGAGAAAGACCCGGGATCGGTTGCTGTCGATCGTCGAGGTCGTCATGACGAATCCGCCAGCATGAACGAGCTGGCGACCGAGGGCACGCGCGTCACGTGCGAAGACATCGCGACCGGCGAGACAGAGTCGAAGGTGATCAAGGACGACTACATGGTCATCACCGACGGCCGAATGGAGATCGCCGCGATGCAGTTCTACGGGAACGGGACCGTGCAGATCACGCTCAAGCGCAAAGCCAGCGTTTCGCGCGGATAGCAGTCGGTCTTTTCGGCGCACCCGGGAACCAGGCGGATGGTCGGCAAGAAGACTGATTTCCGACACCTATCCGCGTTTAGAGATTAACTCTAAATCCGGCCGAAATCCCTGCAAGATAGGGGTTTTCTGGACAGCCTGTCTGGACTCCGGGAGGCTTTCGACGGCTATTCGCTACGGTGGGCTGGCCTCTCGGGGCCGCTCGCGCGGCGTGAGGCAGTCCCGACCTTCCTCTCCAAGGACTGCCGATGGCGAAGCGCAAGCCGCAGCGTCTCCCCCGCTCCCTCACGCCCGACGAGCGCCGCAAGCTGATGGCCGCGCCCGAGCCCAGGTGGAAAACACCGCGGCGCGACCGGGCGATGATCGCGACGATGCTCTACGCCGGCCTACGCGCCGGAGAGGTCGTCACGATCAAACCCCGCGACGTCGACCTCGAGCAGTTCCTCATCCGCGTCCACGGCAAGGGCGACAAGGAACGGGTCGTCCCGATCGAACCCGCGCTCGAGCCCTACCTCCGAGCGTGGCGCGCCGAAAGATGGGCTGGGCCCGGGTTCTTCACGACCCGAACCGGGAAGCTCGTCGCGACATCGCAGCTCCGGGAAACCGTGAAGCGCTACGGCGTCCGCGCCGGAATCGAAGACCTCCACCCGCACATCCTCCGTCACACCGCGGCCAACTACTGGCTCACCGATCGTCGCCTCGACATCGAGAAGGTCAGATTCCTGATGGGGCATGCGAGCCTCGCGACGACGCAGCGGTATCTGCACGCGAACCCGGCCGACCTCGCTCGTGAGATGCGAGGTTGGAAATAGGTGCGCGGAAAGCCAGTCCGGATCCGTTGTGTGGCTGCGTCGGTTCACCTGGAGCGGCAACGAGCAACCGGAGCTCGGGATGTACCTCGTGACCGACGCCGGATCTGGCTACCACGTGACTGGTGTCGAGGAGACCGGCCGGCCAGAGATCTTTCACTTCATGTGCGAGAAGGTCGAGCCGGCCGACATCCCAGTTGGGGTCCGGGTGGTTGGGATGTTCTGGAGCCGGCGGTCGTAGACGCTGTCAACGAGCAGCGGATACGATCCGCTTGAGCGCTTCGGGCCTGCCGCGAGCAGGGTGGCGCACACCAAATGAGGTCCCGTCTCATCTGGAGGTGCGCCTTGCCCAGTCATTTCGATTCCCGCGCGCGGTCGCAGCGAAACCAGGCGCCGCGGCAAAAGGAAGCCGCCGAGAAGAAAGCTCGTCCCGCCCGGCGGGCGACGTCGGAGCAGCGCGTCGCGCTCCGCCAGGCCCGCACCGTTCTCGATCGTGAGTTGCAGACGATCGCCGAGGATCTGAAACCGCAGATCGAGCGGCTGCAGCGGGAGATGAAGAAGCGCCGGCAGAAGGCGTGGGATGCGTTCGACGATCGGTCGAGGATGATCCGGTCGGCGACGATCCTGGACTCGAAGTGAAACGCTGGTTCCGGGCGCGGCGGCCCGCGCCGACGGCGGCTCCAGCGAATCGGAAGCGGAACCTTGTTCGGATCGAGTCGAGCGAGAACATCGTTCGGAACGTCGGGATCTTCTTCCTCCGGAAGGACGACGGCAGCTGGCTCGACGTCCGCCGCTCTGTCCGGAGCATGACCGTCACGATGATGGTCGGGGAGCTCAGCCGGGCGAACATCGAGCTCTTCTGCGTCGATGCCACCGTTGAGGCCCTCCGACTCGACGACGAAACACAAGCCTCGTTCGCGCACGCCCTGATCGACCACGGCTGGCAAGTGACGCCGCCGGGCGACCGGTGACGTGGGCGAGCTCGAGCGTCTCGGCCAGTCAGATGTCTGGGGAGAAACGCTCCTCTGGGTGCTGCGCCGAGCCGGGTGGACAGTGATCGTTCGGCCAGCGCTCGGCGGCGGCCATCTCGTGATCGCGCGCATGGGCCGGATCGAGGTATGCCACATCGCCGCGACGCTCGTCGATGCGGCCAAGCCCGTCTTCGACGCGGCGGCGCGCTCGGGCAGGCTCGCGGTGACCGGAGGATGAGGATCTGCCGCCGTTGCGAACGCCTCGGCTGTCTCTGGTTCATCTGCCGGGCGACGGTGTCCGCGTGAGCAGGTGGGAAGGGGTGTCGCCGGAACTCGCCGCGCTGATCGAGGCGCGGTGCACACCCCGGCAGATCGAAGTGCTGCAGCTCGTCGCGCGAGGCTGGCCGATCCGGAAGATCGCCAGGGCGCTCGACACCGATCCGAAGAACGTCCGTGACCTGATGGCCCGCGCCCGCCGGCGGCTGAAGGACGCGTTCGACGTCGACGAGCTCGCGTGAGGCGCCCGAATCCGCGCGTCGACGATCCCCCCGCCGGCGACCAACGCCTCATCCTCTGGGCCAAACACGCGCAAGAGAACCAGCGAATGGAGGCCGAGCTCGCCCGGATCACCGTCGAAACCGGTGGTGAGCTCCCCGTGAACCCGAACGCTCCACCCGGCGACGAACGCCGGCTAAGAGGCATACCCGTTACCGGTTTTGGCGGCGCGATCGACGGCACCGCCCCGGAGAAAGAGACCATCGCGCGAGAGCGCCGACGTGAACGAAGAAGGCTCGGATAAGGCCGTGCTACTCTCGTCGTGTTGTTGGGCACGCCCGCCCGCCCCCGGTAGGCGAGGTGCGCCCCCAGAGCAAGACCTTCGAGCCCGCCGAGCGCGGGCTTCCGCATTTCTTGGGGCTGAATATCACACCGGCGGAGCGGCGAGAGCTGCTCATCCAGTTGCGTCCCAGGCTGATCGAACGCGCCCGGCACGCCGAACGCGTCCTCCGATCCCACGACCTCGAGTCCGTCCAGCGGCCGAGCGACTGGAGGCGGAAACGATGCGAGCCGGGCTGCACGTGCGGCCGTCACCGTCGGGCCGTCGCGGCGTGAAGACCGGGTATCGGGTCACTTGCCAGGACGGCTCGGGGAAGCAGAAGGTCGTCGATGTCAAGACCGCTGCGAACGATCGGCAGGCAAGCGACGCCGCGTTGAAGCAGCTGAACAGCTGGCGTGTCCTTCACGTCGAAGGCAAGGAGCCTCGTGGGTAGCCGGCTCGTGTTCGTCGTTCCGTGCCATGGCCGTCACAAGATCGCGGCCGCTTGCCTTCGCCAGCTCAGCCGGACCTGCGAACAGCTCGCCGCCACGATCGGCGCGACCGCGGTGCTCATCTCGAACGAACCCAGGTTCGAGCGGCTCGCCCGCGAGCTCGGCTTCGCGCATGTCTCGCAGACGAACCAGCCGCTCGGACGGAAATGGAACGACGGGATCGAGCATGCCGTGAACGAGCTCGACGCCGACTACGTCGTGCCGTTCGGCTCCGACGACATCGTCGACCCGGCCCTCATCGCGGCGCGGCTCCCACGGGAAGGCGAGATCGGATGCTCACGGCTCTCGACCGTCGTGAGCGAGGACGGCCGCCGGCTCGCGCACCTGAACATCACCTACCGCGGCGGTGATGGTGTTCGCACGATCCCGGTCTCGATGCTCGCGAAGGTCGGGTGCCGCCCGGCCGAGGATGACCGCGACCGCGCGATGGACACCTCGATGCAGCGGAAGCTCATGGCCGCCGGCGTCCGGCCGCGCCTCGAGTACCTCGACCTTCACCCGCTCCAGCTCGTCGATTTCAAGAGCCGCGCCGGGCAGCTCAACGACTACGCCGGCTGCTCGCTCCACTACGGCACTCACGAGAGCGCCACGGTGTGGTCTGACCTCGCCGAGGTCTACCCGGCCGAGTTCGTCGACGAAATGCAGCGCGTCTACCGGAGCGCCAGATGATCGCGTTCGACGATGGGCCCGACGCGAGCACCACGCCGCGGATCCTCGACATCCTCAAGGAGCGCCACACACGCGCCACGTTTTTCGTCGTTGGTGACCGAATCGCGGGGCAGGAGCGGCTCCTCGGCCGGATCCTCGTGGAGGGCCACACGCTCGGGAACCACGGGTGGTCGCACCGTCCGCTCGTCGAGCTGAACCCGGTCGAGATCGCCACGGAGATCGCGATGACCGACGCGCTGATCCTCGGCCTCACCGGTGTTTGGCCCAAGGACTTTCGGCCGCCGTTCGTGCGGTGGGACGACGGCAACGTCGTCCGGATCGCCGAGGCGATGGGCCACGTGTGCCACCTGCAACCGAGCTTCGGCGATTACGACCTCTCGACGACCGAGATCGTCGAGGCGACGCGGCGGCTTCCGGTTGGTAGCCCTGTCTGGCTGCACGATGGTGTCGAGGCGACGGTTGAGGCGCTCCCGACGATCTGCCGCTCGAGGGCGCTCACATGGGTGTAAGTCGCCATCTCGTGGGTGAACGCGTCGCGGTCTTCCGCGGCAACGATCCACGCTTCGAGGCTGAGGTGATCGACGTCCGCTACGGAGAGGATCCGATCTGGGGCGGTATCGATGATGGGAACCGCATCTTCACCGTTCGGCGCGTGGATGGCTCCGAGGTCGAGGTCACCCCGGATCTGATCGGGACGAAGATGGTCGTGATCTCGTGAGCGTGATCGGCACGATTCAGGCGTTCAATGAAGAGGACGCGATCACTGGCGCGATCGAGTCGCTCTACGCGGCCGGCTGCGACCGCGTCGTCGTCGTCGACGGCGCCTGGGGCAACCCCGACGGGACGCTCTTCGGGAACGCGGCCACGCACCTCTCGACCGACGGAACTTGCGAAGCAGCTCGGGCCGCCGGCGCCGAGTATGTCGAGCCCGAGTATCCGTTCTGGGCTGGCGATAAGTCCAAACGTGACTACCTGCTCACGTTCGGAGGCCCAGGTGACCACCTCATCCTCCTCGACGCCGACGAACGATTGGAAGGGACGATCGACGAGGAGGCCTGCCCGGCTGGGCATGGCTGCATCGTCCTTCACAACGACAAGCCGAACGACCTAGCCATCCGAACCCCCTGGCTTGACCGCGACGTGCGCGCATCGGTGCCGATGCTCCGTTGGTTCCGCTGGTCGCCAACGCTGACCTGCCTCTCTCCAGGCCACTACCGCGAGAACGGCAAACCGATCCACGTCTACCTGGTCGAGGCGCTCGCCGCGGCCGCCGACGAGATGTCGCCGCTCGAGCTCGCCGCCCTGGCCGCGCTCCGGTCGATCGAGACGAAGCTCCCGAACAAGCGTCTCTCGATCCTCCCGATCGTGCAGGGCATCGAGATCCGGCATTCCGTCGAGGCGACAACCGACCGGATCGCAGCGAAGCGCATCTACTACGAGGCGCCGGAATGAGCGAGGCGATCGCGAACACCCCGGCAGCGTGGAGCTCCCGGGCCGCGAAGCCACCCCTCGAAGCCGTCGGCTGGACAGCATCCGGCCAAACCGACCGATTCGACGCGGTCATGAAAGCACTCGACCCGAAAAGCGGCGACACGCTGCTCGACTTCGGCTGCGGACTCGGAGATCTCGCCGACTGGGTCGAAGACGACGTCGCCTACCACGGCTGCGATTGGGCGCACGCGATGGTGAACCGCGCCCAGGCAGCCCATCCCGACCGGAAGTTCCACCACGTCAAGCCCGGCCGGATGTTCGACCTCGTCGCGGTCATCGGGACATTCAACCTCGCCGACAACTGGTCGAAAGCGCTCACGTTCCAGACGCTCCGCGGTCTCTGGGACGGCTGCGAACGTGTGATGGCGGTCAGCGTCTACCACGGCACCGATCCGCGGTGCATCCGGTACGAGCCCGCCGATCTCGCCACGTTCGCGGCCGGCGAGGCGAGAAGCTTCACGGTTGAGCGCTACCGCTCGAACGACCTCCTCCTCGTGATGCGCCGATGATCGGACGTCGGAGACCCGATACCCCGCACGGCGACCTCCCGGCCGAGATCCACGCCGGCGACTACTGGAAAGTGCTCACCCGCGACGGGAGCGCACCCCGCGAAATCACTGAGCACGCTTCCAACCTCACAGGCCAGCACTGGATGGTCGCCGTCCCATGGAGCGACGAAGGATTCGGCCCTTACGGGCTCGGCAACCTCGAAGCGCACACGGTCCGCGAAGAAGACGACGGAACGATCAGCGTCCGCCGCAACGACGGCTCATCGAACTCGATCCTCATCGGCAGCCGCAACGAACGGTGCTGGCACGGCTACATCGACCACGGTGTCTTCGAACGCCTCCCGGACTCAACGACATGACCGTCGGCGACGTCATCGCGACCGGCCACCAGCCCAACCTGCTCTACCCGATCAGCGTCACCGAGAAGATCCGTGCAGCCGACGTCTTCATCGTCTGCGACCGCTTCCAGATGGTCAGGCACGGATGGGTCAACCGGCAGCAGCTCGCCGACGGCACACCCCTCGTCGTGCCCTACGACAACCGCGACCGGTACGCGCCGATCCAGACAGTCAGGATCGCGGATGCGACCTTTCGAGCGCGCACGAAGCTCGCGAAGACGCTCGAGCTCCGCTTCGGCCGCGAGTTCGCTGAGGCGTTCACGATCGAGCTGCATCGTCCGTTCCGTCGGCTTGCCGCGCTGAACATCGCCTTGAACCGGATCCTGCTCGGCCGGCTCGAGATCGACACCGCCGAGGTGCGTCAGTCAGACCTCGAAGCAGGCATCGGCTCGGGCCCGCTCGTCACAGACGACCGCGACGACATGCCGACGATCTCGGAGCAGCTCGCCGAGATGACCGCCGAGGTCGGCGCGAACGTCTGGTTGTCAGGGCCGAGCGGACGCTCCTACCTCGACGAAACACCGTTCCTCGATCGTGGGTTGAGGGTCGAGTACTTCGGTTGGCCCGCCGACAGCCCGAACCCATCCGCGATCGAGCTCCTCAGAAAGGGGACACGTTGACGCCAGTCGAGCAGTGGCAGCTTTCCGTGATCGACGAGCACGGCGACACGGTCGTGGCCGGCGACTGCATGCGCGCCTGCGTCGCGTCGCTGTTCGAGCTGCCGCTCCTCGAAGTCCCGCATTTCGTCGAGCACGAGAACTGGTGGCAGCTCTGGGCCGAGTGGCTCGCCGCCCGGAATCTTCGCCTCGGCAACGCGTACGTCAGCCTCGACGAAGACGACCCGACGGTGCTCAACGGATGGCCCGGCGACATCTGGTGGCTCGCGAGTGTCCGCTCACCGCGATTCAAGACACGGTGCAGCCATTGCAAGGGCACCGCGAGGACAGACCTCACGTATCCGGAATCCGGGCCGTCGATCCGGCACGACCCCTCGATCGCCTGCCCCTACTGCGATGGCGGTCTCTCGCCTGGGCTGCACCTGGTCGTGATGTTCGGCCGGGAGATCAGGTGGGATCCGCATCCGCAGCGCGAGCTCGGCCACCTCGGATTCGTCGACGGCTGGGAGTTCCGCGTCATCGACCCTGCGAAGACGGCGGTCGGAACATGATCATCACGGCCGCGCTCGCCTGGTACGACGAAACACCCGAAACCCTCGCGCGGCTCATCACCTCGCTCGGCGGCATCGCCGACAATCTCATCGCCTACGACGGCGCCTGGCAGCACTTCCCCAACGGCGCCAGCTTCAGCAACCCCGACCAGGCCCAGGCGATCGAGGACGCCGCACGCGAGGTCGGCATCGACGTCCTCATCACCGGCGGAATCATCTGGCCCACACAGGTCGGGAAACGCGCCGCACTCATGCACGAAGCAGCCGGCCGCCGAACCGACTGGATCCTCGTCGTCGACGCCGACGAATACATCGAACACGGCAACAGCAACGAGATCCGCCGCGCGCTCGCCCGCACCAAACTCGACGTCGCGCGCCTACAGATCCGCCGCGCCGGCATCGAGGTCACGAACATCACCGCGAGCCCGATCAGGCGCATCTACCGAGCAGACACCGGCATCACCCTCGAGCGCGCCCACAACGGCTACCGCACAAGCGACGGCCGCTGGCTCCACGGAGACCCCGCCTATGTGCCGCTCGAGGAAGCGATCGATCTGAGCAGCCACCTCCAGCTTGTCCACGACCACGACGCCCGAGACAAACAGCGGAAGCGCCAGGCAACCGAGTACTACATGGCCCGCCGCCGCCACCAGCTCGAACGGTGGGCAGCTTGACCATCGCCGAGCGGCTCGCCTACAGCCGCTGGCTGCGGAAGCTCCCGAGCCGCGCCACCATGCTCCACCACGACCGTGACCAGGTTGCAGCCCTCGCCGCCGAGCTTGAGCAGGAAGGCCTCGAGCAGGCCGTGGAGCAGCAGCTGCACCTAGGGGGGGCGGGTCGACCTATGGCATCGAGCGATGCCGTTTCATTCCGCGCCATCGCCGCGAGAAAAATTTCGGATGGTGCCGATTGACCGTCCGGGCCTGCTCGGTGTGCGGTGCGATCGCTGCCTCAGGGAATCGCTGCTCGAAGCATCCGAGGCGCCGCGACTATGACACACGCGAGCACCGCGACGCAAGAGCCGTTGCCAAGTCGGCCACCGCGTGTTGGCGGTGCGGCGAGGGGCCGCGCGAGGACGATCCGTTCGTCGCCGGCCACGTCGTCGACGTCGTCAAAGGTGGCGCCGGCGGCGAGCGCAGGCCTGAGCATCGGAGCTGCAATGCGCGCGCCGGCCAGGCGGTTCAGCAGGGAAGGCCTGCGTGACGATCGCGCCGGCGACTTCGCGTAAGCGCCGGCCGCGCGCCGACGCGACCGAGCAGCATCCGTTCACCGTCGAGCATTTCGAGACGTGGGCGGCCGAGCTCGAGCTCGACAACGGCGAGCCGTGGATCGTCGAGCCGTACTTCCTCCTCTACCTGCAGGATTACTTCGCCGGGGTACCCGAGAACTGGCTTTTGGTGCCCGAGGGGAACGCGAAGACAACGAACCTCGGCGGCCTGGTCGTCTACATCGTCGAGTTCCGCCCGCTCGCCGCGGTGCCATGGGCCGCGTCGTCACGCGACCAGGCCGAGATCGGCTACCGCCAGGCCGAGGGATTCGTGATCAGGTCGGAGCGGCTGAAGAAGTTCATCAAGTGCCAGGAGGGCTACCGGCGGATCAAGAACACGGAGACGGGCGGCCGGATGCAGGTCTTCGCCGCCGACGCCGGCACCGGTGACGGCGTGATCCCGACCGACGCGTTCCTCGACGAGCTCCACCGGCACAAGGACCTGCGGCTCTACCGGACATGGCGCGGGAAGCTCGGGAAGCGCGGCGGGCAGCTCTCGACGATCTCGACCGCCGGCGAGCCGGGCGGCGAGTTCGAGACGACGCGCGAGCTGATCCGGCAGACCGTCCCCGTGGTTGAGCGACGGCCCGGATTCACGCGATGCCGCTCGAACGGGATCTCGTTCCACGAGTACGCGGTGCCCGAGGACGGCGACGTCGAGGACATGGACGTCGTGAAGCTCGCGAATCCGTTCACGGGGATCACGGTCGACGATCTCGCGGAGAAGCGCGGAACGGCGACGATGACGTTGCCGCATTGGCGCCGGTTCACGTGCAACCTCGCGACCCGCGCAGACTCGGCCGCGGTGCAGGAGATCGAATGGGCGGCCGCATTCAGCGCGGATCCGATTCCTGAGGATGAGCCGGTGTGGGCCGGCCTCGATGTCGGATGGAAGTGGGATACGACGTCGCTTGTGCCGCTGTGGATGCGCGATCTCGAGTATCGGCTGTTCGGGCCGGCCGAGGTGCTGACGCCGCCGCGGGACGGAACGTCGCTCGACCCGCATCTCGTCGAGAAGGCCCTGATGACTGTGCACGCCAGGAATCCGATCCACACGCTCGTGATGGACATGACCCGTGCGGAGCAGCTCGCGCGGTGGGCCGAGGACGAGCTCGGCTGCCGCGTCGTCGACCGGTCGCAGGGGAACGCGATGGCGGCGCTCGATTACGAGCGGTTCATGGAGGCGCTCCGTGAGGGCTGGTTGCGCCATTCCGGGGATCTCGGTTTGACGCGGCATGTGCTGAACGCGATCGCGCGAGGGTTGTCGGGGGGCGGCGCGCGGTTTGACCGTCCGAGCTCGACACGGCAGGGTGGCGATCAGGAAGCGCGTGTGATCGATGCGCTCGTCGCCGGCGCGATGGTGAACTCGGTCGCGAGCGAGGAGTTCGGGAAGGACGAGTCCTCAATGCTGGCGGCATGGGTATGAGCGTGCGGCTCCTCGCTGTCCTGGCGCTCCTGCGTTCGAAGACCACGCCGGTACTCGCGCGCGGCCGCCGTTGGGCATGGAAGCTCGCGCCGGATGTGCTGTTCCTTGGCGGCTTGCTGCTCGTCGCGGGCGGCACGGGGATGATCTATCGGCCGGCGGGCGTGATCGTCGCCGGCGCCGCGGTGAGCGCGGTCGTGTTCCTGGCGGAGCGGAAGTCGTGAGCGTCGTCGGACGTATCGCCGGGGGGAAGACGAGCGCCACGGCCGGGATGCCGCTCCCGTTCGGCGAGTGGGTCGAGTACTTCAGCTACGGCAACCAGATCTACGGTGCGCCGCTCAACCAGACGTTGGTTGGGAACCAGCAGCGGATCACGCCGAACTATCTCGGGATCGCGCAGATGGCGTACAAGCAGAATGGCATCGTTTTCGCGCTGATCACGGCCCGGCAGGCGCTGTTCGCGCAGGCGCGGTTCCAGTTCCGCAGGCGGCTGAACGGGAAGCCGGGCGATCTGTTCGGCACGACTGCGCTCGCCCCACTCGAGACGCCGTGGTCGGGCGGCACCACTGCTGATCTGTTGGCGCTCGCCGAGATGGACGTGTCGATCTGCGGGAACTTCTTCGGGGCGCGGCGGGCGACCGGTGTGCGGCGGCTGAGGCCGGACTGGACGACGATCATCCTCGGATCGAACACCGACGACGAGGTGCAGGGCTACGACATCGACGCTCAGCCGGTCGGTTACATCTACCAGCCCGGTGGCGCGGCGGCCGGCGAGGACCCGGAGTACCTGTTGCCGGAGGAGGTCATGCATTACATGCCGATCCCGGATCCGATCGCGCCGTGGCGCGGCTGCTCCTGGCTCGAGCCGGTCATCACCGAGATCCTCGGTGACAAGGCTGCGCAGGCGCACAAGCTGAAGTTCTTCGAGCACGGCGCGACCCCGTCGATGCTCGTGACGATGCCGGAGACGGACCCGGAGAAGTTCGCGCGGTGGAGGGAGATCTTCGGGGAGCAGAGCGAGGGCACCCGGAACGCCTACAAGTCGCTGTTCCTCGGGGCTGGCGCGAGCGCGACGATTGTCGGGGCTGATCTGAAGCAGATCGATTTCCGGGCGATCCAGGCTTACGGCGAGACGAGGCTCGCGGCCGCCGCAGGTGTGCCGCCGGAGGTGATCGGGCTCGCCGAGTCGATGAACGGGACGGCGCTTAGCGACAAGGTTTATCAGTCGGCGATGCGGCGGTTCTCGAACCTGACGGTCCGGCCGAACTGGCAGAACTTCTGCGGCTCCGCGGAGCGGATTATCGACATGCCCGCGACGGACGCCAGCGGCGTGTCGGAGCTCTGGTACAGCGACAGCGAGATCCCGGCGCTTCAGGCCGACGTCCTTGACGCCGCGAACGTGTTCGGTGTGAACGCGAAGACGATCAACACCCTGATCATGGGCGGCTTCACACCGGAGTCGATCATCGAGGCGGTGAACCAGGGCGATCTCACGTTGCTCGAGCACTCGGGGCTGCCGTCGGTGCAGCTGCAGCCGACGCAGATAAAGGGCGGCTCGCCTGACCCGGAGATCGTCGTTGGGGACGAGCCGGAGTGAAACCTGGTTCTCACCGCACTACCACTGGGGCCGCCGAGAGCGGCCTTTTTCATGCCCAAAGGAGGTTCTGTGGATAGGCCATACCGGCACGTGGTTAACCTCGTGCTCAACACGCCTTGGGCGATGCGGCCGGAACGGCTGGCAACGATCGTCGAGATCGTTCATCGTAGAGTCGAAGGAGTCAGACTGACCCCGGACGAGATCCGGGCCGAGCTCGAAGCCGCCCGGCGGCAGCGGGAAACCGTGGTGCCGACGCAGGGCGCGGTCGGCGTGCTGCCCGTTCAGGGCGTGATCACGCCGAAGGCCGGGCTGATGAGCGAGATCTCCGGGGGCTGCGCCCTCGATTCGTTCCTCGGTGACCTGCAGGCGATGATGCAGAACCCGCAGATCACCGCGGTCGTGTTGGACATCGACAGCCCTGGTGGTTCGACGGACATGGTTCCGGAGACCGGCGCGGCGATCCTCGCGATGCGGGGGAAGGGCAAGCCGATCGTGGCGGTCGCGAACACGGAGGCCGCGAGCGCGGCGTACTGGATCGCGGCGTGCTGCGACGAGGTCGTCGTGACGCCGTCGGGTGCGGTCGGTTCGATCGGCGTGTACTCGGCGCACCAGGACGTGTCGGGGATGCAGGAGCAGATGGGCGTCAAGACGACGCTGATCTCCGCGGGGAAGTACAAGACGGAGGGGTCGCCGTTCGGGCCGCTCTCCGAGGAGGCGCTCGAGGCCGCTCAGGCGAACGTCGACGAGTTCTACGGCATGTTCACCGCGGCGGTCGCGAAGGGACGCGGGGTGTCGCAGCAGGACGTGATCGACGGGTTCGGGCAGGGCCGGATGGTGAACGCCGCCGAGGCGGTGAAGGCCGGGATGGCCGACAGCGTCGGGACGTTGGCGGACACGATCGGGAAGCTCTCGGGCGGGAAGGCAGCGCCGGGCGTCTCGCGGCGTCGCAGTGCCGAGCTCGCGCTGCCGATGGCGGCGCTCGTTCCGGGACTCGGGACGTTCGCGGAGGTCGATGTCACGTCGTTCGGCGAGGGTCAGGGCCCGGTGATCGTGATGCCGCCCGCCACGACGGTCGGGGTGCTCGCCGGGGCGATCGCGCCGCACTCGACCGAGGTCATCGACGAGCCCTGGGATGCCGGTGAGGTGGAGAAGGCGCTCCCCGACGGCAAGCAGGCCGAGTGGAAGTCGGTGTTCGCGTGGTTCGCCGATTCGACCGACGACAACGACACCGACGACGACGGGCTCCCGGACGCGAAGAGCGACTGGAAGTTCCCGCATCACACGAAGGTCGAAGGCCCAGCGGTGATCTCCGCTGTCCGTGACGGGCTCGCCCGTCTCGACGACAGCGACATCCCCGAGGGCGACAAGGACGGCGTGAAGGCGCACCTGCAACGCCACCTCGACGACTTCGACGCAAAGAAGGGCTCCGCGCTTGATCTGGAGCTGGAAGCAACCGCGACGCCGCCGGCGAACGCGACCAACGACAAGGAGAAGAACGTGAAGACGATCGAAGAGCTGGTCGCGCGTCAGGACGAGATCCGCGCGCGCCAGGAGGAACTCGACGCGACGTTCGCCGGTGAGCTGATGCCGGCCGACGCCAAGAGCGAGTTCGACGACCTCCAGGAGGAGTGGCAGAACCTCAAGGCCACCGTCACGGAGATGCGCGAGCGGAAGGCGATGCTGCAGGAGAAGGGTGCCGCCGCACCGGCCGCGAGCCGCGTCGAGATCGGGTCGTTCAGCACCCGCTCGCCCGAGGCGAACGAGAACGTCTGGGACATCGCCGGGTACCGCTCCCGGGCCCGGAGCATCGACGAGCTCGGCTCCCTGTTCAAGGACGGGGCGAAGCGCGCGCTCGAGATCGCCCAGATCCCGAACGAGAACATCAACGAGGGCAAGGCGAAGGCGCACGTGCTGAAGCTCCTCGCGAACGACACCCAGGACGGATCGTTCGCGCGGCACATGCTCGCGACCGGCTCCGACCAGTACCGCCGCGCGTGGAGCAAGGCCGTCCGCGGGCTCCCGATCAACGGCACCGAGAAGCAGGCGCTCGACATGTACGCCCTGACGATCGGCACGCCCAGCGACGGCGGCTACGCGATCCCGTACACGCTCGACCCGACCGTCATCCTCGCGTCGAACGGCGCGGTCAACCCGATCCGGCAGATCTCGCGTCAGGCGCAGATCACCGGGCACCAGTGGCTCGGCGTCACGACGTCGGACGGTGTCGTCGCGTCCTACGGGCCCGAGCTCACGCCGGCGAGCGACAACAGCCCGACGCTCGCCCAGCCGGTCCTCGAGGTCGAGAAGGCGCAGGCGTTCGTGCCGCTCTCGATCGAGGTCAGCCAGGACTGGATCGGCGTCGAGGCCGAGCTGTCGAAGCTGTTCGCCGACGCCAAGGACGTCCTCGAAGCACAGAAGTTCTTCTTCGGTGCCGGCCACGGCTCGCACGAGCCCGAGGGGCTCCTGACCGCGCTCGAGGCGGTCGGCGGCTCGATCATCGTCGAGACGGCGTCCGTGAACGCGTTCGCCCGCGACGACCTCTATCTGCTCGAGAACGCGGTCGCCGACCGCTTCGAGCCGAACTCGTGCTTCGTCGCGAACCGCGCGTTCTACAACGCCGTCCGGTCGGTCACGGACGACACCTTCAACATCTTCATCCCGGTGCAGCAGGGAAGCGGCCGCGGTGACGGCGGCAACACCGGCTTCCAGCTGCTCGGCTACCCGGCATGGCGCGCGTCGGCCATGTCGAAGCTCACCTCGACGGGCGGCGAGTACATCGCGGTGCTCGGCGACTTCGAGCAGTTCCTCGTCGTCGACCGGATCGGGATGAGCGTCGAGTTCATCCCACACCTGTTCGACACCGGGACGGGCTACCCGCTCGGCTCCCGCGGCCTGTACGCCTACTGGCGGAACTCGTCGCAGGTCCTGACGGCGAACGCGTTCCGGGTGCTCCAGGTCCAGCACACCTAAGACCTGAGCATCTAACCGACTGAGCCAACCCGGGCGCCGCGAGGCGCCTTTCCTGTGCCCCTCGCGGCGCCCGGCGGCTCGAACGAAAGGAGCAACAAGAGTGAAGATCAACGACACCGAGATCCTGATGGCGCGCTCGTCGGCGATCGTGAACGTCGGAGGCGGGAAAACACGGCTGATCACGAAGGGGATGCTGATCCAGGCGGACGATCCTCTCGTGCGTGGCCGTGAGGGGCTGTTCGCGCCGGCGTCGGCGTTCGTGACCGCCGTCCCTGGCTCCGACGACGTCGTCCCGGCGAGGCGCGGAACGAAGGCGAAGGCCTAACCGGCGTGACCGAGGCCCGCCCGTAGTGACCGACGGCGACACCGTGGAGGTCGTGTCTGGGGACGACTACCTTGCCGCGGACAGCCGCGCGCTCGACTGGGCTGGCACCGCATGGCCCGACATCACCGCCGGAGCGATCCTGCTTCGCCTGCTCAACCCGACCGGCACCACGTTCGAGAAGGCCGGGACTGTCGTGTCAGCGACCGAAGCCCAGGTGGAGCTGACCGCCGACGACACCGCGGCGCTGATCGAGCCGAACTGGCTCTACGCGCTCACCGCGACACTGGCCGACGGGCATGTCGTCACGCTCGCCACCGGGGCGCTCACCGTTCTCCAGGAGCCACCGGCGCTCGGGCTCGACCTGATCGACTACGTCACCCTCGACGCCGTCAAGAAATCCCGGTCGCTGGTCTCGCAGTCGTTCGCCGACGAGGATCTCGTTCTCTCGATCAGCGCCGCTTCCAGGCTCGTCGATGACGAGACCCACCGGTACTTCGGCAAGGATCCCGACGCGACGAGCGTCCGGTACTACACGGCGTCCCGGCATGGCGTGATCGAGATCGACGACCTGATCGAGCTCACCGAGTTCGCGACCGACCCGACCGGCTACGGCGACTACACCAACATCTGGTCGTACCCGACCGACATCCTGCTCGACCCGCCGAACGCCCCGTTGAAGGCGCAACCGTGGGAACGGATCACTGTGCGGCAGCGGGTGCCTTCGCTCGGCAGGTTCCCCGGGTACGGCGGCTACGGCGGCCCCTACGTGATCGGGAAGTTCTGGTGGCCGTACCGGATCCCGCAGGCAGTGCGGGTCACCGGACGGTTCGGGTGGCCCGAGGTGCCGGCGAAGGTGCAGGAGGCCGTGATGATCCTCGCGCCCCGCCTGGTGCTCCGTAAACGGGAGGCGCCGTGGGCGATCGTCGGGCTCGGGAACGAGAGCGGCGGGATGCGGCTCTCGATGACCGACCCCGACGTCTGCAAGCTCCTGGCCCGCTACACGAGAGACGTCTACTTCGCCTGATGGCCGCTGACTTCGTCGGGATCCGGAAAGCGATCGCCGCGAACCTCCAGAACGCGCTCGGCAAAACGATTCAGGTGTCGCCCGTGATGCTCGCGTCGCCGACACCGCCGGCCGCGCACGTCATCCCGGGCCCGATCGAGTACCACGGCGCGCTCAGCGACGGTCTCGAGACCGTCGAGATGACGGTGCAGGTGTTCGTGTCCCGCACAACCGACATCGGCGCGCAGACGACGCTCGACGAGTACATCGCGAGCGACGGCCCGAGCAGCGTGAAAGCGGCGATCGAGTCCGACAGCCGCCTCGGCGGGAAATGCGCCGACCTGATCGTCACGAGCTCGTCCGGCTACCGCGTCTACAAGAGCCCCGACGGGTCAGGCGAGGTCATCGGCGCCGAATGGCTCGTGAAGGTCTACGTCTGAAACCACCTGCCGCCATGACCGCAAGTTCCCGGCCCGCGCAAGCGGGCTTTTTCGTGCCCGCTAACCCGAAGGAGACACTCAGATGAAGTTCGTAGTCAAGGAAGGCGTCCTCGAGATCGCCGGCGTCGATCTGTCCGATCACGTCACGTCGATCGACATCCCGCTCACGAAGGACCAGATCGACGCGACCGGCCTGAACGCCGGCGGCGGCCACGACTGGGTCCACGGCCTCGCAGACGAGGGCTGCGTCGTCGAGTTCATGAACGACGAGGACAGCGGCTCCGTCACCGACACCCTCTTCCCGCTCTACCGCGACGAGGACGAGTTCGAGATCACCTACCAGAACTTCCAGGGGGCGGTCTCGGACGAGAACCCGAGCTACCGCATGACCGCGAAGCTCTTCAACTACGACCCGGTCAACGGCCAGGTCGGCGCGCTCTCGAAGAGCCAGACCACGTTCAAGGTGATCGGTCTCGTCGACCGGGTCACGACCTGATCGGGCCCGCGAACATCACGCCGCTCCTCAACCTCGCGAGGACGTTCGAGACGATCGGAGTGGAGTGCGCCGCGGCGGTCAAAGAGGAGCTCCTGCTCGTCGGCGGCGAGGTCCGCGACGACGCAACCCGGCGGTTCTGGCGGTACAGCACGGCCAGCGCCGCCGGGTTCCAGGAGCGCGTCCGCGCCGGCGGGCTCGTCCGGGTCGAGCAGGCGCTCCGGAAAACGACCGGGAAGCGGCCCGACTTCGGGGCGCTGATGGTCACCCACGCGATGTTGCCGGCACGCGACGCGAAGCTCGAAGGCGCTGTCGCCGGGCTCGAAGGCCGGATCGCTGCGATCGTCGCCAGCCACGGAACCTAGGAGGCAAGCCAGTGGAGATCAGCATCACCGGTGTCGGCAAGAAGGTCGACGGCGTCTACGAGCTCGAGCCGTCATCGATCACGAACCGCGAGTACCACGAGATCAAGCTCCTCACCGGATTGCGGTACGGGGAGCTCCTCGACGCGTTCCTCGCGAAAGACCCTGCCCTCTGGGTGTCGTACGCGCTGCTTGCGCTCCGGCGGGCCGACAAGGACGTGAACGTCGACGAGCTCTGGGACGCGCCGCACGGGTCGATCGCCCTCGTCTTCGCCGGTGATGAAGAGGACGCTGATGCCGGCCCCCCAGCCTCAGAGCTGCCCGAAAGCAGCGCCGACTCACCCGAGGGTTCTGGCGCGACTTCGAGCAGCTCGTCGGGCAGCCCGGAGAGCGACCCGAGTCGTACTGGTCAGCAGGGCTCGGACACATCTGCCACCTCAGGCCCGCAGACATAGGCGACCTGACCCCCTACCAGCTGATGGGCGCGGTCGACCTGCTCCGCGCGATGGCGAAAGAGGCCTAGACGGGCGTGGTCGCTACCCGCCGCTCGAACCGCTCTCTCGCCCCTCGCGTCTCGGCCAGGTCGCGCTTCTTATGACAGGACGCACACAACTCAATGAAGTCGGCGACATCGCGGCGGTACTCGCCCGACACGTTCGCAAGATGCGTCCACGTCCTCGGCTTTTTACCGCAGGCCTCGCAGATTCCGGTACGCGGCTTGTTCCGTTTAACCCAGTCGTGAAGGGCGTCATATCCGACGTCGTCGCCCTTCCAGTTGCCGTGCTCTTCGCCCTTTGCCTTACGACACTGGCGCATCCGCTCTCTGTGTTCGGGAGAGCCGCTCTCGAACATGCCGGCCTGGCGGTTCTTCTTGAGCTGACGCTCGCGGCCTTTGGCGCGTATCTCCTCGCGGTGCTCTTCGCGGTAACGAGCGAAATACTCCGTGGCCGGAAGCCCCTTGATCAGTCGGTCTGGATTAGCTGCCACAGCCTCGGATTTTCGCAGGTCTGGAGGTCGGTATGACCCTCCGTGCCGGCGTTGACATCATCGGGAACTCCGCGCCGCTCGAGGCTGCTCTCGGCCGGGCCGCGGGCGCGACCGAGGACTTCGCGAAGACATACCTGTCGGCGTTCAAGGGGATGTCGGTTTCGACGCTCGAGCTCGCGTCGGCCCAGGACAAGCTCGCGCTTTCCATGGACAGGTACGGCGCCGGCACGTTGGGTGCGGCGAACGCGACGCTGCGGTACCAGAAGACGATCGACTCGTTGAAGGCGTCGCAGCTCGAGGCTGCGTCGCAGATCGGGCGGACCCTGACGACGTTCGTGACGGCGCCGGTGCTGCTCGCCGGGTTCGCGGCGGTGAAGCTCGGCACCGATTTCCAGTCGGCGATGCTTCGGATCCAGACGCAGGCGGGCGCGTCAGCGACCGAGGTGCAGAAGATGAACGGCGCTGTCCTCGCGCTCGCGAAGGGCGGGGCGCAGCAGGGCCCGCTTGAGCTCGCGAACGCGCTCTACTACCTCGAGTCCCGCGGGCTGCGCGGTACCGCGGCGATCAACGCGTTGAAGGTCGCGTCGAACGCGGCGGCGCTCGGGCAGGCGAACCTGACCGACACCGCGAACGCACTCGGTGGCGCGATCGTTTCGAACGTCAAGGGCGCCCAGGACTACCAGCAGGCGATGGGCACCCTGAACGCGATCGTCGGCGGCGGCGCGATGACGATGCAAGACCTGACCGACGCGCTCGGCACCGGGCTCCTGAGTAACGCGAAGCTCGTCGGTGTGAGCCTGACCGAGGTCGGCGCCGCCCTCGATGTGCTCGTCGACCGCGGCGTGCCGGCGCAGCAGGCAGCCACGAGGCTCGGCGCGACGCTGAAGCTGATGTCAGATCCCGCCCCTGTCGCTCAGAAGGCGTTGGCGGCGATGGGGATCGGCGCGAACGAGCTCGCGATCGATCTGCAGAAACCGAATGGGCTGCTCCTCGCGCTTCAACGGCTGAAGGAGGGCGTCGACAGCGTCGGGAAGGTGCAGGGCGAGCAGGACTTGGCGTCTGCGTTCGGGCGGTCACGGCAGAGCTCGGCGATCATCACGCTCGTCCAGTCACTTGACGCGCCCGTCTCGGGGTACGCGCAGAAGGTCAACCAGGTGATCGCGAGCACCGGGAAACTGACGTCGAGCGAGGCTGAGCAGCAGCACACCGCCGCGGCGTCGTTCCACCGTGACATCGCGGAGATGGAGGCGATCCTCATCGGGCTGGGCAACGCGATCCTTCCGACGGTCACGAAGGTCGCGAACGGCGTCACCGAGATCGCCGGCGCGTTCTCCGGTCTTCCCGGCCCGGTGAAGCAGGACATCGGGATCGTCGTCGGGCTGCTCGCCGTCGGTGGCCCCGTGATCCTCGGCGCCGCCGCGGCCACCCGGGCGGTGAAGAGCATCGGGACAGCGTTCACGACGATCCCCGTGAGAGCCGGTCCGGCGCTCGCCAAGACCGACGCTGAGGTCGCGGGGCTCGGAGCGAGCGCGGTCACGGCTGAGGGGAAGGTCGCGGGGCTGAGGGCGGGGTTGCTGGGCCTGGCCGCGAAGGCGTTCGTCGCGACGCTGATCCTCGACATCGTCCCGAAGAGCAGCGCCGGCAAGGGCGTCCTCGACAAGGTGTTCGGGAACACCGTCGGTAACGCGCTCGCGGGGATCCCCGGCCTCGGCGGAGTCGACACGCAGGCGGCGCTCGGCGCCGCGAAGCTCGGCGCGGCGATCACCGGCGACAGCATCATCCCGACCGGCCCGACCAGCACCACCGAATACAACGCGCTCAGGAAGAAAGCGACCGCGGGCGGAATGAACCGGCACAACCTGACCTCGGACGACGTCGACGTCATCTCGGGGATCACGCTCGCGCAGATCGTGAAGCTGAAGCCGTACTTCGCGAGCAACGCCGACTACCTCCAGGTCGCCGACCAGAAGATCTCGTCGCTGAACCTGAACCCGAACGTGACGGCCGAAGACCTGCAGGCGTTCTCGGCCGGCTGGACGCCGAAGCAGATCAACGAGCTGAACGGCCAGCTCGAGAAGATGAAGGGCTATGGCGGGAAAACGTCGCCGACGGCCACGACGGCGGCCGCGCCGAAGCTCACGAAGGCGGAGCAGATCCAGGCCGGGCTGTATCTCGACCCGAACAACGTCGCGCTGCTCAAGGAGAAGCTCGCGATGGATGACAAGCAGCTCGCCGACGCCCAGAAAGCGTTCGCGGACGGGAAGATCACGAAGACGAAGTACCTCTCGCTGCTGCAGCAATACGGGACAGACCGCTCGGCGACCGAGGCCTCGATCAAGTCCGCGACGACCAAAACCACGTCGGCGAGCAACAAGAAGAAGGCGGCCGCGGCGAAGGCCCAACGGGAGTACGCGTCCGGTGTCTCAACTCATGCGGAGTCGCTGATCACCGCCGTCTCCGCTGCCGGCGGCACCGGCCATGACGGGAAGCCCTCCACGGCCGACTCGAAAGCCAGGGACGCCGAGATCACGTTCTTCAAGGACGAGGCGAAGGACTCGAAGCTGACGGCGGCCGAGCGTGCCCGGTACGCCGCCGAGGCGGTCGCGGCGAAGAAGGGCGAGAACGCCGCCGCACTGAAGGACGCCCTCACCTACGAATCCACGATCATCTCCGGCCTCAAAGCACGGGTCGCGCAGGCGAAAGCGTCGAAGGGGAACGTCGCCGGGCAGGAGGCCGCACTCAGGAACCTGATCGCCGGCTACGAGAGCGAAGCCGCGAACAAGGAGCTCACGCCGACCCAGAGGAACGACGCGCGGCAACACGCCGCGACCGCGCGCGGACAGCTCAACAACCTCCGCAACAACCCGCAGGTTCCGCTGCCTCTGCAGCTCGCCGCCGCGCAGGCCTCGTCGAGTGATCAGGGCGCCACGAGCGAACAGGACGTCCAGGCCGCTCTCGCGATCAAGAAATGGGATGAGAAGCTCCTGAAGGCGCACACGCTGAGCCTGCAGGGGCAGATCGCGATCTACGACGACATCGCGCAGCAGAACCAGGTTCTGGGGCAGGGCGTCACGCGGGGATATGCGAAGACGTTG
>DATBBA010000083.1:0-50917 GCA_036271235.1 Gaiellaceae bacterium
ATCCTCGACCCAGCGGCTCGCAGCAGCGACGGTCTCAGGCGTCTGAGTGCCGTCGTGGTGCTCGGCCAGGGCGCGGAGAAGGCCCGCGAGCCGCAGGCGCGCCGGTGCGCCCTTCCATCCGGGTGGGTCCGAGAGAAGCTCACCGAGGGTGTCCTTGCGAAAGAGCGCGAGCTCCGGGAAGACGCAGAGGCGCGGGTGCTCGCCGAGCATCGCGGTGACGATCGAGGAGTTCGACCGGGCCGGGGCGAGCACGAACACAGGCGAGTGCCAGAGCGGATCGCGCGCCGCGGGCGGCGCTACCGAGAGCGGTGCAGGCGACACGGGGCCGCCTTCGTGCACGGGAACCGCTTCGCCCTCGATCGTCGGAGGAAGCCCCATGAAGCGACGATAACGCCGCCGCCCCGCCGAGTCCACGGAGGCGTGGCAACTCACGTCGTTCCCCGTCGGGACATGCCCGGATCCGCCAGATCCAGCCAAGGGGTGATCCGGCGGGCGAGGGCAGGGGACACTCCCCTGGAGTAGGCCCATCGGGCCACGGCCCAAAGCGGCCATGTCCAGGGGCCTGTCCCCGGGAGTTGGACTCGAGGGACGTGGCTCGGAGGGACACCGGCGGGCGTGGGTCGCGGCTTGCGGTGAGAATGGCGCCGTGCTCGCGCTCGCCGCTCCCGACAAGTTCCGTGGAACGCTGACCGCCGCCGAGGCTGCCGCGGCGATGGCGGAGGGAGCGCGGCGGGCCGGATGGGAGTGCGCGATGCTGCCGCTCGCCGACGGGGGCGAGGGGACACTCGACGCGCTCGGCGGCCCGAACCGGAGCAGCCGTGTGACCGGTCCGCTCGACGTGCCCGTCGAGGCGGCGTGGCGGCTCGAGGGTGGCGCTGCGGTGATCGAGGCGGCGGCCGCCTCGGGGCTCACCCTCGCCGGAGGGGCGCAGGCCAACGATCCCCTCGCCGCCACGACCTACGGCACCGGCGAACTGATCGCCGCGGCGCTCGCAGCCGGTGCGACCGACGTGATCGTCGGCGTCGGAGGATCGGCCACGACCGACGGCGGGCTCGGCGCCGTCGAGGCGCTCGGCTGGCGGCCCTTCGAGGCGCGGGTACGCGTCGCGTGCGACGTCCGCACGCAGTTCCTCGACGCGCCCGCGGTCTTCGCGCCGCAGAAGGGCGCGAGCCCCGACCAGGTCATTCAGCTCGGAGGCCGCCTGCGCGAGCTGGCGCTTCGCTACGGCGACGAGCTGGGAATCGACGTCACGACGATCCATGGCTCGGGCGCAGCGGGCGGGCTTGCGGGAGGGCTCGCGGCGCTCGGAGCCGAGCTCGTGCCGGGATTCGAGCTCATCGCCGCCGAGCTCCGGCTGGAGGAGGCACTCGACGGCGCCGGCCTCGTCCTCACGGGAGAGGGGAAGCTCGACCCGACGTCGTTCGACGGGAAGGTCGTCGGCGGCGTGCTCGCTGCCGCCGCGAGACGGCCCCTCCCCGCGATCGTCGTTGCCGGCGAGATCGTCCCGGGCACGCTGACACGCGGGCCCGCGGTCTCGCTTCTCGAGCGCTTCGGCCGCTCACGCGCATTCGCCGACCCTGCAGGCTGCATCGCCCAGGCCGTCGCAGACGCGATCGGCACGACGGCTACTGGATGACGCCGGTCTTCAGCGCGAGCGCCACCGCATGCGTGCGGTTTCGCGCCCCGAGCGTGCGCACGACCTTGCGCACGTTCGCGCGCACCGTCTCGGCGGAGAGATGGAGCTCCTCGCCGATCCGCTCGTCGGTCATCCCGTTCGAGATGAACTCGAGCAGCCGCTCGTCGCGCGTGCTCAACGACGCGTCCTCCTGCTGAAGCGCGAGCGCACCGAGGAGCGGGTCGATGTACGTACCGCCCGCCGCGACCGTCTGTACGGCGCGAACGACCTCCGAGAGCGGCGAGCCCTTCGTGATCAACCCGTTCACTCCGGCGGCGAGCGCCTGGCTCGCGATCCGCGGATCCGCATGGCCCGAATAGAGGATGGTGCGAGGCGGGGTCGGCGTCCGCGCGATCGCCTGCGCGAGTGCGATCCCGTCCATGTCGGGAAGGCGGAGGTCGACAAGGGCGACGTCGGCCGGTCGGCGCGACAGCATCTCGAGCCCCTCGATCGCCGACGAAGCGGCTCCCACGATCCGGATTCCGGCGCCGTCGAGGACGCGCGTCACCGCGTCGATCATCGCCGGATGGTCGTCGATCAGCAGGCAGCTGATCTGATTCGGGGTCGAAACGCCCACGGGCAGGTCCATTCGCGCCGAACGCGCGTCCTCCTGCGAGCCGGCAGGGCTACGGAATCAGCGAACGGCGCATCGCGATCGCGACGGCCTCCGTGCGGGTCGTCGCCTTCAGCTTCTCCATCACGTGCTTCACATGCGACCGCACCGTCAGGGAGGAGATCGAGAGCCGCTCTGCGATCTCGTCGCCACGGAGGCCCTCGGCCAGCAGTCCCAGCACCTCGCGCTCGCGCGGCGTCAGGTCCGGAGGGCGCTCGGACTTCGCCCCGCCGAGCGCCGCGGCGATCTCGGCATCGACATACGTACCGCCCTCGGCGACGATCTCGACCGCGCGCGCGAGCTCGGCGAGCGCGACGCCCTTCAGCACGAACGCCGAGGCGCCGGCTGCGAGCGACTCGCGCGCCCGCGTCGGATCGCGCTCACCTGAATAGACGATGACGCGAGGCCCGCCACTCTGCTCGGCGAGGACCCGCACGAGCTCCACCCCGTCGAGATAGGGCATGTTGACGTCGACCAGCGCGAGGTCCGGCGCGAGCTCGCGGATGAGAGCCAGTGCCTCCACGCCGTCCGAGGCGCGTCCGACGACGTCGAAGCTCCCGGTCTCCTCGAGCAGATGCGAAACGGACGCAACGATCGCCGGATGGTCATCGGCGATCACGCACGTCAATGGACGTGGAACGAGCTCCTGGGCTGCGACACCCCGCACAGGCGCCTTACCCTAATCGCGCTCGCGGACGGCGCCAATCACCCGCTCGGGGGACGAATTCGCGTCGATTCACTCGAACGAGGGACAGACACACCACGACCGGTCAGGTTCATACTGAGAGGGCGATGAGGGTTGGGGATCGCATACGGGTGACGAAGGGGACCTCGCGGGCCTCCCTCGCGACGCTCTGCCTGCCTCCGACGGCGAACAGCTACGACGCCAAGCGCGCGTATCGCGACCTCGTCCGGCAGCTGCACCCGGATACCTCGGGCGGCAACGAGGTCGGCGACCAGCTGTCCGCGGTGATGGCCGCCTTCAAGGAGCTCAAACGGTCGGGCTGGCTCGACGAGCATCTCGACGAGAGCAATCGGCGCAGCGGCCAGCTCCTCGACGTCCGCGTCTGAGGAGACCGCTGGCCACTTCCCTGAGAGGAAGTGGCTAGAGAGACGTTCCGACGAGCTCGATCAGCGCTGCATCCGAGATCGCAGCATCCGGGTTCTCGCCGAGGCTCTGCTTCAGGAAGCGCTCGATCGCGGGCTGCAGCTCGATTGCTGCGTCGATCCGCGGATTCGTGCCGCGTGCGTAGGCCCCGATCGCGATCAGATCCTCGTTGGCGCGAAGGGTTGCGAGCGCCTCGCGGAGCCTGCCGCCTGCCGCCTGCACCTCCGGGGAGACGACCTCGGTCACGAGCCGGGAGACCGACGCGAGGATGTCGATCGCCGGATAGTGGTTGCGATGGGCGAGCTCACGCGTCAGGACGCAATGTCCGTCGAGGATCGAGCGTGCGGCATCGGCGACGGGCTCGTTCATGTCGTCGCCCTCGACGAGGACGGTGTAGAGGCCCGTGATCGATCCACGCTCGGCCGTGCCGGCGCGCTCGAGGAGCCGCGGCAGGCTCGCGAACACCGAGGGCGTGTATCCACGCGCGGTCGGCGGCTCGCCGATCGCAAGGCCGACCTCACGCTGGGCCATCGCGAAGCGGGTGATCGAGTCCACCATCAGCATCACGTCCCGGCCGGTATCGCGGAAAGCCTCCGCGATCGTGGTGGCGACGAACGCCGCCTTGATCCTGACGAGCGCGGGCTGGTCCGAGGTCGCGACGACGACGACCGAACGGCTGAGCCCGTCCCCGAGGTCACGCTCGACGAACTCGCGCACCTCGCGACCGCGTTCGCCGACGAGGCAGATCACGTTGACATCGGCGGCCGAAGCACGAGCGATCATCCCGAGCAGCGAGGACTTCCCGACGCCGGAGCCGGCGAAGATCCCGAGCCGCTGGCCCCGGCCGACCGGGACGAGCGTGTCGAGCGCCCGCACCCCGAGCGGCAGCCGCGACTCGATTCGCGTCCGGCGCAAAGAGTCCGGCGGATCGCCTGCCGAGGGGCGCCTCGTGATCGCGCGAAGCGGAAGGCCGCCGTCGATCGGGCTCCCGAGCCCGTCGAGGACACGGCCGAGAAGCTCCTCGCCTACCGCCAGCTCGAACGAGCCGCCGGTCGCGATCACCCGGTTCCCCGGCGCGATGCCGGTCATCTCGCCGAGCGGCATCAGCAGCGTCTTCCCGTCGCGGAAGCCGACGACCTCCGCCGGGACCGAATCGCCTCGCCGGCTTCGTTCGATCGAGCAGCGCTCGCCGACTGCGGCCTGAAGGCCGCCCGCCTCGATCACGAGGCCGATCACCGTCAGGACACGGCCGTTTCGCCTGCAGAGATCGGCGTCGGCGATCAGGCCGAACGAGCCGTCGAGCAAGGCCGAGGTCATGTGTCGGAAACGGCGAGGCTTCGGCGCAGGATCTCGCCGGCCCGCTCGAGCTGGGTCTCGATCCGCGCGTCGATCTCACCGTCGCGCGTCCGGACGACGCAGCCACCGCGGCCGACACGGCGCTCTCCCGCGACCGCGATCACCATCGGCCCCGCGGTCGAGGGGTGGAGCGCTTCGATCTCGGCCTCGACGAGCTCGACGTCCGCCGGATTCACCTCGAGGATGACCTCGTCCGCGTCGACGAGATGCCGGAGCGCGCCTTCGACGACCGACAGCAGCACCTTCGGATCGAGCTCGAGCGCAGTAGTCACGATCTTCTGGGCGAGCAGGACAGACAGCTCGACGGCACGTGCTTCGGCGACCGCGACCACCTCGTCGCGAGCCGCGCCGAGCGCAGCGGTGGCCCCGACGAGCGCGGCCCGAAGCGGTTCGAGCTCGGCCTCGGCGAGGGCACGGCCGGCGGCAAGTCCTTCGTCGTGTCCACGGCGCTCCGCCTCGCCGACCGGGTCGGGTTCGTCGGAGGCCCGCGGCGGCGGCCGGTCGACACGCCACCCCTCGAGCTCCTGAAACGAATACGTCTCTGCCGCGCTCATCGGATCAGGAGCTCCGCCAGCTCGCGTGTCCGGTCGCCGATGAAGCCCGGCAGCGGGTCCTGCGCCTCAGCGCGGCGCCCCACGCTCCTGAGCTCGCGCCGGGAAACAGACGATCTCGTGAAGCCACGCATCAAACGACCGCGTCGTCTTCGTCGTCGGCCACACCGGCGCCACGTGAGACGAAGATCTCCCCCGCCTCCTCGAGCCGGCGGACGGCGGCCACGACCTTCGACTGCGCCTCCTCGACGACCTTCCGACGCTGGGGCGGCATGATCTCGATCTCTTCGGCGAGCATCTCCGCCGCGCGCGACGACATGTTCGACATGAGCCGGTCGACCACCTCGGGGCTGGCGCCGCGCAGCGCGAGCGCCAGGTCTTTCGACTCGATCTCCTTGAGCACCAGCTGGATCGCGCGATCGTCGAGCTTCAGCACGTCCTCGAAGACGAAGAGCAGCGAACGGACCTCGTCGGCGAGCTCGCTGTCGGCCTCGCCGAGCCGCTCGAGGATGTTGCGCTCGGTCGTCCGGTCGACGGCGTTCAGGATCTCCGCAAGCGCGTGAACGCCTCCCGCGGCCGCATACTCCTGGTGCGTCACCGCCTCCAGGTTGTGGCGCATCACGGTTGCGACCTCTCGGACGACGTCGGGCGAGGTCTTCGCCATCAGCGCGATCCGGGTCGCGATGTCCGCCTGCTGCTCGAGCGGCACCTGCTGCATCACCCGGGCCGCAAGCGTCGTGTTCGGCAGGTTCGCGATCACGAGCGCGACCGTCTGCGGATGCTCCTGGCGCAGGAAGTTCGCGATGTGGTCGGGCGGAACGCCGCGCAGGAACTCGAACGGGGTCACCTCGATCACCGTGGCGAGACGGGACAGGATGTCTGCCGCCGCCTCGGGGCCGATCGCCTTCTCGAGGACGCTCCGCGCATAGGCGATCCCACCCTCGGACAGGTAGCCGCGGGCGTGGGCGGTCTGGACGACCTCCTCGAGCACGGCGTCTGCCGCCTGGCCGTTCACGGTCGGGGTGCGTGCCATCTCGATCGTCAGCAGCTCGACGAGATCCTGCGGCAGCTCGCGCATGATCTCGGCGGCGGCGTCAGGGCCGAGCGACACGCAGAGCATCGCCGCCTTGCGCCGCCCCGAGATCGAGGAGAGCGGCGACTCGAGAGTCATCCCCTCGGCCATGACCTACTTATTCCTTCAGCCACTGGCCCACCTGCTGGGCGAGCTGGTCCGGTTGGCGCATCGCGATCTCGTTCGCCTCGGCCTTCAGCGCCGCCGACTTCGCCGAGGCCGGGCTCGTCAGCTCGAGCGCCCGGGCGGCCTCGAGCTCGCCGACCGGCACCGACCGCTGGATCTCCCGAAGCCAGGTCGGCTCGGCGCCCACTCCCTCGCGCTCGCGGCGCTTCAGGTTCCGTGTCATCCAGAAGAGGAAGATCAGGCACGCGAGGCCGAGTGCGGCGTACTTCGCAAGCCCGATCGGGTTGGCCATCAGGCCGCCGACGCCGGTCTTCGGCGCAACGGTCGTGGCGGGAGCCGCCTTCGCGAAGTGGATCGAGGTCACGGAGATCGTGTCGCCGCGCTTCGGGACGAGACCCGCGAGCCCGGAGACCGACTGCTTGATGCTCGTCACCTCCGCCTTCGGAACCGAAGAGTCGAGCACGAGCGCGACGTGCAGCTGGTTGACCGATCCCGGCGCGACGACCGTCCGCTGCACGGTCTTGTCGACGCCGAACGCCGTCGTTCCCGACTGGTTCTGGTAGTTCGAGTGGCTCCCCGCACCGGCCGCGGCTCCGGTGTCCGCCACGCCGGCGCCGGCGGGCGTGACGGTGCCGCCGCCCGTGCTCGCAAGGGTCTCCTGGCTCGTCTGCTTCGTGAGCGGCGTGCCCTTCTTCGCATAGGTCGTCTTGTCGAAGACCGTCTGATCGACGTCGATGTCGGCCTGGACGCGGGCGAGCGCCTTGTTCGGGCCGAGCGTCGAGTCGAGCATCGAGGTGATCTGCGCGCCGAGCTGGGCCGAGTAGAGCTGTTCGGCGGCGAGCTTGCTCGTGGCGTTCGCGCCACCGCTGCCCTGGACCGGCCAGAGCAGCGAGCCCGTGCCGTCGGTGATGGTGACGTCGGAGAGCGCGAGCCCCTTCACGGCTGAGGCGACGAGATGGGCGATTCCCGACACGGCGGTCGGATCGAGCGGCTCGCCCGTGGTGAGCAAGACCGACGCGCTCGCCCGCGAGGACTGGGCAGTGAAGAGGGTGTCGTCCGGGATCACGAGCTGGACGTCGGCGCCCGTGACTCCCTGGATCTGGGTGACGGCGCGGTCGAGCTCGCCCTCGAGTGCCCGCTGGTAGTCGACCTTCTGCTGGAAGTCGGTCATCGCGAGGCTCGTCTTGTCGAAGATCTCCATCCCGGGCTCGCTGCCGCCGCTGAGGCCCTTCTCGGCGAGCGCGACGTTCGCGGTCGAGACCTGCGCGGAGGGCACGTCGATCTCGGTACCGCCGTTTGCGAGCTTGTACGGGACGCCGGCCGAGTCGAGCGCCTTCGTCATCTGCCCGACCTGGCTCGGATCCTGCGCCGAGACGAGGGTCGCATAGCTCGCGTGCGAGGCGAACTGGAACATGAAGTAGAACGTCCCGACGACGAGCAGGCCGATCGCCGCGATCGTGAGCTGGCCGCGCGGCTCGAGGCTGCGCCAGAGCGAACGGATCCGTTCGAGTGCCATTAGCGCGCTGTCTCCGGACGGCACGCGGAATCCGGCCGCGCAGCGGCCACTCGAGCGGCGTCACACACCGGCAGTTCCTGCGGAGACATCGAAAGGCACCGCACTTAGATCTGCATCCGGAAGAGGTCGTTGTAGGCGTCCGTCAACTTGTTGCGTACCTGGACTGCGAGCTGGAGCGAGAGGCTCGCCTGCTCCACGCTCATCGCGACGGCGGAGATGTCGGTCGACTTGCCGGTCGCGATCGAGGTGGCGGCGTTCGACGCCTGCACCTGGCTCGCGTCGAGCTTGTTCAGCGCGTCGGTGAGGAGGCCGCCGAAGCCGCCCTTGTCGGCGCCCCCGCCGCCTGCCGGCTTTGTCGGGGCTGTCGGGCTCGCGCCACCGACGCCGGAGATGGCTGGAATCGCGGGAATCGCCATCGTCAGCGGAGGAGGTCGAGGGTCTTCGTGTACATCTGCTTCGCGGCGTCGAGCACCTGCACGTTCGCCTCGTAGCCGCGGCTTGCGGTGATCAGGTCGACCATCTCGGTGACCGGGCTCACGTTCGGCATCGTCACGTAGCCCTGCGCGTTCGCGGCGGGATTGCTCGGGTCATAGACCTGCTGTCCCGGTGTCGGGTCGGTCGAGATCCCGGCCACCTCGACGCCGCCGAGGCCGCCGTCGCTGGATGAGCCGGCGGCTCCGAGCGCGTTCGCGAAGCTTCCGCTCGGTGCGGCCTGCAGATCGACCTCCTTGCGCTGGTAGGGCCCGTTCGGCCCGCTCGTCGAGTCGGCGTTTGCGAGGTTCTCCGCCACGACGTCCATCTGCAGCCGCGTGGCCGACATGCCGGATGCGGCGATTCCGAAGACGCCGCCGAGTCCTTGAGTCATGAGCCGGACGTGCCCATCGCGGTCTGGAGCATCTTCAGCCTGGCGCTTGCGACCTCGACGAGCGTCTCGTAGTCGAGGGCGTTCTGGCTCATGTCGGACATCTCGGTATCGATGTCCACGTTGTTCCCGTTCGACTGGACCGGGCTCGTGGTGTCCGTCTCCGACGAGTAGGTGAGCGAGTTGAGACCCCCCGGCCCGTTCTGCAGGGCCGTGTTGAGCTGAGATTCGAAATCCAGGTCGGAGCGCTTGAAGTTCGGCGTCGAAGCGTTCGCGATGTTGTTCGCGAGGACCTGCTGCCTTGCAGCGGCTCCGCTCATTGCCTGCTCGAGCGTGAGCTGGGTGGCGTCGATGAGACCCACGTTCTTCTCTCCTTCTCGAAGCTCGGCCCTTCCGTGGGTCTCAGCGCCTCGATCCTCGAGGCCGACCCTTTTATCGTCAGGGGAGCCCGGGACTTGAGGCGGGCCCGTCAGCCGCGTGCGTTCAGCGCGCCGGGCGCCGGGAACGGGCCGCCGTAGGTGCCGACCGCGCGCCGGCCCCGGTCGAGCAGGGTGAGCAGGCGGGACGTCTCCTCGTGCTGGAGCCGTACCGCGGCGACGGTCGTCCAGACCGTCAGCTCGATCTCCTCGAGCACCGCGCGATCCTCCGGCGTCGGATCGGGCAGCCCGGCGGCAACTTCCTGCCATTGCTCGCCCAGGCCGTCGAGCTCGTCGAAGCGGCCCGTGTCCACGAGCTCCTGCTCGAGCCGGGCCAGCATGAGGAGTGCGTCGTAGCCGTTCGCCATCGCTTGCCCGTCGCACGCGCCGTCAGGCGCCCGCGACCTCGAGTGCCCCGCACTGGTCCCAGGCCTCACGGAGCTCCGCGAGGAGCTTTGCGACCTCTTCGTAGCCGACCGCGTTGCCGTTCAGGGTCGAATCGATCAGGTGCCGGGAGCAGAAGCCGTAGAGGTCGCGGAGATTGCGGGCGATCGCGCCCTGTCTCATGTCGAGCGACCGGTTGAGCTCGTCGATGATCGCCTGGGCGCGGCGGAGCCGGTCGCGTGCGACATCCCGCCGGCCCTCGCGCGCGGCCGCGGCGGCCGCGTAGAGGTAGCGGATCGCGCCGTCGTAGAGCATCACGACGAGGCGCTCCGGCGTTGCGGTCAGCACGTTCGTCTCGTTGTAAGCCGCCCGTGCAGCGGCGTAGTGGTTCATTCGCTCCTCGACCTTTCAGAAGGGGACGGCCTTGTAGTCGGCTGAAGCAGGGCGTTCTTAAAGGCGACGGCACCTCGGAAACCGCGCGGGGGTTGGACGCGATTCACATCAAGTCCTACGGACAAGCCCGTCCCCGTCGATGCCGCTCCGGGTCTGGCCGCGACTCTGCGGGGAAGTGGCTAGAGCTTGGCGATCTGGCCGGAGAGCCACTGGCCCTGCGACTGGAGCGAGGAGAGCGCCGTTTCCATCGCCGTGAACTTCGTCTGCAGCGCCGTCTGCTTGTCGGCAAGCCGGATGTCCCAGTCGGCCTTCTGCTGGTTCAGCGACGTGATCAGGGAGGACTCGCCGGAGATCTCGCCGGTGAGCACGCCCTTGGTGCCGGTGTAGGAGCCCAGGATCCCGTTCAGCCGCTGTGCGACGCCTTCGCTGCTGTAGTTGCCGGTTGCGTTCGTGAAGAGGTTCTTCACGTTCTGGAACTGCGAGGCGAGCTGGGTTGCGAGCTCGTTCGGGTCGAGGGTGAGCTCGCCGTCGAGCGCGGCCTGGTTCAGCTGCCCGCTGCCGACTGCAGCGCCGGTGGAGAGACCCGCCTGCGAAAGGGTCGTCATCCCGGTGGGCGCACCGGTGAAGGCGCTGCCGAGAGCCTCGCGAAGCTGCCCGAGAAGCGAGGTCAGCGATGGGTCGCCTGCGAGGTCGCCCATTGCGCGATCCGCGTCGGTGGTGGGGTTCGCAACCTTCTTCTCGTCCACCTTGTTCGTGATCATCTCGATCGTCTGGTTGTAGACGGTGACGAAGTTGTCGAGGGCGTCGGCGACGCCCTGGGAGTTCGCGCCGGCCTGGGCGACCGTGACGGATGCGGTGCCGTTCGTGGTTCCGAGGAAGGTGACCGAGAGCCCGGTCGCGATCGTCGTCACGGTGTTGCTGGCGCTCGTCTGCTGCGAGCCGCCGTCGAGCGTGAAGACGGCATCCTTGGGTGCGACCGTCTGGGTGAGGCCGAGGTCTGCGGCGACGGTTCCGCCGCCGGTGCTCGTGACGCTGATCGTGTTCGCGGCGCCGGTGATCTGGCTCGAGAGCACGAGCTTCGAGTTGACGACCGACGCGAAGGCCTGCGTGCCGGCCGCCGAGTTGATCGAGTTCGCGATCGTCTGGAGCGAGTCGCCGGCCTTCACGTTGACGTTGAAGGCCGAGTTCGACCCGATCTGGATCGTGAGCTGGTCGTCGTCGGCAGCGGAGCTCGAGCTCGAGGTCTGCGTCAGCTGAGCCGCGCGCGCGAGCTGCTGCACCGAGACCTGGAAGCCGCCCGGGGGGACGCCGCCGCCGGTCGCGGAGACGTTCGGGTCGCTCGAGGTGATCTGCTGCGAGGTCGACCAGGTGGACGGATCGACGAGCTGCGAGACGGCCACCGAGAGCGAGCCGAGCTGCGTCTGGATCGCCTGGAGATCCGACTGGCGCGTCGTCTCGAGCGCGGTCTGGTTGATGATGTTCTGCTGCGGCTGCTGGGCGATCGACATCAGCTCGGAGATGATCTGGCTGTCGTCGAGACCCGAGGCGAGCCCGCTGATGTTGAACGTCGAGCCGCTCTGCGTCGTGGTGAAGTTCGTGACCGGAGTGGAGCTCGATCCGGAAACGGCGCTCACGGTGCCAGCTCCCCGACCTCCGAGGTATCGCCGTCGAGCAGGTTCAGCAGGGAGTGCTGCGACATCTCCTCGCCCGCGGGCGCACCTGGATGGCGGAGCATCACCCGGATCTGGCTCCCGGTGGGCTCGAGCGCGACCGTGATGTTCTTGCGGCCGAGCTCGCTCATCACGCGCGCGGCACGATCGAGGGCATCGAGCACCTCGGGTGGCGGCGTCGCCGGGATCCCCGTATCCGACGCCTCATCCACGGCCGTGAACGGCGCCGAGCCCTTGGCCGACGCAGCCTTGCCTATTCTCGTCACTTGACCCTCCCCAACCGGCGTTAGCGGCTCCATAGTCTCCGATCCCTTCCCTGGTATCGAAACTGTCGTCGGTCCACGCGATGCCTTGCGGCTGTGATCTTCATCGGCCGGACGCCGGAAATCTTTACCCCTTTCGAGGACGGCTCTTGCGGCGATGCGTGCGCCCGGCTGCGGGTGCTCTTCCGCGCCTCTCGTTCACAGGTCGACACCCCGGCCTGGCAGGTGTGACGTACGAGCCCTACCGGCTCTCGAGCGCCGCAACAAGCCTTGCGGCGCGGGAATCGGCCGGATCGAGCCGCGCAGCCTCGCGGGCGAGGTCGAGTCCCTCGGCACCGAGACCACGCGCGACGGCGACCTGTGCGAGGCCCACGAGGAAACGCGCCTCCGGCGCTACGGCGAAGGCCGTCATCCACTCCTCCAGCGCCGACTCGAGGTAACCGCGGCGCAGGTAGATCCTCGCCAGGCCGTCACGCAGATCGCCCTCGTCGGCCTCGATCGCACGGTAGACCCCGACGAGCGTCTCGAAGGCGCCGAACTCCTGGACCCTGAGCAGCGCCTCGAGCGCGGTGAGAGCCGTTCCGAGCGCGTCGATCGGTACCGCCGCCGGGGCGGGCGTACCCGCGAGCGCTTCCGACCAGGCTGTGTAGAGCTCGAGCTCGGCGGGGTCGAGACTCCGTGCAGAGGCACGGCTCAAAGCCTCGCGGAGCTTCGCTGCTTCGCCCTGCGCCGCGCGGGCGAAGAGCTCCGCTCCGATCGCCGCGAGCTCGAGCGGGGAGCCTTCCGGCTCGAGGGCCGCCTCGGCCGCGGCATCGTCGTAGGCGCGGCGGGCAAGGAGCGTCTCGACGAGGCCGATCCGCGCAACCGCGTGATCTGGCTGGTGATCGAGCACCGCGCGGAAGTCGGCCTCGGCCTCGGCGGAGTGACCGGCCTCGTAGAGCGCCGTCGCGAGGAGCAGGCGCGAGCTCGGACCGTTCGCGGGCACTGCCGCACGCACCTCGGTGGGCTCGGCGCCGCGGGCGAGCATCGAGCTTGCGAGCGCGAGCACCGGAGCCACGTATTCGGGATGGCTTTGGAGCGCCCCGCGGTAGAGCGCCTCGGCCTCGAGCGGCCGGCGCTGGAGCTCGCGGATCTGCGCGAGCAGGCACTCGGCAAGAAACGACCCGCAGCCGACCGTCGCGCTGTAGCGGGTCGGCGGCTCGCCGAGAGCAGCGCAGCGCTCGGCGAGACGGGCGGCCTCGTCGAGGTTGCCGTCGTCCCGTGCGCAGAGACCCGCCTGAAGCACGAGCTCGGTGTGATCCGGGAACCGCGCAAGGCCCTCGTCGATCGCGACGCGCGCAGAGGTCGTGTCGCCGTCCTCGCGGCGCACCTGAGCGACCCGCGCGACGAGCATCGGTGCATAGCCCTTCCCGCTCCAGCCCTCCTCGCGGCGCAGCAGATCCCACGCACGATCGAGGTAGCCGCGGGCTGTCGCGAACTCGCCGAGGGCCATGTACTCGGAGCCGAGGTTGAAATCGACGAACGGCCCTGGCAGCTCGAGCGCCTCGGCTTCGAGCAGCTCGATGTTCCGGCGCGACTTCTCCTTCGCGCTGATCCGGCTCTTGAGGTAGCCGAAGTGCCGGAGCCGGATCTCGGTCGTCTCGAACCGCTCCGGCAGGTACGTCGGCATCGCCTGCGTCTTCTGCTCGTGGATACGGCCCTCGAAGCGGTAGTCGGGCTTGCGTTTGAACATTCGCATCGCGAGATGCGCCACCGACGAGCCGGAGTCGTCGCCGCCCGTGTAGTTCGTCTCGACGAGGTAGAAGGCCTCGCGCCAGGTCTTCCCGGTCAGCTGCCGCAGGAGCGGCGCGTCTTCGGGCACCAGATGCTCGTCGGCGTCGAGGTAGACGACCCAGTCGCCGGTCGCGTGCTCGAGCGAGCAGTTTCGGGCGTCGGAGAACGAGCCGTTCCACGGGAAGTCGACGACCTTCGCCCCGAACGACTCGGCGATCTCGACGGTGCGGTCGGTCGAGCCGGTGTCGACGATCACGATCTCGTCGACGGCATCGTGCACCGCGGCGAGACAGCCCGGGAGCATCTCCTCTTCGTTCTTGACGATCATCACGAGCGACAGCGTCAGACCCTCGGCGGTCTTCGCGCGGCGGGCGAGCTCGCCTGCCCGCACCCCGGCGGCGCGGGCACGTGCGCTGAGGTTTCCGGGCAGCACGGGCGGGTTCTTCTTGCGGCGGCTGCGCGCAGCCTTGCGGTTCGCCGCGACGTGGTCGAGCTCGGGATCGAGACGCTCGGCCGCAGCAAACAGCGCATCGGCGGCGCCCATCTGACCGATCTCGTACAGGAGCACGCCCGAGTAGTTGAGCAGCACAGGCTCGGCGGCCTCGTTCTCGAGCGTGTCGAGGAGCTTGCCGACGACCGTGAGGAAGAGCTCGATCCACTGGTTCGTCGGAAGGGTCTCGGCGGCGGTGAACGCGAGCTCGGCGAGCTGCCGGCGCGCCTGGTAGGCACGCTGGTCGTCGCCCCACTCCTCGACCTCGTCGAAGATCGCGCCGAGGGTCTCGACGTCACGCTCGCGAAGCGCGAGCGCACCCTGCGAGAGGGTCGCCTCGACCTGCTTGCGCCAGCCCTCGCGCGTCAGGGTCAGCCGGCGTCCGGCCGGGGTGAGCGTCACGGCGCGTAGTGCCATCAAGCTGCCTCCTTGGCAATCGGGGTCGCGGCGCGCAGGGCGTCCGCTGTCGGCGGGACGACGACCCGCGCGCGGGGGGCCGCGCTCCGGTCGGGGCAGATCACGGCGTCGGCTGCAAGCTCGAGCGAGACGAGCCCGAGGTCGCCCGGATCCGCGAGCGCGATGTCGGCGACGTCGGTTGCATCGACGCCGGAGCGCTCGAGCTCGGCGCCGACGAGAGCAGTCGCGCCCTCGACGTCGGCCGCGGGAAAGACGAGCGTGACGTCGTCTGCGGCCGAGAAGGCCTCGAGATAGGCATGCAGCGCGGGCGCCCAGGTATCGGGGGAGCGCCACTCGGCCGGGACGTGGAAGAGGAAGCCCCGCCGGTCGGGCACGGCAGCGGGCTTCATGGTGCGGACCGGGACCCGTCCGGAGAGAGCCTGGATGCGTGCAGCGGCGCGGGCGGCGCAGGCATCCCATCCGAACGGCTCCGCGTGCCGGCGCGCGGCTGCGGCCTTCGGAGCCCGCTGCGCGGGATCGGCGGCGGCGCGAAGCGCGCGCGCCAGCGCGTCCACGTCGGGCTCGAGAACGTAGGCGCCGGGCACGAGCGTGAGCTCCTGCTCGGCGAAGGCACCCGGGTCGACCGGCACCCGCAGCGACGGAAGCCGCCACGAGCACTCGTCGGACGTGAAGTCGTCGGTCGGGCCGCCGTTCGTGACGATCACGGGCACCCCGCATGCCAGCGCCTCGAGCGCCGGCAGGCAGAAGCCCTCGCCCCGGTAGGGCTGGACGACGGCGCTCGCCGCGCGGTAGAGCGACGGCAGCCGGTCGAAGGGAACCTCCTCGTCGAGGAAGACGACGTCGGGGCGGTCCGGAATCGCCTCGAAGATCTCGATCATGCGCTCGTTTGTCTGGCCGCGGTAGAAGCTGCCGGCGCCGAAGCCCTTCAGCACGAGGGTGACGTCGTCGTCGGCGCTGAACTCTCGCGCGTAGGCCTGCAGCAGGATGTCGATTCCCTTGCGGGCGATCGTGCCGCCGACGAAGAGAAACACGGTGCCGCGCGCGTCTGGAAGCTCCCAGGCCGGGCCGTCGGGCGTGAACCGTTCCAGGTCGACCCCGTTCGGCACCACGTGGACGAGCTCCTCGGCGACACCCGAGTCGATGTAGGCCCGCCGGACGTACTCCGACGGCGCCCAGACCTCGTCGACGTTCATCCGGATCGATTCGGCCCAGCTCTCCGGGACGGTGCCGAACTCCCATGGCTGGTAGAGCACGAACGGACCGTGCGCCGGCGCTGCGAACGACGGCGGCCACTGGGAGGCGATCCCGACGGTGTCGACCCGGGTCGCGACCGACTCCGGCGCGAGGCGACGTACTGCCTCGCCGGCGCGTTCGAGCCCGTCGACGATCCCGTCGTTCACGACCGCAAGCGAGTGTCCGGCGCCGAAGTCGCCACGCCAGGCGCAGGTCACGGCGGTCGTGGACCGGCTGCGCCAGCGGTCGTAGAGCCCGGCTGCGAGCTCGACGAGCTTCGCGACGACCGGCTCCGGACCGAAGTTCTCGGTGAGCCCGGTGCGAGCCGACGCAGCACGCTGTTCGACGTCTGCACCGCCGGCTCGTACCTCGCGCATCGCTGCGGCGAGCGCCTCGACGTCGGGGTCGAACCAGCGCTGCCCGCCGTAGAGGCTCGTGTGGACCTGGGCGGCCTCGGGGATGTCGGCGAGGCTGCCGTCGACGAGCCACGAGTTGCCGTCGTTCATGAACTCGAGGTTGCCGCTCCAGCGGCTGCCGATCGTGGGGATGCCCATCGCCATCGCCTCCATGTACGGGCGGCCCCAACCCTCGCCATGGCTTGCCATGACGTAGGCGTCGGCGGCGGCGTAGAGCCGCGGGATCTCGGCGCTCGGAAGGAGCTCCGCGAGCAGCACGATCGGCGCGGTCTCGCGGCCCGCCAGGTGCTGTTCGATCCGCAGCCGGATCCCGTCGGCCGAGGCGCCGTGGAGGGAGACGACCTTGAGGACGAGTGAGACGTCGTCGTCGGGCTCGAACGCAAGAGCCCAGGCGTCGAGGAGGATGTCCCAGCCCTTGCGGTCGGTGAAGTCGAAGTTCGTCAGGAAGGTGAATCCGCGGGCTCCTTCGATCGGCCACGGGTCGGTTACCGCCGGGTCGAACAGAGCGAAGTCGATCGTCTCCGGAAGCACCTTGAGCCGGCCGGCCGGAATGCCGCCCCGCGCGAAGGTCTCGACGTTGAACTCGGCCGGCACCCAGATCTCGTCCACGTCCATCAGCCTCGACTTGAAGACCGAGGGAAGGCCGTCGGTCTCGAACATCGTCCGCAGCACGTTCGGAACGCCGATCGCGTTGCTCTGGCTCGGGTGCGGCACCACATGCTGGACGGCCACGTACTGCTCCGGGATCGGCCGCCGGAGCGCGAGATCGACGACCGCGCGGTGGTGCGCCGGCATCCCGGCGATATCCCTCACCCACCCCGGCTCGCGACCGACCGCCTGGTAGCCCTCGTTCTCGAGCGCGAGCAGGTATGTCCGCGCTTCGTCTGCGTAGCCCGATGGCTCGCGAAGCGCGCCAAACCAGACGACCGGTGCCGACGACATGACGCGGTAGTCGGTCGCAGCCCCAGGCGGTTTAGCCGTGCGCCGGGACGCCCCCGGCGCACAGGCCGCGACTCGACCCGAGAATCTGGTGCCTGGCACCGGTTGGCGTTCGGGTTTGGCTCTGCTACTCGTTTTCTCGGCCGCGTGAGGCCTCGAACCATCCGGTGCCTGGCACCGATCTCGCCGCTCGAAGCTTGTGGCCGCGTGTCTCAATCGCTCTGGCGCGACGCCGATTACGCGTGCATGTCACGGGTAGGCGCGCGCCGCCGATGAAGGTGATGATCGTCGATCACCAGGGAAAGTCGAAGGCGATCGCCCGCGCGCTCGCGGGCACGGACTGCGAGCTCGTGCGAGACGCCACCGTCGCCGACGCCGGGGATCTCGATCGCAGCCATGCCGCCGAGAACCTCGGCCTCTACCGCGAATACATCCGGTACCCGTTCCGCACGCTGCTCGGCGCCTGCCTCGCGCTCGACCCGACCTCCGGCCAGGCCGCCGAGAACCTGGCGACGATCTCGCCCATCGCCGCATGATCCGGCTCGACGACCTCGTCACGCACGGCTCGGGCGTGCTCGTCCCGGCGCAGGAAGGCACCGCCGCTACCTACCTCGACGGCGCCGAGCAGTATCTCCTCGACGCGCTCCGGTCCTCCGCCGACGTCGGCGTCTTCTCGTCCGACCTCCGCGCCCGCGTCCGCGACTGGGCGAGCCTCTACCACCTCACCCCGTACCGCGCCACGATCCTCGATGCGCTCGGCCTCTCGAATCGCGACGCCTCCGTGCTCGAGCTCGGTGCAGGCTGCGGCGCGGTCACCCGCTGGCTCGGCGAGCACTTCGGCCGGGTCGACGCCGTCGAGGGAAGTCTCGCGCGCGCCCAGGTCGCCCGCGAGCGCTGCCGCGACCTCGAGAGCGTCCGCGTCGCGGCCGCGAACTTCTTCGACCTCGACTTCGGTCGCGCCTACGACATCGCGACCCTGATCGGCGTGCTCGAGTACAGCCACCTCTACCACCCCGAGCACCGAGACGATCCGGCCGCGGCCGCACTCTCGAACCTCGAGCTCGCACGCCGCAGCCTCGCCGCCGACGGGATGCTCGTGATCGCGATCGAGAACAAGCTCGGCCTGAAGTACCTCGGCGGCAGCCACGAGGACCACGCCTCACGGCGCTACGAAGGGATCGAGGGCTATCCGTCGCGCCGCTCGGCGGTCACCTACAGCGCGGCCGAGCTCGAGCGACTCGTGCTCGCAGCCGGGTTCTCGGCCGTCGACTTCTACCTTCCTTTCCCCGACTACAAGCTCGCCCGCACCGTCTTCGACGCCTCGCTCGCCGACGCGTCGACCTACCCGGCCAACTGGGTCGAGACGCCGTTTGCGGACCGCGCCGGGCCCCAGGCGCACAGTCCCTTCAACGAGAGCCTGGCGCTCCGCGAGGTCGTCGCCGGCGGGCTGCTGCGCGACCTCTCCAACTCGTTCCTCGTTCTCGCACACAACGGGGACCGTGAGACGGTGCGGGAGCGCCTCGGGGTCGAGGACGGCTGGGTCGCCCGCCACTACTCGCTCGACCGCCATCCCGGCTTCGCCAAGCGCACCTCGCTCGAGCGGGAGGACGGGGAGCTCGTCGTCCGGAACACCGCTGCCGCCCCGGCCGAGCCCCCCTCGGCCACGGCCCTCACCCAACGGCTAGAAGACGAGGCCTTCCGGCCCGGACATCAGCTCCTCTTCACCATCCACGAGCACGCCGCCGCCGGCCGGCTCGAACACGAGCTTCCAGCGCTCCTCGCCGAGCTGCATGGCTTCCTCGTCACCGAATACGGCACCGGGCGAACCGACGGCGCCGGCCTCGCGCTCCTCGACGGGGCTGCGATCGACGCGACGCCGTGGAACATCGTCGTCGAGCCGGGAACCGGCGCCTGGGCCTCGATCGACCGCGAATGGCGCTACGACGGGCCCCTGCCGGTCGACTACATCCTGTGGCGCGGGCTCCACCACCCCGCCGCGCGGCACCACGCCCTCGGCGGCTCGAACTCCGCCCGCTTCGCACTCGACGCCGTGCGAGCGCTCCTTCCGGCCGTGACGCCCGACCGCCTCGGCCTCTACGAGGAGTTCGAGTCCTTCATCCAGCACGCCGCCGGCGCCGAGCCCGGCGCTGCGGTGATCACGCCGCGCATGCGCGCACTCGGCGACCCGCCGAAGAAGACGGAGCCCGCGCCCGTGGTCGCGGCGTTCGCGGAGGAGTTGATCGAGTCTCCTGAGCTCCTCGCCGAGTTCACGCGCGGGCTCGGGGGCGAATACGTCACGCTCGTCGCCTACGCCCCCGACGCCGACCCGGCCGCGATCGCGCCTCGGCTCGAACCGCTGATCGACGGTCTCGACGTCGTCCTGCTCGCGCTTCCCCGGGATCCCGCCGACGAGCAGCGACTCGCCGAGGCGGCCTCCGCTCTTCTCTCCGCACGTGACGCCGACGGGCCGCTCGCAGGCCTGCCCCGCGCGTCGGCGTCCGAGACCTTGCGCGATCTCGTCCTTGCCGATCCGGGCCCACCGCCCCTGGTCTCGATCGTGATTCCCGTCTTCAACCGCGACGAGCTCACCAGGCAGTGCCTCGAAGCGATCCGCGAAACGGCGGCGGAGACGGCATCTGAGGTGATCGTGATCGACAACGCCTCGACCGACGGGACCGCGGCCTTCCTGCGCGCAGAACAGACCGGCGGCCGCGTTCGCTGCGTGATCAATGCCGGGAATCAGGGCTTCGGAGGTGCCTGCAACCAGGGCGCAAGCCTCGCGCGGGGCGAGTTCGTCCTGCTCCTGAACAACGACACGATCCCGCAGCCTGGCTGGCTCGAGTCGCTCGTCGAGACGATGGCCGACCGCTCGATCGGGATCGCGGGAAGCCGCCTGCTCTATCCCGACGGGACGATCCAGCACGCCGGGATCGTCTGGAACAAGGAGGGCAAGCTCGACCACGTCCACCGCGGCGCCGCCGCCGACGACCCGGCCGTGCTCATCCCACGCGACTTCGCCGCCGTGACCGGCGCGTGCCTGATCATCCGCCGCGAGACCTTCTTCGAGCTCGGCGCGTTCGACCGCAGCTACCACATGTATGTCGAGGACGTGGATCTCTGCATCCGCACCTGGGATGCGGGCCTGCGGGTCGCCTACTGCCCCGCGAGCGTCGTGATCCACCTCGAGAACGCGTCCGTCACCGACCTCGCCTGGCGCGACGAGAACGTCGTCGCCGGCTGGCAGCGCCTCGACGAGCGATGGGCAGGCCGCTGGCCCGACCCGGTCAGGCGGTTCGCGTGGCCCCACGCGCTCGCAGGCAGTCCGAGGCACCTGGCCGCACTCTGCTTCGCCGACGACCTGGCAGCGCACCCGGAGCTCCTCGAGGGATGGTGCAGGGTCTTCCGGCCCGAGGAGGCAAGGCTCGTCGTCTACGGCGCCGGGATCGACCCCGCGGCGCTCGCCGCCACCGTCGAGCGCCTCGCGCGCGAGGGTGGGCTCGAAGCCGACGTGTTCGCCGTAGCCGCCCCGGCCGGCCTTGCACCGCCCCCCGAGATCATCCGCACGATCGTGGCGGTGCTCTCGAGCACGCCACCCGAGGGCGAGCTCGCAGACCTTGCGCACGCCGACGCCTCGAGCGTCGAAAGCCTGCGCCCGGCAGCCTCCGCCGTCGCGCTCGTTGCCTGAGTCCTCAACTTCGATCGCGTCCGGCCGATCACGGCGCCAGACGAAGAGGTCGTCCCCTCGAGTCTCTCAACCAATGGATCGTGGTCTAGAAATCGCTGCCTCGGGCATGTTGACCGAGATGGTCCGGCAGGATTCGATTGCCGGAGATCTCGCCAACGCCTCGACGCCTGGCTACAAGCCGCAGGTCATCTCGCAGTCAAGTTTCGGAGATGCACTGAACGCCGCCGGGGCGACCGGGCACGCCCTCGACCTCGTCGGGAACGGCGCCCAGATCTCGCAGACCTCCGTCGACATGACGCAGGCCCCACTCGAGAGCACCGGCGAGCCGCTCGACTTCGCGCTCCAGGGCCCCGGCTTCATGGCGGTACAGACCGCGAACGGAACCCTCTACACCCGCGACGGCCAGTTCGGCGTCGACGCCAAGGGCGAGCTCGTCACCTCGACGGGCGATCCCGTCCTCAACTCCGCCGGCAAGGCGATCGACGTGGGTTCCGACTCGACCGACCTGAAGGTCTCGAGCACGGGCGCGATCACCGCGAACGGCAAGAGCCTCGGCTCGTTCGACGTCGTCTCGCTCACGAACCCGACCAAGGTCGGCGACAACTACTTCGCGGGCACTCCGGGCGCAAAGCCGGCCGCAACGACGGTCAACCAGGGCTCCCTGGAGAGCTCGGCGGTCAACCCGACGACGGTCATGATCGACATGATCGTCTCGCTCCGCGCCTATGAGGCCTCGCAGCGCGTCATCCATTCGATCGACGAGACGCTCCAGCGCGGCGTCGATGGTGCCGGAGGGGTCAGCTGATGCCCGACGGGATCTACGCAGCCGCGGCAGGCATGCAGGCGCAGCAGACCCGCATCGACCTGCTCTCGAACGACATCTCGAACATGGACACGACGGGGTACCAGTCCCAGCGTGTCGCGTTCAGCGACCTCGTCTACTCGGCAGAGCAGGGCGTTCCGGTGGGCTCCGGCTCCTCGGTCTCCACGCTCGGGCCCACCTCGGGCCAGGGCGAGGTCCAGACGAGCGACGATCCGATGTCGCTCGCGATCACAGGGCCCGGATACTTTCAGGTCAAGCAGGGGAACGGCTCGCCGGCGCTGACCCGCGACGGCTCGTTCCAGCTCGATGCCGACGGCAACATCGTCACCTCGACGGGCGAGAAGCTCGACCCGCCGATCCAGGTGCCGAAGGGCACCCAGGCCTCCGACATCTCGGTCGGCAAGGACGGCTCCGTCACGGTCGCGAACAAGGTCATCGGGAAGATCGGCGTCGTCGACGTCCCATCCCAGATGGGTCTCGATCCGATCGGGAACAACCTCTTCGCGATCACGGCGGCGAGCGGACAGCCGAAGGCGGCGTCCTCGACGATCGAACAGGGCGCGCTCGAGTCCTCGAACGTGGATCTCGCCCAGACGATGTCGGACATGATCGACGCCCAGCGCAGCTACGAGCTCGCGAGCCGGGCGATCAAGACCCAGGACGAGCTCCTGGACGACGCGGACTCGCTGGTCAAATGAGCAGCATCCTCCCCGTCGACGGCACCGCGCTCCCGCCTGTCGACCAGGCGCAGCTTCCGGCCGACGTGCGCAAGGCCGGCCCGAAGGCCGAGCAGCTGTACGAGACGGCGCTCAGCTTCGAGCAGGTCATGCTGAGCCAGCTCACGCAGGCGATGAGCGCGACCACCGGCATGGACGGCTCCGACGACAGCTCGGACGACTCGGACGACAGCTCCGACGACAGCACCGATGCCACCGATTCGACGAGCAGCGCGATGATGCAGATGCTTCCCGGAGCGCTCTCGCAGACGATGACGTCGGCGGGCGGCGTCGGGATCGCGGACGAGCTCTACCAGTCGATGGCGGCCCGCGCCGGGATCACCGACCCCTCCAGCACGGCGGCCGGATCGTGAACGAGCTGCTCGCCCACCTCGAGGCCCAGGTCGCCTCCGCCGAGCGCCTCCATTCGACCGTGCTCGCGCAGACCGAGGCGATCAAGACCCAGAACGTTCCGGAGCTCCTGGCGCGCCTCGGCGACGTCCAGACCGAGCTCGGCGTGCGCAAGCGGCTCGAGGTCGAGCGCGACCGGCTGATCGCAGCCGCCGCTGCCCGGCGCTCCGTCGCACCGGAGACGATCAACCTCGACGCGATGCTCGACGGCGCCCCGGCCGACTTCAGCGCCCGCGCGCGTGCGCTCAGCGCACACCTCCGCTCGGTGCTCGCGAAGGTCGCCCGGATCCACGCCTCGAACCGCCTGCTGATCCGGCAGGAGCTGACCTTCGTCGACCATCTGCTCCGTGTGATCTCCGGCACGCCGCAGGCCGGCTACTCCCCCGGCGGCTGGGCCTCGTCGCCCACCCACCGCCCCACGACCTCCGTGGACGCGAGGGCCTGATGCGCTCCTCCGTAAATCCGGTGCGTCATCCGGCGGATGGATCGTCGTCCGTGGGAAGGACGCAGGGAGCCCCGATGGCTTCACCATCGGGGCGACTGAGGACACAGTCACGGGCGGCGAGACGCCGCCGGGGGCATGCCATGACTTGCGGAGGAGCGCAGTAATGTCGACCACGTTCCTTGGCCTCGAAACTGCGCTGCGCGGACTCCTCGCCGACCAGCGGTCGCTCGACACGACCGGCCACAACATCGCGAACGCACAGACGCCCGGCTACTCCCGCCAGGTCGCAGAGCTCGCGACGACGCCGGCGTTCAACGACGTCGGTGCGGGCCAGCTCGGCACGGGTGTCGACGTCGTCCAGTACCAGCGGATCCGCGACAGCTTCCTCGACACCCAGCTGCGCGCCCAGACGATGCGCCAGGGTTCGGCCGAGGCGCAGGAGAGCGGGCTCTCGAACATCGAGCAGACGCTGTCCGAGCCCTCCGACAACGGCCTGTCCGAGCTGCTCGGCAAGTACTGGGCCGCATGGCAGAACGTCGCAAACAACCCGAGCGACCTCGCGACGCGCCAGGCACTCGCCCAGTCGGCGGCCTCGCTCACGAACGGGTTCAACACCCTCTCGACCGAGCTCTCGACGATCCAGTCGCAGACGACCCAGAACGAGACGCTGACGATGCAGCAGGTGAACTCGCTCGGGTCGCAGGTCGCCTCGCTGAACCAGTCGATCCAGGCGGCGGAGCTCGCCGGCCAGCAGCCGAACGACCTCCTCGACAGTCGCGACAACCTGATCGACCAGCTCTCGGCGCTCGGCAACACCTCGACTTCGGTCAGCTCCGGCACCGCCGGGCAGCTCGGCCAGATCGACGTCACCTTCGGCGGCGAGAGCCTCGTCGCCGCGACCACCGCCAACACGCTCACGCTGCCGCTCACGAACGTGACCTCGGGCCAGCTCGCCGGGATGGACCAGGTGATCAGCCTGATCAGCGACCCGACCAACGGCTACCTGGCGAAGCTGAACGGGCTTGCTTCGGCGCTCGCGAGCGCCACGAACACCCAGAGCGCGGCCGGGAAGGATCTCAACGGCAACGCCGGCGTCCCGTTCTTCACCGTGACGTCGGGCTCCGAGGCCGCGACGATCAGCGTCAGCGCCGCGGTGCTCGCCTCGCCCGACCTGATCGCAGCCTCGACGAACGGCGACCCGGGCGACGGCTCGAACGCGCTCGCGCTCGGCAACCTCCAGCAGTCCGCTCTCGTCGGCGGCGCGACGATCGACACCGCCTACTCGCAGCTCGTGACACAGATCGGCTCCGATTCGCAGCAGGCGCAGGCAAACCTCTCGAACGCCAACTCGCTCGTCGAGTCGCTGACGAACCAGCGCACATCGGTGTCGGGTGTCTCGCTCGACGAGGAGATGACGAACCTCCTGCAGTTCCAGCGCGGCTACCAGGCCTGCGCGCGGGTGATGTCGGCGATGGACTCGATGATCGACACGCTCGTCAACCACACCGGGACGGTCGGGCTGTGAGCGAGCGGATCACGAACTCGATGCTCACGACGACGCTGCTCGGCGACCTGCAGAACGTGACGAACGCGCTCTCGAAGACCCAGTCGGAGCTCTCCTCCGGGATGCGGATCCAGAAGCCGTCCGACGACCCGTTCGGCACGAGCCAGGCGCTCGGCTACCGCGCCGACCTGGCCTCGAACGCCCAGTACCAGACGAACGTCAACGACGGCAGCGCCTGGCTGAACACGACCGATTCGGCGCTCGGGGACATCTCCTCGCTCGTCCTGCGGGCGCGCGATCTCGTCGTCCAGGGCGCGAACAGCTCGACCGGCCCGAGCGGGAACAACGACATCGCCGCGGAGATCGACCAGATCATCGAGTCGCTGAAGACCGACGGCAACTCCCAGTACGCCGGGCAGTACATCTTCTCGGGAACGAAGACCTCGACCGCACCGTACGCGGCAGGCGCGGACGACACCTACTCGGGAGACACCGGTACGGTGTCGCGCCAGATCGGGGCGGGCGTCCAGGTTCCGGTGAACGTGGACGGCGCGTCGGTGCTCGGCGACGGCTCGAGCGGCCTGATCGCGACCCTCCGCCAGATCTCCACCGACTTGAAGTCGAACAATATTGCCGCCCTCGGCAGCACGGATCTCAGTGCGCTCGATACGGCATCGGACAACGTGAGCACGATCCGTGCCACGGTCGGCGCTCGCGCCGACAGGCTGACGACCGCACTGTCGCGGTTGCAGTCGCTCCAGGAGTCGAGCACCTCGCTCCTCTCCGACACCGAGGACGCTGACATGGCGCAGACCATCGTCACGTACTCACAGCAACAGGCTGTCTATCAGGCGGCGCTGAAAGCAGGCGCCCAGATCATCCAACCGTCCCTCATGGACTTCCTCTCGACGTAATGGAGGTAGTGATGCAGATCGAAAGCTCGCGGTTCGGGATGCTGGAGGTCCGTGAAGATACGGTCCTCACGTTCCCGGACGGCCTGATCGGACTTCCCGGCACGCGGTACGCGCTGCTGGCGCAGTCCGAGAAGACCCCGTTCTACTGGCTTCACTCGTGCGACCACGCGGATGTGGCCGTACCGGTGACCACCCCGTGGCTGTTCTTCTCCAACTACGAGGTGGAGATCCCCGACGAAGAGGCCGACCGGCTCGGTATCGCAGAGTCGAATCAGGCCGAGATCTTCTGCGTCGTTCGCGCGACGTCGGAACTGAAGGGATTCACCATCAATCTCGCTGGACCGGTGATCGTCAACAGCGAATCACGGCGAGGGCGTCAGATCATCAACGGCGCCACCGGATACTCTGTTCGGCAGCCTCTGTTCGCAGAGGTGGAGCTGAACGAAGTGGAGGCCGAAGCACCGAGCCTTTCGGTGCCGGCCATGGCAACCAGGTAGGAGGGTGATCCGCTGCTCGTCATCACGCGCAAGGTAGGTGAACGGATCTGCATCGCCGACGACATCGTCGTCGAGGTGCTCGACATCGTCGGCTCGAATGTCCGCATAGGCATCGAGGCGCCGGCAGAGATCCGCATCTTCCGTCACGAGCTCTGGATCGAGATCCAGGCCGAGAACAAGGCCGCGTCCGAGGCGAGCATCGCCGACCTTCCACCGCCGAAAGATCCGTCGTCCAGCACTCCCTGAGAAAGGACTCTCAACCCAATGTCTCTCAGCATTCAAACCAACATCGAGGCGTTTGACGCCCACCGCAACCTCGTGAACACCGAAGGGCAGCTCTCGACTGCGATGCAGCGGCTGTCGTCCGGGTTCCGGATCAACAAGGCCGCAGACGATGCCGCAGGGCTTGCGATCTCGGAGAAGCTCCAGTCGCAGATCGGCGGCCTCGACCAGGCCCAGCGCAACGCGCAGGATGCCGTCTCGCTCGTGCAGACGGGTGAAGGCGCGATGTCCGAGGTGCAGTCGATGCTCCAGCGCGTCCGCGACCTCGCGGTCGAGTTCAACAACGGCACCCTGTCCACCTCGGACCAGGCGGCGATCACCTCGGAGGTCGCCCAGCTCTGCGCCGAGATCTCGGACATCGGCCAGCAGACCCAGTTCAACGGGATCAACCTGCTGACCGGCGGCGCCACGATCACCTTCCAGGTCGGCGCGATGGACGGACAGACGATCGCCGTCACCGGCGTCCAGCTGTTCGGCTCGGGCGCCAGCTTCGAGGTCGACTCGGCGATCTTCTCGTTCTCCGGAACGGTGAACCTCGCCTCGATCGACGCGGCGATCGACAACGTCTCCGAGGGGCGGAGCCTCTTCGGGTCGGTACAGAACCGGCTCGATCACACGCTCAACAACCTCGCGACCTACGAGGAGAACCTGTCGGCCTCGGAGAGCTCGATCAAGGACGTCGACATGGCGTCCGAGATGACGACGTTCACGAGCATGCAGATCCTCGAGCAGGCTGGCACCGCGATGCTCGCGCAGGCAAACAGCTCACCGCAGTCGATCCTCAAGCTGCTGCAGTAGCTGCGGCTGTAAGTCAGGGCCCCGCGTCCACACCAACGGGCCTTTGGACGTCCCCGCGACCAGCAAGCGGTCGCGGGGACGTCTTTCGTTCCGGGTTGAATTCTCCGCCTGCCCGCCGATCACATGGGTGGTGGCGATCACCGACGTCCTCACCCGTATCTCGCAGCTCGAGACGCTCTCTCCGGCCACGATCGGCTCGCCCGCGCTCCAGGCGGCGCTGCAGCAGCAGGCCCCGTCGCCCTCGAGCCTCGGCTCGAGCACGAGCTCGACCGCCTCCGGCGGCTTCGCACGGGCACTCCTCGCCGCAACGAACGCGAACCCGGCCGAGCAGCCGCTCGGCGGCACGGGCGCGGCGATCGTCTCGGCGGCAGAGAGCCAGATCGGCCAGGCGGAGCAGCCCCCGGGCTCGAACGACGGCCCGGCGATCGCCGTCTACCGCGGCGCGGTCGCGGGTGCCGGCGCAGGCGAGCCCTGGTGTGCGTACTTCGCCTCGTGGGCAGCGGCGCAGGCCGGCGCCCCGCTCGGCGACAACGGCCAGGGCCTCGGCTCGGTCGCCGGGATCACGAGCTGGGCCTCGCAGACCGGCCGCCTCCTCCCCGCGAGCGCCACCCCCCAGCCCGGCGACCTGATGCTCTTCGGCGACCGCCACGTCGGCATCGTCGACACCGTGAACCCTGACGGCACGATCACGACGATCGAAGGCAACTCCGCAAACGCCGTCCGCCAGGTCACCCGCCAGCCGGGCGAGGCGACGGGGTTTGTTCAACTCGGCTGACGGCAGCCGCGTTCGAGCGTTACCGCGCTGCCCCGGGCGAGCGCACTCATCCGCGAAGCGGGTGTTGTCGGTGGGTCAGGGAACCTGATAGACGGCCAGGGTGCAGACACCGACAACGGCGCAGGCGGCCAACGATACGGCGACCGCGCAGACACTGCCGAGCCAGTGACGTCGGGAGCGCCACAGGGTCAAGCCGATCGCCAGCCCCACCCCGAGGACGAATTGCACGTTCCAGTAGCCGGCGGGGGTCGAGAGGTTGAGCTTGGTGAGCCCGTAGACCGCCTCACCAACCAGTAGACCGCCGAGCACGCCGCCACCGAGAGCTCCGGCTGTGCGCCCGGCTTGTCGAACCGAGCCGGCAGCCACGCCGACGAGCGGGCCCGCTATCCCGCTGGCGACAGTCCACAACACGACCTGATGACGGGACACGGGCCAGCCACGAACGGCCTCGGCCACGTAGAAGCCAAGCACAAGGGCAACCAGGGTGACCACCGCCAGCACCAGCGCCTCGCCCATCCGGCGAGCGGCCAGGGCGACTGCGAAAGCGACGACGAGCCAGGGGGCCGCCGAGTTGCCCAGCGGCTCGAGGGAGAAGGGCAGGTGCGGGACCGACCACTCGGTGACGGCGCCGTACGCCAACCCGACCACGACTGCCAGGGCCAGCCGGGCGGCCATCAGCGACCGATCGGACATCCGGAAACTTGGAACAGACACTGTTGAGAACGGTACTCGGGGGACGACGGCTGCTGGTCGAGTCGGCATCGGCGTAAGCCGGCTCGGTGTCCGACAGTTCTTCTGGCGTAGCCCGACGCTCGCGCAACCTGCGAAGTGCCAAGCACGTCGCAACCTCAACTCCCACCCGCCGGTACCGAAGACGAGGGTGATGCGTGAGGTAGACCTTTCACACGCGTTATTCGGGAACGTCGCCGGACCGCCTGACCAGCGTCCACGCGTCGTGATGACACTGCTCGTCCGCGACGAGATCGATGTCGTCCGGTCGCACCTCGACTTCCATCTCGCTCTCGGCGTTCACTCGTTCGTCGTCACGGATCACCTCTCCCGGGACGGCACCCAGGACGTGCTCGCGGAGTACGAGTCAGCGGGCGTCCTGACGCTCTACCGGGAAGACGAGGACATCTACGACCAGACTCGTTGGGTGACGAGAATGGCGCGAACGGCGGCCCTGCACCACGGCGCCTCGTGGGTCATCAACGCGGACGCCGACGAGTTCTGGACACCTGTCGCGGACACCGACCTCCCCACCCTGTTCGCTGCGCTTCCACCGTCGATCGGACGCGTGAAGACATGGCGGTACAACTTCGTCCCGCGTCCCGTCGACGACGATGCGCATTTCGCGGAGCGCATGCTGTGGCGTCAGGTCGAATCGGCTACCTGGGACGGGAAGCCGATGGGGCCGAAGGTCTGCCATCGCGCGACCCCGGACGTGGACATCCCGATGGGGAACCACGACGCCTTCGGGGTTCCGGGCGGCGTTCACGAGGATCGGATCCTCGACGTGCTGCACTACCCGTATCGCTCGCCTTCGCAACTGCGTCAGAAGATCAACGTGGGAGTCCAGGCAGTTCGTCAGACCGCGGGCTTCGACGACAACGTCTGCTGGCACTGGCGGGAGCTCGAGGGGCAGGTCGCGGACGACTCCGGGTGGCGCGCGATGTGCATCGACGATGCGATGCTCGAAACCCGGCTCGACGGCGACCTCATCGAAGACCGGCGTGTTCAGCGCATCCTCGATACGCGTGGCGTCCTGGCGAGGAGCGATCCCTCGCCCTCCCCGCCGTCGCTGTCTCGGACCTGATCCCGGTCAGACCGGGATGCCTGGGGGGCCAAGGATCTCGAGCCCGTACTCGGCGGCCAGGGCGGTCAGGCCTTCGATGTCCGGCGGCTCGGTCGGTGCCGGTGGGATCTCGAGACGTTCGGCCGGCACGCTCGCCGCGCGCAGGAAGGCGCCGAAGTCCCCCGGTTCGGTCACGAGCAGGAACCGCGCCTCCTCGGAGGCAACCACGAACGTATGCGGGATATCCCGCGGGCGGTAGACGAACGATCCCGCCGGAGCGTCGATCACCTTGCCGCCGACCCAGAACGTCAGCGCGCCCTCGATCACGTAGAACCACTCGTCCTCGCGGTGGTGGACATGAAGCGGCGAGCCGGCACCTCTCGGCGCGACCTGCTCGATCACGAACAGACGGCCGGCCGTGGTCTCGCTCGTCGCCTTGAGAAAGCCGAGCCCGCCGAAGGCCCAGCGAGCCTCGCCCTCCTCCGGGCCGAGCACGATCGGGGTGACGGTGTTCGCGTTGTCTGTCATCGCTGATCTCCTTCCGGTTGCTTGAGCTTCGTGAGCAGCTTCGCGACGAAAGCGCAACACGTCGATCCCTCGACTGCAGGGATCTTTCGTGCAGCCCATCCGGGATAATCGGGCGATGCCGGAACGCTGGTCAACCGAGCGGCTCGTGGACGAGGTCGCCGCGCTTGCCGTCCGTGGGCTACCTCGCGAGGCCTTCTACCGCGAGCTCGTCGCACGGATCTTCCTCGACGACTACCTGCCGCACATCGAGCGCAGGACGCCGCTCGCGGCCGGCGGCGGCTTCGTGTCCCAGTGAGCCACGTATGGCAGAGTCCGGCGAAAAGGAGGCAGTGATGTGGGCGCGTGTCGCACGATTCGAGGGCGATCCCGCAGGCGTCGACGAGAGGGTCGGCAAGCTCCGAGGCCTGCTCGAGTCGGGGACGCTGCCGCCCGTGCTGGCGGACGCGAAGTTCCTGATGCTCGTCGATCGCGAATCGGGAGAGATGGTCGGCCTCACGCTCTTCGAGAGCGAGGAGGCAATGAGACAGGGCGACGCGGCGATGAACGCCGGAGCCGGAAACGCCGGAAGCCGCACGGCCGTCGAGTTCTACGAGGTGCCGCTCCACACTCTCTGACCGGTCACGATCCGCTTTCACGAGTGCGCTTCCCGCTAGCGTCAAGCTGGTGGAGATCGTGAACCTCGGCGATACCGGGCTGCGCGTGCCCCGCGTCTGTCTCGGAATGATGAGCTACGGCCCCTCGCCGAGCCGCGAGTGGGCGCTGCCGGCGGGCGACGCGGAACCGATCGTCCGCCGGGCCGTCGAGGGTGGGATCTTCTTCTTCGACACGGCCGACGTCTACAACGAGGGCAAGAGCGAGGAGATAACCGGTGAGCTCCTCCGGAAGCTCTTCGGTACGCGCGAGGAGTACGTCGTCGCGACGAAGGTGAACGGCCCGACGATGCCGGGAGCAAACGGCCGGGGCCTCTCGCGCAAGCACATCCTGGCCTCGATCGACGCCTCACTCTCGAGACTCGGCCTCGACTACGTCGACCTGTACCAGATCCACCGCTGGGACTACGGCACGCCGATCGAGGAGACGATGGATGCGCTGAACGACGTCGTGCGTGCCGGCAAGGCCCGCTACCTCGGCGCGAGCAGCATGTTCGCGTGGCAGTTCGCGAAGGCACAGGAACTCGCCGCGCGGAACGGCTGGGCCCGCTTCGTCTCGATGCAGAACCACTACAACCTCGTCTATCGCGAAGAGGAGCGGGAGATGATCCCGCTCTGCATCGACCAGGGCGTCGGGATCATTCCGTGGAGCCCGCTGGCACGCGGGCTACTTGCCGGAAACCGGACTCGCGAGGGCGAGCGGCGACGACGCGCGCGCGGACCGACGGGTTCGGCGACTCGCTCTACACGCCCGAGGTCGACTTCGCGGTCGTCGACGCCGTCACGGAGGTCGCGAAGGCGCGCGGCGTCTCGAACGCGCAGGTCGCGCTCGCGTGGCTCCTGCAGCGGCCGGGCGTGACGGCCCCGATCGTCGGTGCGACGCGGCTCGAGCATCTCGAGGACGCACTGGCGGGAGAGCAGCTCGAGCTCTCGCCGGACGAGGTCGCACGGCTCGAGAAGCCGTACGTGCCCCACGCGGTCTCGGGGCACGAGTAGCGGCGCGCTACTCCGTCGAGGGAGAGCCGGTCTCGCCCGACCAGTAGTCGACGCCGCTCGCGCGGTGGACGATCAGGTTGTCGTCCCTGTTCCCGGTCCAGATCGCGATCTTGTCGCTGTCGGGATACACGGTGGCGGCGGGATGCTCGACGGTCGAGTACATCAGCACCCGAACGACCTCGGTCGTGTCGTTGGTCACGGCGTGAGCCCCGGCGGGCCCGATCGGGAAGCAGACCACGTCCCACGGCTCGAGCTGATCGGAGCCCTCCGGATGCCGGACGGTCGGCCGGCCCTGGAGGACGAGCAGCCACTCCTCCTCGGCGTACTCGTAGTGGTACGGGCAGATCGTCTGCCCCGGTGGGAGCTCGTAGACCGTCGTCCCGAGCTGCTTCGCCTCGAGCAGCGGGCCGAACCGGAACATCCCGCCGCGAAAGCCTTCGGGGTCGGCTTCGTCGTACGAGAACGCCGGAGCCGAGATGTTCACTCGCAACACGGCGGAAACCTTAGAGCGCCTCGAGCTGCAAGTCGATGTCGAGCGAATCGCAGACATGGTCGAGCTCGTCGCGGAGGTCCTGGATCGACGTCTCGCCCGGCACCCCAAGCGCGAGCTCCATTGCAAAGACAGGCGCCCCGGTCTCGGGTGCGGCCTCGAGCGTCGTCTCCATGCTTTCGATGTTGACGTCGAGGCTGCGAAGTGCGTTCGCGAAGATGCACGAGCCCGGCCTGGTCGAGCGCCCGCCCCGTGAGCCTGTAGGACGATCTCGCGGCCTCCCTGTCGCCGCCTCGGGCGGCCGGGGTGAGGCGGGCGTCGATCCCGGTCTGCCGGCTCAGCGTCGGGAGGTCTGTGGTGATCCGCCGGATCGCCTCGTCGCTGCCGGCGATCGACATCGCGATCGCGAACTGCCCGTGCATGTTCGCCATCCGGCTCTCCTCGATGCTGCCGCCGCGCGCGAACACATACTCGGAGACCTCCTCCACGAGCCCGGGACGGTCCGTCCCGATCGCTGTCAGCACCGTCCGCTCGCCCACGCCGCAACCGTAGCCGTTCCCCGCTGCAAAGATGCCCCGATGCAGGTCGGCGACAAGGCGCAACGCTCGCGCACGATCAGCGCGCGGGACATCGAGCTCTTCACCGAGCTGACCGGCGACCGGAACCCTCTCCACTACGACGCGGAGGTGGCAGAGCGGAGCCGCTTCGGCGGGATCATCGTCCAGGGCGGCGTCACCTCCGGGCTTCTGAATGCGGTCGTCGCCGAAGATCTCCCCGGCCCCGGAAGCGTGTTCCTGCACGTGGACTGGAGCTTCCGCGCGCCGGTTCGGCCCGGCGACACGATCACCGCCGAGGTCGAGGTGCTCGAGGTTCGCGACGACAAGCCGATCACGACCCTGCGCACGACGATCTCGACGGAGGACGGCACCGTCGTGCTCGAAGGCACGGCGCTCGTCTACCGCGAGCCGCTCGACCTGTAGGCCGAAGCTCAGGCGCGTCGCCGGCGGAGCCGCCGCTGCAGCAGCTGCCCAACGGCCGCACCGATGACGGCGCCGAGGACGGTGCTCGCCATGTCGACGATCGTGTCCGAGTACGCCGTGGCGTAGAGGGCACCGACAGAGAGGTACTCCGCGACCTCGATCACGATCTCCGCGGTGCTCGTCAGGCCGATCGCAAGCGCTCCGGCGAGCCACCATGCTACGCCGAGCCTCCCGGCGACGACGGTGAGAGCAAAGGGCCAGGCCGAATCCACCCGCGACGTGCTGGGGGCTGCCAAACCAGTTCGTGCCGACGTAGAGGAGCAACCGCGGAAGCCTACGGTTCCGCCGTCGGAGCCCCGGTCTGAGAATTCCGTTTCATTCATGCGCGATTGGTTAGTCTCACGGACTAATACTCGTCTAGGAGGGGATACGGATGCGTGAGATTCGTCGAACGTTCTCGCCGGCGCGGACTGGACGACTTCGAGGAGGAGGTCTGCTCCTCGCTGTTCCCGCGACCGCGATGCTGCTGGCGCTCGCTCTCGCCGGTGCCGTCTCGACCCCGGACTCACCGGCTGCGGGCAACCCCGTCCAGATTGCGAACGCCGGGGTGCTCGGCACCCTCGTGACCGGCCTCAAGACGCTTGTCCCGGGCGTCACGATCACGAACACGACCGGTGGCTCGGTCGCACTCGCACAGGCGATCGAAGCCGGCACGCAATCGCCGGCCCCCGATCTGTTCGGCAGCGCCGACGCGAACGTGAACCAGGCCCTGCTCGGCGACGCGAACCACAACAAGGAACGCTGGTTCGCCGCCTTCGCCGGCAACTCGATCGTGATGCAGTACAACACGAACGCCGCGAACCCCCACCACGCCGACTTCGCCGCCCTCCAGGCGGGAACCGAGCAGTGGTGGCAGCCGCTCGTGAACATCGTGAACGCGGGCGGCACCGTGAACCTCTGCCGGTCGGACCCGAACGCCGACCCGAGCGGCTACTACACGCTGTTTCTCTTCCAACTCGCCGAGGCTGCCGACCCGGCCAACGCGACCGCGCTCAAGAAGGTGCTCGGCAGCGACACCAACCCGGCGCAGATCACCTCGGCCTGCTCGGCCGGCGGCAAGAGCATCACGGCGAACGGCGGGATCGACGTGAACTTCACCTACCTGAGCTCCGCAGCATCGAGCACGACGGCGTTCGTGCCGCTCCCGAACGCCATCAACCTCGGCGATCCCGACGACGTCGCGAACTACTCAACGGCGTCCTTCACGAACACCGCTGGACAGACGTTCCACGGCGGCGTGATCCGGCCGAGCATCGCCCCGATCGAGGGAGCCGCAGGCGCGGTCGGCGCGGAGCAGGTACTGCTCTACATGTTCCAGAACCAGGCGAGCCTGAACACCCAGTTCCACTTCAACCCGAGCGCGCTCTACGCCGGCGGCGACCCGACCTCGATCCCCTTCGAGCTCCGGCCGTTCTTCGACCTGCGCCGGATGCACGTGCTCGTGATGCTCGATCCCGGATCGTGCTCGCTCGACCGGCTCCAGGCCTCGGGCACCGGCGTGACCGTCACCGGTGCGACGCCCGTCAAGCCGGGTCAATGCGACGTCACGCTCGACGTGGCAACCGGTGCGACCGGGCTCCGGGATCTGATCGTGAGCTCGAAGGACCGGGGCCGCCACTCGGGATATGGTCGGCACACCAGCAACGGCGGCCCGAATGCAGGGAAGACGTTCGCAGACGCGATCAACCTGCTCGACGCCGTCCCGGTCGTCCCGTCGTTCCTGCCCGACACGACCCCGAAGCCGCCCGCCGGCCCGCCGGTCACGATCAGCGACTCGCCGGGCAACGGGATCACCCCGTTCGCCCCCGTGACGCTGACCCCGGCCGAGCTCGCGGCGCTGCCCGCGCAGACGGCGAACGTCACGATCGACGGCGTCTCGACCACGGAACGCGGCCCGTCGCTCAGCACCCTGCTCACTCGGGCAGGCGTGACGTTCAACTCGTCGTGCAAGAACGACGAGCTGCGTTACTGGATCGAGGCGACCGGCGCCAGGGGTGCGGGAGCCGAGATCACCGCCGGTGAGAACGACCCGGGCTTCGGAAACAACCCGGCCGTCCTCTCGCTGTTCGAGAACGGCGCAGCCCTCCCGGGCCCGCGACTCGTCGTGACGAACGACCGGACGAGTGTCCGCGACATCACGGGTGTCAACTCGATCGTGATCGGCCGTGCCGCACCGCAGCTTGCGAATACGGCCACCCCGGCGTGCACGGCGGCTCCGTTCACGGCGCCGGTCACCGCCCCGGCGCCCGGCTCGGTGCTGATCAACGGCGATGTCGCCCACCCGGTGACGTTGACGTTCGCCCAGCTCCAGACCCTGCCGCAGGTCACGCAGACAGACACGTTCCTGCAGGGAATGACCTCGATCACCGACACCGAGATCGGCCCGACCCTGTTCGACGTGCTCGCCGCCGCCGAGCCGAAGTTCCAGTTCTGCGGCGACAACGACAACGCCCGCTTCTACATCGAGGTCACCTCGTCGGAGGACGGCTACACCTCGATCTACTCGTGGGCGGAGATCGACCCGTTCCTGAACGGGAAGCAACTGCTGCTCTCGCTCTCCGAGAACGGCGGCTCGCAGGCGAGCGTCGGGCCACGCCTCACAGCACCGGGAGACGTGAAGGGCGGCCGGTATGTCTCCGGAAGCGCCGTGATCACGGTCTTCCGGGCACCCGACGCCGGCCCGATCGCCGGTTGCGGGCCCACGCCGCCCGGGCACCCGCACCCGTAAGGCACTTCGAGGGGCGGGCGTCGCGAGACGCCCGCCCCTCTCAGATGAGTGATTCCACGGATCGTCTGCTTCGGGGCGCGAGCCTCAGTGCGGCTTGACGCCCCGATGAAGGCTTGCCGAGGCGAAGCGCAGGAGCGGCCCAGGCCGCGATTTCATTTGCCAACCTTCGGTTGGACGATCGCGCATCCCGACACGGGAGATCGTGGAGCTACTCATCTCGATACGCGCGTTGCATCAGGTCTGCGAGGGCAGCGGTGATTGCCGCGCGCAGCTCCCCATGGGACTCGTCGGAGTAGGCGTGTGCCGCGTCGTTCCGCTCGGCCTTCGAATACCGCCAGACCGGCCCTGTGATCCGTTCCGGCGGCTCGCGGTCGTAGCGCGGATGAACGTGCCCGTGGAGGAAGTCGAGTGAGTTCCCCAGGATCTCGTAGTTGATCCGGACGAGCCCGTCGTCGCGGCAGGCGCGCTCGACAGCCTCCCCGAGGAGCGAGAGATCGAAGAGGAACTCCTGCCTGCGTACCCAGTCGAGGTCGGTGAGATGGTTCGCCGACGGGTCGTCGGTCAGAAGCACCGAGTACCCCGGGAGGTGCTGGGTATCGCCGATCACCGCGAAGCCGCTGCGCATCCGCGCCATGACGAGGGGGTTCACGCCGTCGAGCGCCGAGCCGACCCGGTCGCGCTTCCATTCCTCGCCTGTCACGGCAAGCCCGTCCCCTCGCCACCCGAGCCGGGTCGAGCTCGGATCGACGCCGCAACGTCGGCCTCCGTGAGGTGTGCGCGTGGGATGGACTCGAAGGACGCCCCAGCGGGAAGCTCATGCCCGTGGCGGACCGCGCTCACCACGGTGGCCGCGAACGCCTTCGACTTCGATCGGCCTCGCACGTGCCATTCGTACCGCCCGCCGGGCGTTTCCGCGACAACGGTCCAGCGCCCCAGAACGAGGCGAACCCCGACGACGAGCAATGCGATGACGAGCTCGGCCACCAGGATCAGGAGAGGCCAGACCGCCACGATCAGCAGCACGATCGCGAGGAAGATCGCGACGCCGATGAGGATGCCTTCCCACCCGTCGCTGGCGCCGGAGAGCGGGTCGAGGTTTTCCAGCCAACCCAGCCCGGCCGTCTTGAACCCGCGCCACCGCGGACGGCGAACGAGCTCCCGCTCGACCGACCAGATCCGCCCTGACGGATCCTTCAGCTCCACGGTTCTCCGCGCCGCATCGGGCGATTCTGCCTGCCGCGCCGATACGCTCCCTGGGCTTGCGACCGATCAATCAGCTCGACAACGGAACCACCGGGACGATCGGCTCGCTCCTCGAGCAGCCGGGAGACGGCCGGAGCGGGCAACCCGCGATTCTCGGGATCGGGCGCGGTCCTCTCGACCGCGGCGGCCTCGCGGCGCTCGTCGGCTCCGCCGCTGCAGAGCTTTCGGCCCGGGGAATCGCGCGCGGCGACCGTGTTGCGCTCGTCGTCGAGAACGGGCCCGAGGCCGCGACCGCGTTCCTGTCGCTTGCGGCGGCGGCGGCGTGCGCGCCGCTGAACCCGAGCTATCGCCGCCAGGAGCTCGACTTCTTCCTCGCCGACCTCGGCGCGCGCGCCGTCGTCGTCTCCTCGACGCTCGACACGCCTGCCCGTGACGCCGCCCGCGCGCTCGGGCTGCAGCTGATCGAGCTCGAGCCTGTGGACGGAGGCCCCGCCGGAATCTTCCGCCTCGACGGGGCCGCACCGGCGCCCGGGCCGATCCCCGAACGCGCACCGGCTGAGCACGCGCTTCTCCTGCACACCTCCGGCACCACGGCGCGCCCCAAGCTGGTGCCGCTCACCCACGCGAACCTCACCGCTTCGGCCCGGAACGTCGCGGCCACGCTCGAGCTCGGCCCGACCGATCGCTGCCTCAACGTGATGCCGCTCTTCCATGTCCACGGGCTCGTCGCCTCGCTGCTCGCCTCGCTGCACGCCGGCGGCTCGGTCACCTGCACTCCCGGTTTCCATCCCATCCACATGCTCGCCTGGCTCGAGGAGTGCGCCCCCACCTGGTACACGGCCGTCCCGACGATGCACCAGGGCCTGCTCGCTCGCGCGCCGGCAGACAACTCGATTCCCACGGGACGCCTGCGATTCATCCGCTCGTCGTCCGCAGCGCTCCCGCGTCCGGTGCTCGAGGAGCTCGAGCGCACCTTCGGCGTGCCCGTGATCGAGGCCTACGGGATGACCGAGGCGGCACATCAGATGGCGAGCAACCCGCCGACCCTCGCCGAGCGGCGCCCCGGATCCGTCGGCCGGGCCGCGGGGCCAGAGATTGCGATCCTCTCCCCAGGCGGCGAGGAGCTCCCGCCGGGAGCGCTGGGCGAGGTTGCCGTCCGCGGCTCGAACGTCTTCGCCGGTTACGAGCGGAACCCCGAGGCAAACCTCGACGCGTTCACGGACGGATGGTTCCGGACGGGAGACGAGGGAACCCTCGACGTGCACGGCTTCCTCACGCTGCACGGCCGGATCAAGGAGCTCATCAACCGCGGCGGAGAGAAGATCTCCCCTGCCGAGATCGACGAGCGCCTGCTCTCGCATCCGGCGGTCGCAGAGGCGGTTGCCTTTGCCCTTCCCGATCCCCGTCTCGGGGACGAGGTTGCGGCCGCGGTCGTGCTGGAACCGGGTCGCAAGGCGACGGAGCCGGAGCTTCAGGAGTTCGTGGCCGAAACGCTCGCGCCGTTCAAGGTCCCGAGACGGATCGTCGTCGTCGACGCGATCCCGAAGGGCCCGACGGGAAAGCTGCAGCGGATCGGGCTCGCCGAGCGCCTCGAGCTCCCCACCGCCGCTCGGCGTTCCGAGCCGACGGAACCGCGGACAGCGTTCGAGCAGGGGATCGCCAGGGTCTTCACGCAGGTTCTCGACCTTCCCACGATCGGGGTCGACGACGACTTCTTCGCTCTGGGCGGCGATTCGATCCTCGGCTCGGAGGCGGTGGCCCGGCTGCGCGAGTCGACGGGCCAGCAGCTTCCGCTCGTCTCGATCGTGCGGTCGCCGACCGTTCGCGGGATGGCGGCCGAGCTGGACCCGGTCTCGGCACTCGAACGCTCCGGCCCGATTCTGCTCCAGGCAGGACCGGGCCCGCCGATCTTCTTCGTCCACGGGGGCGACGGCGAGGTGCTCCAGTTCGTGGCGCTCGCCCGGGCGCTCGACGGTTCGCGAGCCTTCTACGGGATCCGCGCCCGGGGGATCGACGACGGTGAGCCGCCGGCGGCGAGCATCGAGGCGATGGCCTCCGACTACGTCGAGCGCATCCGGAGCCTTCAGGGCTCGGGCCCGTACGCGCTCGGCGGGTTCTGCCTCGGCGCCACGGTCGCGCTCGAGATGGCACGGCAACTCGAAGCCGTCGGCGAGAGCGCCTCGCTCTTCGTCGTCGACCCGCGCCTGCCGAGGCCGAACGACGCCAGATACCTGCTCTGGCTCGCACGGCGACGAGCCCGTGACGGGCGCCTGCGCGAGGCCGCGGTCGGCCGCTTGCGCGGTACGACCGATGCGGCGGGGATCGAACCCGGGGCGCCCGCGATCCAGCTCGCGCTCGCGAGAATCCGTGAGGCCTACCGTGCGAAGCCGACGGGAATCCCCGCAGTCGTCGTCCTCGGAGACCAGCACGAGCGGTTCTCGATTCCCGCCTGGCATGTGCTGCGAGTCCTCCCGAACGCACGAACGGTGCGGCTGCCGCTGTCCCACGGCGACCTGCTCCGTCCGGCCGGTGCGACTGAGCTCGCCCCCGAGCTCGGCAACACATGGGACGCCGGATGATCTCGCTCTGGATCTTCGCGGACGTCCCGATCGACTCCGACGGCGCGCTCGAGCGCGTACTCCGGCCCCTCGCCCACGAGCGCGACAGCCACGGCCGGCCGTTCGTGCCGGGCCACCCCGAGCTACGGCTCTCGATGAGCCACGCCGAAGGCATGCTGCTCGTGGCCGTCGCAGACGGCTGTCGCGTCGGAGTCGATGTCGAGATCGTCCGCGACCGCGGGATCTCGAGCCTTCCAGCCCATGCGCTGTCGGAACGGGAACTGAACGACCTGGGTGAGCCTCCGGGCCTCGAGACCTTCCTCTCCTACTGGACGAGGAAGGAAGCCGTGCTCAAGGCCGCGGGCGTCGGGCTCGCGATCGAGCCGAGCCTGGTCGAGTTGGCGCGCAACGGCCCGAACGTGTGCCGGCTACCCGCGGCCTTCGGGCCGCCCGACCGCTGGTCGGCCTGCGAGGTGCCCCTCGACGGCTACGCGGCGGCTTTCGCTGCAGATGTCCCGTCACCCGTCCTCAGCGTCCACCGAGCTTCAGCGTGGGGGTTTGTTTGCGTCTCGTAGCCAGGCGAGCGCCGCGAGCGCACGCCCGCGCGCGGTCTCGTCGGGCCTCGCCAAGAGCCGCCGGTGGGCCAGCGAGAAGGCAGTAGCGGCCGCCACTCTCGGCTTCATCCACCAGAAGCCGGAGATCATGGCCTCGAGGTCGATCTCGAGCATGGAGCGCTGACGCACCTGCTCGAGGCTCCGGGCCCAGGTACGAAGCGAGAGACTCCGCGCACCGCCGTAGAAGAGCGCGTCGGCGGCCCGTTCGGTCGTCCCCCAGAGCCGGCTGATGCCGAGCCTCGAGGCCTGGCTGCGAAGCTCCGTCTGATCGAGCGTGACCGACATCGCCGCAACGTCGACGAGATCGCGGAGCACCCGGAGCGGATGATGCTGCCACCCGTGCACGGCGAGGATGAGCGTGTGATGCAGAGCGTCGGGCGCCGTGAACCCCGCGGCTGCCGCCGGAACGCCCGACTCGAAGAGCGCGCTCGACCCGAGCGCCGGAAGTTCCTTCGGCCAGTTGAGCCTGGAGTGCACCTCGACCGAGAGGGGGAGCGAAGGCCAGGCAAGCGCGGTCAGGTGGTGGTGGCCGGAAGGCGCCTCCGAGCGAATCTCGACGAAGCCGGCGGCGCAGAGGGCGCGGTGCACCTCCTCGGCCCTCGGGGTAAGCAGATCGATGTCGCCGAAGCCTCGGGCAGAGCCGGGATAGAGATGCGCGACCTCCGGCCCCTTGAAGAGCAGAAGAGGGCCCTCGCAACTCGACCTGATCCGCTCGAGCAGGAGCGGCGCGCTCGCGTTCGCGATCGTTGCGACCCGCTCGAGACGCTGGAGCTCGTCCGGAGCGGTTTCACCGCGGGCCTTGCAGAACGCGGAGGCGATCGGCGCGAGCCCGTGCGCGACGATGGACTCCGTCGTCGCGCCCACAAGCCTGCGTTCTACTCCTTGCCAGAGCGTTTCCGGGGCACCCACGATCGAGCTCGAGCTTATGCGACTAGAATCGATGCAGCCCCGGTACACAGCGAAAGGAGCCCAGGATGAAGAAGTACGAGCCACCGGTCGTGATCGCGACATATTCGGTCGACGAGCTGCAACGGGCAGCGGCCAACGCCGCGTCCTGACCGATCGCGTTTGACAACGTCCGCACCCGTATTGAGAATGTGGTCATGAACAATGATGGAGAAAAGCGCCCCGGCGCGACCGATACCAGTACGTCCGACTACGAGCCACCGGCGATCGTTGCGACGTTTTCGACCGATGACTTGCGCCGCGATGCCGCGGCGGCCGGCACCCCCGCCTGACGGGGGAGCCGGTGGATAGCCGGGGGGAGCCTGACCGATTCGTTCGCGCGCCGGACGTCGTGCTGTCGCGCACGGGCGACGAGGCCGTGCTGATCGACGAAAAGCGAGGACGCGTGCACGTGCTGAACCACACCGCCGCCGAGGTCTGGCAGCTGTGCGAGGGTGGCGCCACAGCACGGGAGCTGACCGGCGGGCTTGCCGACGTCTACGGGCTGGATGCCGGTTCGAGCTCGGTGCACGACGACGTCGAGCAGATTCTTGCGACCTTCCGGGAACTTGGCCTCGTCGTGCCGGATCCGGCTCTCGTCGATCCGGTGGCTTGAGCCTTCCCGGCGCGCAAGCGGCGCAACCGGCAACCGTGACGCGCTCGTACGTAATCGGGCCAACAGCGTTTCAGCTGGCGGGGGAATCCTCGTTCCTCGACGAGCTCGATGTCGTCTACGGGCCGTTTCGCGTCGACCATCGCAAGGGAAGCCCCGTCCTGCTCCGGATCGAGCACGGCGAAGCCGGCTTCGAGCTCAGCAACTGCGCCGGCCGGTCGGAATCCCACCCCGACGAAGCAGCTGCACTCAGGGCGGCATACAGCCAACTCGGGCAACTCGTCGTCTCCGAACTGGCGTCCGCCGGCATCTACGCGATCCACGCCGCCTGCCTCGAATACGACGGAGGCGCGGTGATCGTGGCGGGCCCAAGTGGCGCAGGAAAGACAACGCTTGCTCTCGGTCTGCTCGGACGCGGCCTGCGGCTTCTCTCGGACGAGCACGCGCTCGTTCCGCCGACCGGCTCGACGATCGGGCCTTTCCTGCGCAGCGTGCAGGTGCGGCCGAATACCCACGAGCTCATCCCCGAGCTCCGGTTCCTTTCCACGCGGACGCCTCGCGACCTCGGTTCCGGGCCGAAGTGGTCGCTCGAGCCCGGTGAGCTCGCTCGCCTGTTCCCGGGCTGCATCGGTGCCTCCGCCCCGCTCCGCTCCGTCGTCACTCTCGACCCGGTACACGGCACGGGAGCCGCGTCCATCGAACCGTCGACCGCAGGCATCACAACGGTCGAGCTCGCCCGCGGGACCCCGCATGCGGCCGTGTCGCTCACACCCGTCCTCACACGTCTCGGAGAGCTGGTCACGGGCCGCCGGTGCGCCCGCCTCCACTCGGGCAGTCTCCCGAGCACGATCGACTGTCTCCTCGACTGGCTTGCAGCCGGCGATGCCTGAGCTCGTGAGCCATGAGGAATCGCTCGCGCGGCGAGAGCTCTTCCGGAGCTACCGAGCGCGGCGAGACAGGAACTGGATCGAAGTGACCGGATCGAGCATGCTCCCGTCGCTGCGCCACGGCGACTCGCTGCTCGTCGAGTTCGGAGCGGTCGAGCCGAGGCTCGGCGACATCGCCGTCTTCGAAGCGCCCCGGGGCATCGTCGTGCATCGGGTCGTCCGCCACGTCACGGTCGCCGGAGCCGTATGCATCCAGACGAAGGGCGATGCGCGACTCGACTTCGACGCTCCTGTCCACGCCGACGACGTGCTCGGGATCGTCCGGTCGGTCAGAGCCGGTGCCGACGGCCCGAGCTCCGACGGAGCCTGCACGGGCCTGCGAGCCCGTGCGATCGCCGCCGTCTCCGCCTCGGTCGGTCTCGGCGAGGCCTGGGCCCGGGAGCCGCCGGTGGCACGGGTACCCGGTCTTCGCCGCATCGGTGCGCGCGCGGCGCGCGCGGCGCAGAGCCTCGCGGCCCGCGTGTTGCGCACCGCGTGATGGTGCGACGCTCGGCTGTTTCCTACGCCGCCGAGCCGAACCGAACAGCCGACCGGGCACGCCGACGCTCGGCCTCGACCTCACGGTCCCGGGGCGTCGCCGTCGTGACGAGCTCCGACAGCAGCTTCTCGGTGGCGAGCGCGACCGCGGCGACGGCCCGTTCGCAGGCCTCCGCGTTCGCCTTCGACGGCTTCTGCATCCCGCTCACCTTCCGCACGTACTGGATGGAGGCGAGATGGATCTCCTCGAACGAGGTCGGCGGCTCGAAGTTGTAGAGCGTTCGAATGTTGCGACACATGCGGGGGATTCTACGCCGAAATGGGCACCGGCCCGCCCCTCGCGAACGATGGGCGGGCCGGCGGTCGTCCCCCTGAGCCCCCGCGCGATGGCGAGGTATGTGATGGAGCGGTGGTACTACTGGAGCAGCCTGAGCACCGACTGCGGCGCCGAGTTGGCCTGGGCGAGCATCGCCGTGCCGGCCTGCTGCAGGATCTGGAGCTGGGTGAACGTGGTCATCTCGGATGCCATGTCCACATCCTTGATCGAGCTCTCCGAGGCCGAGAGGTTCTCCTCGTAGGTCGCAAGGTTGTTCAGCCGGTGATCGAGACGGTTCTGCACCGACCCGAAGGTGCTCCGGCCTGCGGACACGTTGTCGATCGCCGCGTCGATCGACGCGAGATTGACGGTGCCCGAGAACGAGAAGAGCGACGAGTCGACCTCGTAGCTGGCGCCCGAGCCGAAGAGCTGGATGCCGGTGACGGCGATCGTCTGTCCGTCGTTCTGGCCGACCTGGAACGTGATCGTGGAACCACCGGTCAGCAGGCTGATCCCGTTGAACTGGGTCTGCTGGCCGATGTCCGAGATCTCAGCACAGAGCTGAGCAACCTCGGCCGTGATCGCGGCCTGGTCGGACGTCGACAGGGTGCCGTTGTTGAACTGAACGGCGAGGTCGCGGACGCGCTGGAGCATCGACTGGACCTCGGACATCGCGCCTTCACCCGTCTGGACGAGCGAGACGGCGTCCTGGGCATTGCGCTGGGCCTGGTCGAGACCACTGATCTGCGCCCCGAGCTTCTCCGAGATCGCAAGCCCTGCCGCGTCGTCAGCGGCCTTGTTGATACGGAAGCCCGACGAGAGACGCTCCATCGCCGTCGACAACGCGTTCTGCGTCATCTGAAGGTTCCGGTGCGCGTCGAACGCGTCGGTATTCGTCTGAATGCTAAGGGACATGCTCTTCCTCCTTGAAGGGCGTGTGGTAGTCCCGAACTGCGACCCGTCACATCTGAGCCGCTACGTCTCACACCTCCCTGGTGTGCGACGCAGTCCATGTATCGGCGGACGGCGGAGGAACTTTAGGGTGACTTCCCCGGTCAAGGGATACGGGCGTAACCTGGCCGAGGGACGCTCACCCGTCAGACGCGCACGTCGATGTGCTGGTGCCCGTCCTCGTCCCCGGTGAGCTCCTCGTCGGGCTCCGCGTCGTCCTCGGGCGGGTCGTAGTGCCTGCTCGCCCCGTCCTCCCCCGGCTCGCGGCGGCGGACGATTCTCGTCCAACCGGCGTTCTGCGCGGGCTCGATCGGGTCGATGTCCATTCAGTCGCCTCCGTCTAGATCACTGCGTCTCGGCCTGAGCTGCGGCCTGCCGCGAACGGGTCATGAGCTCGTAGTTATGGTGAAGCTCGGCCCGGATGATCCGCCGCCAGATCGTGACCGCTGCCAGCCAGGCGACCAGGTAGCCGATCACGCCCCCTGCGAGGGCGCGCACGAGAACCGAGGCCATCAGCTCGCCGTGCATGTAGGAGGCGAGCGCCGTGAGCCCGAAACCGGCAAGGCCACCGAACCCCTTCGCGCGCTTGATTCCCGCCATCGCGCGCTCGTCTTCCCGCGGCGCGAACGTCAGTACCGGCTCTGCCTCCGGCTCGGAGCCCTTCTTGCCTTTCTTCTTGGCCTTGCTCTTGCTCTTGTCCTTCTTCTTGCTTTCCTTCGTCGCCTCGCCATCCTCACCCTCGGGCGGATCGGGCGGATCGGCGTCCCCTTCGGCCTCGACGAGCTCCTCGCCGTCGTCGCTCATGGCAGGATCCTCGCCGCGAGGCGGTACGGATCGGCGGGGACGACCCGGAACGGGCTCGCGGTCGCGGAGATCGGGATTCCGGCCCGGATCGCGGCTGAAACGGCGGGGCCGGAGCCCATCGGGCCCTCGAGGTGGGTCAGCATCAGCCGATCGATCCGGAGCTTCTCGGAAGCAGAGCCGAGACCTGCGTCGATGCCGGCGGCATCGAGCGTTCCGGGCAGGAGCAGGTGGGTCTCGTGCGGCGCAATCGGCCCGAGAAGCATCGCGAGGCGCGCCCAGCCGGCCTCGTCGCCGGCGGCGATGCCCGGCGTGTCGACGATCACGGTCTCGGCCCGGGCAAGGCGCGTCAGTGCGAAGTCGATCAGCGCGGGATGGTCGGCGGTGATGAGCTCGATGTCGAGCGCTTCTGTCTGGCGGCCGAGCTCGAGCGTGCGGCGAACCGGCTCGAGGCTGAGGGCGACCACGCGCCGGCCCGAGGCGACGTGCGCTTCGCAAAGCCGCGCAGCGGCAGAGGTCTTGCCGCTGCCGGGCGCACCGACCAGAGCGATCACGCGCCGGCGGAAGCGCCCGCCGAGGCGCCGTGTCGGGATGCGCGCCGCGAGCATCTCGCGAACCTGGTTCGCGAACGGCTCCGTCGGGTCGAAGACGCGGAGTTGCGAGTCGGCGTCCGAGACGATGCTCTCGGCAAGGCGCAGGTCGATTCCGGCGCTCGTGAGCGCAACGGTCAGCGACATCGAGCCGACGGCGCTTGCAGGCACGAGCTCGGCGCTCGGTGCAGACGCGGCGATCGGAGGCGGCGGCTCAGGGAGGGAGGGCTCCGGGATCACCGGCATCGCCGCGATGGGCTCGAAGTCGAACCGGATCGACTCGGGCTCGGGCGCAACGTCGACAGGCTCATCCAGCGCATCGGCGAGCGTCGAGGCGAACACCGACGACTCGTCGAGCAGGTCGCGGAAGAGATCGCCCGGATCGTCCTCGTCGGCCTCGACCGCGCGGAGGCTCTCGGACGAGAAATAGGCGTTCGTGACCGCACGCGCGGGCATCGCGATCGGCTTCGGCGCGCCGTCGTCGACGGGCAGCTCGACGTCGACCTCGACACAGCGCTTGCCGAAGAACCCGCCGATGCCACCGACGATCCCCTCCCGCTGGCGCAGGACGATCGCCTCCGGGCCGAGCAGGTTGCGGACGTCGCCGAGCGCCTGCTCGAGGTTGTCGGCGCGGAACGTGCGGGTTTCCAGGGCGCTCATCGGCGAACCTCCTTGATCGTCGTCATCCGGTCACCGTCCCGTAGGACTTGACCGGGATCCCCGGGAGCACCTCGCTGTAGGAGATGACCGGAAGCTGTGGGAAGGCCTGCTCGACGAGCGTGCGGACGTGCCGGCGAATGCGGCTCGAGCACAGCATCACCGGACGGCGGCCGAGATGCGTGACCTTCTCGATCTCGCGGCCGAGCGCGGCAAGAAGTGCCTCTGCGCGGGCAGGCTCCATCGCGAGCCGCTCGCCGTCGGAGGTCTGCGCCAGCGATTCGAGCACCTCCTGCTCGACGCCGGGCCCGAACGAGATCGCGGGCAGGATCCGCTCCTCGTCGAGGTAGCTGCCGGTGATCGAGCGCGCGAGTGCCTGACGGGCAGCCTCGACGAGCGCGGGGGTTTCGCGGGTCGTCGCCGCGCGATCGCCGATCGCCTCGAGGATCGAGCCGAGGTCCCGCACGGAGACGCCCTCACGAAGCAGGTTCTGCAGCACGCGCTGTACCTCTCCGAGCCCGACCTTGTCCGGGACGACGTCCTCGACCGCGGCCGTGTTCCGTTCCTTGAGCGCGTCGAGGAGCCGCTTTGTCTCCTCGCGCGTGAGGAGATCCGCCGCGTTCGAGCGGATCGTCTCGGTCAGGTGGGTCACGATCACCGACTCCGCGTCGACGACCGTGTAGCCGAGCGCGTCGGCCTCCGCCTGCGCCGATTCCTCGATCCAGACTGCGGGGAGCCCGAACGCCGGCTCGACCGTGGGGATCCCGGCGAGGCCGGGCATCGCGTCACCGGTGTTCATCGCGAGACGGTGGCCCGCGATCACCCGCCAGCGTGCCGCCTCGTTGCCGCGCACCTTGATCACGTACTCGTGCGATTCGAGCGACACGTCGTCGTAGATCCGGACAGGCGCGATCACGATCCCGAACTCGGAGGCGATCTGCTTCCGGATCACGCCCACGCGTGCGAGGAGGCCCCCGCCGCGCGTCTTGTCGGCCATCGGCACGAGTCCGAAGCCGATCGCAAGCTCGAGCGGGTCGACCACCAGGGCGTCGAACGCCGCGTCGGAGCTCGAGACGGGTCTCGCCTCCTCGGCGGCGCTCGCCGCAACGGCGACCTTGTCTGCGTCCTCCTTGTCGTGGCGTTTCACCGCCCGCCCGATGAGGATCAGCGCGCCGCCGACGAGGAAGAACGGGATCTTCGGCAGACCTGGAACAAGGCCCATCGTGAAGATCACGCTGCCCGCGATTACCGGCGCGATCGGCGTTCCGAGCACCTGGCTCGTGATCTCGCGGCCGAGGTCGGCCGTGCTCGCCGAGCGGGTGACGAGAATGCCCGTGGCGGTCGAGATCAGGAGTGCCGGGATCTGCGCCGCCAGCCCGTCGCCGATCGTCAGCAGCGAGAAGTGCTGGATCGACTCGGAGAACGACATCCCCTGCTGCATGACGCCGACGACGATGCCGCCGACGAGGTTGATCGTGACGATGATCACGCTGGCGACCGCGTCGCCCTTCACGAACTTCGAGGCGCCGTCCATCGCGCCGTAGAAGTCGGCCTCCCGCGAGATCTCGAGTCGCCGCTGGCGCGCCTCGTCCTCGGTGATCTGGCCGGCGTTCAGGTCGGCGTCGATCGACATCTGCTTGCCGGGCATCGCGTCGAGCGTGAAGCGTGCGGCGACCTCGGCGACGCGCCCGGCGCCGTTCGTGATCACGACGAACTGGATGATCACGAGGATCAGGAAGACGACAAGCCCGACGACGACGTTCTCGCCGACCACGAACGTCCCGAACGCGTGGATCACGCTCCCGGCGTCGCCTTCGCTCAGGACGAGCCTCGTGACGCTGACGTTGATCGCGAGCCGGAAGAGCGTCGTCAGGAGGAGCAGCGCGGGAAATGCGGCGAAATCGAGGGCGCGCTTCACGTACATGCTCGCGGCGATGATGATCAGCGCGCCCGCGATGTTCATCGTGACGAGGATGCTGATCAGGCCCGTCGGCAGCGGCACGATCATCATCACGACGACGATGACCACCGCGAAGACGGCGAAGAGGTCGCTGCGCGAAAGCAGCTTCCGCGCCAGGTCGTCCATCGACGAGCCCGCGACGGGCGCGACGGATGTGGGCGCGTTTACAGCGGCCATGCCGAAAGCTGCGCCGGCCGACCGGCGGTGTGCAGGGGGAGACCCACGGAGCCGTATTCGGCCGGTGCTGCGTTTGCTTGAGCGGCTCCGGCCATTCCGGCGATAGAGCTGGCCATTCCGGCGATGAGGCTGCCGGAATGGCTAGTTGGTGTCGCCGAAACCCAGGCAGCGCTCTGAGCCTCGAAACCGCCCACTAGCCAGCTCGGCAGCCTTATCGCCGAATTGGCAGGCGCTCGCGGCGCGAACGCATGACCTCGGTCCGCCGCCGGCCGCGCGCGGTCCGGAACACATACGCCAATACCTGTGCGACCGCGACGAAGAGCGCCTCCGGGACCATCGCGTCGAGCTCGACGTCGCGGTAGAGCGTCCGGGCGAGCGGCGGGTTGCTGACGAGCGGGACGCCGTTTTCCTCGGCGATCCTCCTGATCGCGGCCGCGACGTGGTCGACGCCCTTCGCGACGAGCTGCGGCGCGGGGAGCGCCGGGTCGTAGCGGAGGGCGACCGCGTAGTGGGTCGGGTTGACGACCACGACGTCAGCCGTCGGCACCTGCGCCATCATCCGCTTTCGGAACTGCGCGTACTGGCGCTTCCGGATCGCTCCGCGCACCTCCGGCGAGATGTCGGTCTGGCGCGCCTCCTGCTTGACCTCTTCCTTCGTCATCATCATCGACTTCTCGAGCTTGTGGCGCTGCCAGAACAGGTCGGCCGCCGAGAGGACGAGGAGCACCGCGATCACCTCGAAGGCGATCGACTGGATCCGGGTTCCGATCTGTGTCGCGAGCTCCTGTGGAGGGATCCCGACGAGCGAGCCGAGGTGCGGGATCTCCGCCCACACCGCAGCGAACGCGACGCCGCCGATCGCGACGAGCTTCACGAGTGCCTTCCCGGTCTCGACGAGCCCGCTCGTGCCGAAGAGGCGTTTGAGGCCCGACTTCGGATTGAGATGCGAGAACCTCGGCTTGAGCGCCTCCATGCTCCACTTTAGCTTGACCTGGGCGACATTTGCGACGAGCCCGGCCACGAGCGCGACCCCGAAGATCGGGGCAACGATCGTCGCGAACGACTCGAGCGCCGAGAGCATCAAGGGCCAGATCCCGACCGTCGTGACCTCGCGCCAGTTCCCGGACTGCCCGAGGCTGCGGGTCAGCATGTTCTCGAACTCGCCGAGGAGCTTCGGGGCGCTGAAGGCGAGCACGCTGAACACGGCGAGCACGCCGATCGCCGAGTTGAGGTCGCTCGAGCGTGCGACCTGGCCGCGCTTCCGCGCCTCGGCTCGGCGCTTGCCGGTTGCCTTCTCGGTACGACCGTCGCGATCGGACACGGCGCCCTACGCGACCCGGATCGCGGCGAGCGCCTGCAGGACCGCCTGCTGGAGCAGGTTCTCGAGATCGCCCGTGATGAACGGGAGCGAGGCGGCGATCGCGGCGAGGACGGCGACCGGCCAGCCGACCGTGAAGCCCTCGCGCCAGATCCCCTTGCCCTGCAGGTAGCCGAGCGAGGCGGCGACCAGGATGAGGACGAGGATCGCGGAGATCGAGCCGTGGCCGGGCAGCCGCACCGTCGCCCAGCAGACCGCGCCGAGGATCGCCAGGCCGACCGGGGCCGACGCCCACGACCAGCGGCGCCGCCCGCAGAGGACGATCACCGCCTGTCCGATCGCCAGCGAGGCGACGCAGACGGCGAGGGCTGCTGCGTAGGTGCCGATCACGATCGGCGAGCCTAGACTCTGAAGATGATGGCGTTCGCTCCGCCGGCCCG
>DATBBA010000084.1:0-107973 GCA_036271235.1 Gaiellaceae bacterium
GCACGCGTCGACGGCGTCCTCGAGCGCCTCGTAGATCCCCTTCCAGCGGATGACGAGCATCGGGTCGATCCGGTCGTCCTTGAAGAGGCCCGCCCGTGCAGCACGGGCGACCGTATCCGCCTCGTCCTCGATCGCCTTCACGGCGAGGATCTCGGGCGCCGAGCCACGCAGGCCCTTGAGGCCCGCGAGAAGCTTCGCGAGCTCATGGGTCGCATCGACGAGCAAACGGCAGAGCTGGAGCGACTGCCGCGTGGGCCCCTCGACGCCGTAGAGCCCGAGCAGCTCGGATGCACTCTCGATCTTGTCCGGAACCTCGTCGATCGCGTAGGCGAGCGTCACGATGTCCTGACGGTCGTACGGGGTCACGAACTGCGCCTCGACCGAGCGCAGGAGCTCGGAGACGATCCGGTCGCCCTCGTGCTCGAGTGCCTTGACGTGGGCCTGGGTGACCGAGCTCGACGGGTACTCGCGGAAGCGCTCCTCCACCGCCCGGGCGATCGCGAACGCATTCTCGCCGGCCTCCGCGATGAGCGCGTACATCTCGCCGCTCCCGGCACCGAGCCCGAACTTCAAAAGATCGCCTCGAGCGGGTAGTAACACGCCGCCGCGACGAGTGCCGCAGCCGGGATCGTCAGGACCCAGGCGACGACGATGTTCCCGGCGACGCCCCAGCGCACCGCCGAGAAGCGCTTCGTCGAGCCGGAGCCCATCACGGCGCCGGTGACGACGTGGGTCGTCGAGAGCGGGTAGCCGTACCTCGTCGAGGCCCAGATCACCGCGCCGGCGCTCGCCTGCGAGGCGAACCCGCTTTCGGGTTCGAGCTTGTAGACGCGCTGGCCGACCGTGCGCATGATGCGCCAGCCGCCCGAGTACGTGCCGCCCGCGATGGCGAGACCCGCGGCGATCTTGACCCATGTCGGGATGTAGAAATGGTCGATCTGCCCCTCGGAGTAGAGCGCGAGCGCGATCACTCCCATCGTCTTCTGGGCGTCGTTCGCGCCGTGGGCGAAGCCGACCCACGTTCCGGTCGCGAGCTGTCCGAGGCGGAACGAGCGGTTCGCCGTGCCCGGCGTGAGCCACTTGAAGAGCCAGTAGATCGCGACGAGCAGCACGAATGCGACTCCGAAGGCGATCGCGGGCGCCCAGACCGCGGGGATGATCACCTTGTGGACGACGCCGTGCCACTCCACGCCACTCGGGCCGGACTGCGCGAGCGCGGCACCGACGAGACCGCCGATCAGTGCGTGGGACGACGAGGAGGGAAGCCCGAGCCACCACGTCAGCAGGTTCCAGACGATCGCGCCGACGACGGCCGCGAGCACCGTCTTCTCGGTCGCGAGGTTCGAGTCGATGATTCCCTTGCCGACCGTGGTCGCCACCGCGGTCGTCGCAAACGCGCCGGCGAGGTTCGCGATCGCCGCGACCGCAACGGCGACGCGAGGCGAGAGCGCCCGCGTCGAAACGCTCGTCGCGACTGCGTTCGCCGTGTCGTGGAACCCGTTCGTGAAGTCGAAGGCGAGCGCGAAGCACACCGTGATGACGAGCAGCGTCAACGGTTCTTGACGAGAATCGCCTCGAGCACGTCGGCCGCGTTCTCGCACGCATCCACGGCCTCCTCGATCTGCTCGTGGATGTCCTTCCAGCGGATGATCGTCAACGGTTCCTTGCCCGAACGGAAGAGATCCGCAACGGCCTCGCGCGACAACCGGTCGCCCTCGTCCTCGAGCTCGCGCAGCGCGAGGAGCTGTGGGTGCGAGTCCCGGAAGCCCTCGAGCAGCTGCATCGCCTCGTGCAGCTGGGCCGCTGCGCGCTCCACGACCCGGGCCTGCTCGAGGGCCAGCGGCGGGACATCGGTCACCTCGTAGGCGTCGATGTCGTCGGCGGCCTCGTCGATGTGATCGCAGATGTCGTCGATCACGGTTGCGAGCCGGTAGATGTCGTCGCGGTCGAACGGCGTCACGAACGTGCTGTTGAGCACCCTGATCACTTCGTGGGTGAGCCGGTCTCCTTCGTGCTCGGCGTCACGGATCGCCGGGAGCAGATCCCGGCTCTCCGGCCAGGTCTCGAGCAGCTGGACGAGGAGCTTCGCGATCTCGTGGCTGTTCGCCGAGGCCTGCGTGAACAGGTCGAAGAACTCGCGCTTCTGCGGCGTCAGGCGAAGGCGAGCCATCGCGTGAGGCTTTTACCAGATCGTCACCAGACCGAAACGACTGTGGCGTCTCAGGAGACCGCGAAGTAGATGCTCGTGCCGATCCCGACGCAGAGGCTGTAGATCGCGAACGGGAGCAGCGTGCGCGTCTCGAAGAAGCGCATCAGGAACCGAATCGACAGGTAGGCGGTGACCGCAGCCGCGAGAGCACCCGCGAGCGCCGGCCCGCGAACGCCGTTGCCCTCGCTTCCGAGCAGCTCGGGCAGCTTGAGGAGGGCGGCGGCTCCGATCAGCGGCGTCGCGAGCAGGAACGCGAAGCGCGCGGCGTCCTCGTTCGAGAGCCCGACGCGCAGGCCGCCGCTCATGGCAGCGCCGGAGCGGGAGAAGCCGGGGATGAGCGAGAGCGCCTGGGCGGCCCCGACGCCGACAGCCTGGGACCAGCCGACCTGGCGCGCGATCCGGGTGTCGTCGTCGGAGTCGGTCTGCGGGGCGCGACGCCGCAGCCGTTCGGCGAGCAGGAGCATCACCCCGTTCAGCGTCAGGAACAGCGCGGCGGAGGTCGCCGAGGCGAAGACCTTGGCGAGCTTGTCCTGGAATGCCAGCCCGAGGATCCCGGCCGGAATCGTTCCGACGACGAGCAGCCACCCGAGCTTCGCATCGCTGTCGTCCGGCGCGATTCCGCGGTCGCGCAGTGAACGCCCGAGCCCCGCGACGATCCGCACCCAGTCGCGCCAGAAGAACCCGAGCAGGACGAGCGCGGTCGCGAGGTGGAGCGCCACGAGGAACGAGATGAAGTACTTGTCGTTCTGGTGGATGTCCCATCCGAGCACCTTCGGCAGGATCACGGCGTGGCCGAGGCTCGAGATCGGGAAGAGCTCCGAGACGCCCTGAACCGCCCCGAGGATGATCGCCCTCGCGTAGGAGATCGGCGCTGCGGCGATCACGCGGTCGTAGCGGGGCGCTTCGGCCCGGACTTGAACCAGGCGAAGACGAGGCACGCGGCGCCGAGCAGCACCGCCGCGATTCCGTGCTTCGCGTGATGGTGGCTCGAACCGGACTGATGCCCCGGGAAGAAGCCCGGCAACGAGCTCGCCGGCTCGATGAAATAGACGACGCCGATGACGATGAAGACGATGCCGAGCACAAGAGCGGCAACAGCGAGCACCCGGTCCGACCGCATCGGCCGCAGCATAGTGACCCACGTGAAGCCGACCGACGAGGAACCCCGGAAACGGGCCGCTGCAGGCGGCAGGTCCAGGCATAGAGTTCACCAGATCGACACCCCGCCACAGCCCCCGTTCCGGGATGATGTCGGCCCCTTGGCGACGACACCCCGTTCCCTGACGGAAACGCCGAGCCAGACGCTGCTCAATCGAGAGCTCTCGTGGCTCGACCTGAACCGGCGCGTGCTCGAGCTGGCCGCCGACCCGGCCGAGCCGCTCCTCGAGCGGGTGAAGTTCTGCGCGATCTTCTCCTCGAACCTCGACGAGTTCTTCATGGTGCGTGTGGCGGGGCTCCTCGACCAGGTGATCGCGCGAGTGAACGTGCGCTCGCCGGACGGGCGCACGCCGCAGCAGGCGCTGGCCGAGGTCCGCGAGGGAGCCCTCGAGCTCGGCGCGGCGCAGTCACGGCTCTGGCGCGACGAGCTCGTGCCGGCGCTCGCAGCCGAAGGGGTGCTGATCGGCGGCGTCGAGGATGCGACCGAGGGCGAGCTCCGGGAGCTCGAGACGCGGTTCGCGCGCCAGATCTACCCGGTGCTGACACCGCTCGCCGTCGGCCCAGGCCAGCCGTTCCCCTACATCTCCGGCCTGTCGCTCTCGCTCGGGGTCACCGTTCGGGACCCCGACTCGGGCGAGGAGCGGTTCGCGCGCGTGAAGGTTCCGGAGACGCTGCCGCGCTTCGTCGCGATCGGGGAGCGCGGCCTCCTGGTCCCGCTCGAGAGCGTGATCTCGCACTACCTGAGCTGGGTGTTCCCGGGAATGGAGCTCACCGAGCGCGCGGCGTTCCGGGTGACCCGGGACGGAGATACCGAGATCTCGGACGACGCCGACGACCTCCTCGAGGCGGTCGAGACGGAGCTGCGCAAGCGCCGCTTCGGAGCCGTCGTCCGGCTCGAGGTGTCGAGCTCGATCTCGCGCGCGATGGTCGCCCGGCTCAGCGAACGGCTCGTCGTCCGGCCCGATTCCGTCTATCCGATCCACGGCCTGCTCGACCTGCGCGACGGGATGCAGCTCTACAACATCGACCGGCCCGACCTGAAGTACGAGCCGTGGGTGCCTCAGACCCAGCGGCGCCTCGCCAAGCCGACCGACGGCGACCTGTTCGAGGAGATCGCGGCCGGCGACATCGTCGTCCAGCATCCGTACGACTCGTTCGCGACGAGCGTCGAGGCGTTCGTCACGGCCGCCGCCAAGGATCCCGCCGTCGCGACGCTCAAGACGACCGTGTACCGCACGAGCCACGACTCGGCGGTCGCGCCTGCCCTGATCGAGGCGGTCGAGAACGGGAAGCAGAGCGTCTGCATCGTCGAGCTGAAGGCTCGCTTCGACGAGCGTCGCAACATCGAGTGGGCCCGCTCGCTCGAACAGGCCGGCGTCCACGTCGTCTATGGGTTCCCCGACATGAAGATCCATGCGAAGACGACGCTCGTGATCCGCAGGGAAGGCGACGGGCTCCAGCGTTACGTCCATATCGGGACCGGGAACTACCACGCCACCACTGCTCGCATCTACGAGGACGTAGGGCTCTTCACCGCCGACCCCGACATCTCCGCCGACATCGCCGACCTGTTCAACTTCGTGACCGGGTTCGGGCGGCCGCGCGCGTTCCGCAAGATCCTCGTCGCCCCGTTCAACCTCCGGCGAGAGCTCTATGAACGGATCCGCACGGTGGGCGCCGCCGCAGCAGCCGGCGAGCAGGCGCGCATCCGAATCAAGGTGAACAACATCGCCGATCCGGGGATCGTCGAGGAGCTCTACAAGGCCTCCCAACAGGGCGCGGAGATCGACCTGATCGTGCGTGCGGTGTGCGTGATCCGGCCGGGTGTCCCTGGTCTGTCCGAGAACATCCGCGTCCGCTCGATCCTGGGGCGCTTCCTCGAGCACAGCCGCCTCTACTGCTTCGAGGCCGGCGAGACGCGCAGCTACCTGATGGGCAGCGCCGACCTGATGCCGCGCAACCTCGACCACCGGATCGAGATGATCGTGCCGGTCGAGGCCCCGCACGTCCGTGCCGAGATCGAGACGATCTTCCGGCGGCTCCTGAACGACAACTCGCAGGCCTGGATGCTCGGGCCCGACGGGTCGTGGGAGCGCATCCAGCCCGAGGCGAACGAGCGGCGCCGCGTCTCGCAGCTCGTGGCGATGCGCGGCCGGATGCGGGCCCGCAGGCGCGCGACACCGGGCGTCTAGCCCGGAGGCGCTCCGACATGTGGCCGCGTCATCATGGAGGTATGCCCGTCGGTGTCATCGACGTGGGCTCGAACACCGTTCGCCTGCACGTCGCACAGAACGGCGAGGAGCTTCATCGCGAGAAGGCGATGCTGCGGCTCGGGGAGACGATCGAGCGCACAGGAGGAATCCCGGAGCCGAAGCTCGCAGAGACGCTCGCCCTCGTCGAGCGCTTCGTCGTCGATGCGCGCCGCCACGGCGTCGAGCGGCTCGAGGTGCTCGTGACGAGCCCGGGCCGCCAGGCCTCGAACGGGCCCGAGCTGCTCACTCGGCTTGCTGCGGCTTCGGGAGTGCCGGTGCGCCTGCTCTCGGCCGAGGAAGAAGGCCAGCTCGCCTTCCTCGGCGCGACCGCGGCGACCCGCGGCGGCGCACGGCGGTTGCTTGCCGTCTGCGACGTCGGAGGCGGATCGGCCCAGGTTGCGGTGGGGACGAGGCGTGAGGGCGTCGCCTGGGTGCGCTCGATCGACATCGGTTCGATGCGGCTCACGAGCCGCATGCTCGACGACGACCCACCGGGGGACGCCGCCGTGGCGCGTGCCCGCGACGAGGTCGACCGGATGCTCGAGGGCTTCCTGCCGCCGGCGCCCGAGACGGCATTCGCGGTCGGGGGCAGTGCGCGCGGCCTTCGCGACATCGTCGGCTCGGTACTCGGCGCGGACGAGCTCGACGAGGTGGCGGGGATCCTCGCCCGCACCGCATCGCACGAGATCACCGATCTGTACGGGATCCCGCGCGAGCGAGTACGGACCCTCGCCGCCGGCGCCGTGATCCTCGCGGCGATTCGCGAGCGGCTCCACGTGCCGCTGCGGGTCGTTCGAGGCGGCGTCCGTGAAGGGGCCGCGCTCGAGCTCTCGACTCGGGTCGAAGCGGCCTGAAAACCTAGAACGCTGCGTGCGCCCGGCGCTCGACGCTCTTCATCGCGTCCGGTAGCTCCGCGCGCGCCTGCCTTCGGCGGGCGCGTTCGAGCTCGACGATCCTCCCGGCGGCGAGCCGCGACTCGTCGCTTGCCAGCGCGCGGACCCGCAGCTCGGCGACGACCGCGTCCTGGTGGTCACCGATCACGTCCTGGACCTTGCTCAGGGACTCGGCGAGCCGTGCGAACGGCTCGCCTTCGGAGGTGGCGGCCAGCTCCGCGGAGTAGCGCGCATGCTTCGCGTGGATGCGGACGGAGTGGAGATCGTCGTCGCTCGGGCTCTTCCCCAGGTCGTCGTACTCGGCGCGGAGCCGGTCGAGCTCCTTGCGCGCGAGCCGGGCGAGGGCCACGCTCGTGTCGGTCACGCGGAGCGTCGGAACGACCGACTCGAACCGTGCGAGCAGCTCCCGGTAGCGGCCCGTGTCGATCACGGCGAGGAGGCTGTCGCGCTGGCGGAGCCGCTCGCGTTCGAGCGCGGCGACGATCGACTCGGCACCGGCCTGATCGGGGTCGAGCTCGGGGACGAGCCCGCGCAGGCGCGCGATCAGCACGTCGAGGTCGCGCACGGCGCCGGTCGAGCCTGCGAGCCACCGGAGCTCTCGATCGAGTGCCGCGAGCTGGTCTCGGACGAGCGGGCGCGAGGCGCGGATCAGCGCCCGCGAGCGGCGGGTGGCGACGCGGAAGCGATGGAGGTTCTCGGGGTCGGCCCCCTCGCGGACACCGGGCTCCGAGCGCTCGATCGCCCGCCGCTGCCGCTCGAGCAGGTCCCGGAGATCATCGATCGCAGGCACTTCCGCTCTGATCCTAGGGCACTCACCGCCCGAAATGGGCGTTTCACCGAAACGTCACACGAGCCCGACGACAGCGAGGTACAGCTACCCCTACGCCGCCTTCGCTACGGATAGTCGAAGAAGCCGTGGCCCGACTTCCGGCCGAGCCGGCCGGCGGCGACGTGCTCGCGCAGAAGCGGGCACGGGGCGTACTTCGCATCGCCGAGCCCGTGTTGGAGCACCTCCATGATCGCGACGCAGGTGTCGAGGCCGATCAGGTCGGCGAGCGCGAGGGGGCCCATCGGATGGCCGAATCCGAGCTTCGCGACGGTGTCGATCGCCTCGGCATCCGCGACTCCGTCCGCGAGCGCCCACACCGCCTCGTTGATGAACGGCATCAGGATCCGGTTCGAGACGAACCCGGCGACGTCGCGGGCCTCGACCGGCTCCTTCCCGAGCTCGCGGGCGAGGGCCACGATCGCGGCAGCGGACTCCTCCGAGGTGTCCTCGGCACGGATCACCTCGACGAGCTTCAGGACCGGGACCGGATTGAAGAAGTGCATCCCGACCACTCGTTCCGGCCGGCCGGTGGCGGCGGCGAGGGTCGCGATCGGGATCGAGCTCGTGTTGGAGGCGAGGATCGCCTCTGGCGGCAGCGCCGCGTCGGCTCGCGCGAACACGTCGGCCTTGACTGCTGCGTCTTCGATGACCGCCTCGATCATCAGGTCGGCGGCCTCGAGGTCGTCCACGACGGCGATCCGGGCGATGGTCGAGGCGGGATCGCCACCGCCCTTCGCGACAAGGCGTTCGAGGCTCGACTGGATCGCGGCGAGGGCGCGTTCGGCTGCTCCGGGGAAGGGGTCGTACAGCGAGACCCGACGGCCCGAGGCCGCGACGACCTGCGCGATCCCGGCGCCCATCTGCCCGGCCCCGACGACGAGGACGTGCGGAAAGCTCGAGTCGGACATCGCCGCGAGCGTACCGTTCGCTACCCGACGAGGTCGAGCAGCTCGACGTCGCGCGGATAGCTGAGCAAGGCCGGCGCATCGTCGAGCGGGACCCATCGGACCTCGTCGACCTCGTTCTGCGCGAACGGCTCTCCGGACGGCTCCATCCGGTAGTAGCGGACTTCCTTCTCGCGGCCTCGCGAGTCGGTGTAGTGCGTCCGCCCGATCTCGTCGCCGGGCTCGCAGCGGAGCCCCGTCTCCTCCTCGACCTCGCGCCGTGCCGCCTCCTGCCATGACTCTCCGGCGTCGAGCTTCCCCTTCGGGAGCGTCCAGTCGTCGTAGGCGGGGCGGTGCACGAGCAGCACGCACCCGTTGCGAAGGACCACGCCGCCGGCGGCGCGGACGCCCGTCATACCTCGATCAGCAGGGCATCGCCCTGCCCGCCGCCCGAGCAGATCGCCGCCAGCCCGAGCCCACCGCCCTCGCGTCGGAGCTCGTGCACGAGCGTGCCGAGGATGCGGGCGCCCGAGGCCCCGATCGGATGGCCGAGCGCGACGGCGCCGCCGTTGACGTTGACGAGTGCGTCGTCGGCGCCGAGAAGCCTCGTCGAGTGCGCTGCGACCGACGAGAAGGCCTCGTTGATCTCGACGCGCTTCACGTCGGAGATCGTCTTGCCGGCGCGAGCCAGCGCCACACCCCCGGCCTTCGCCGGAGTGCGGGCGAGGAAGGCGAACTCGTCGGCCACGTAACCCTGGGAGACGATCGTGGCGAGAGGCTCGATCCCGCGCCGGCGGGCCCAGTCCTCGCTCGCGACGAGCACGCACGCTGCACCGTCGTTCACGCCCGGCGCGTTCCCGGCCGTGGTCGTGCCGTCGGGGTCGAACGCGGGCTTCAGCGAGGCGAGCTTCTCGAGCGAGGTGTCGCGACGCGGGCTCTCGTCGGCGTCGAGCTCGCCGACGGCGACGATCTCGTCGCAGAACCGCCCGGCGTCGGCGGCCGCGACGGCCCGCTGATGCGAGCGGAAGGCCCAGGCGTCCTGCTCCTCCCTCGAGATGCCGAGCTCGCGCGCGACGAAGGAGGCCTGTTCGACCATGTGCAGCCCGTCGAAGCTCGACTCGAGGCCGTCGTGCACCATCAGGTCGATCAGCGTGCCGTCGCCGAGCCGGTACCCGAAGCGCGCCCGCTCGAGCGCGTAGGGCGCATTCGACATCGACTCCATGCCGCCGGTGACGACGAGGTCGGCGTCGCCCGCACGGATCATCGAGTCGGCGATCTCGACCGCTCGAACCGACGAGGCGCAGACCTTGTTGATCGTGTCGGCGGGTGTCTCGATCGGGATCCCGGCGCCGATCGCGGCCTGCCGTGCGGGAGCCTGACCCGCCCCCGCCTGGAGCACCTGTCCCATGATCACGTACTCCGGCTCGTGCGGTTCGATCCCGGCACGCTCGAGCGCGGCCCGGATCGCGATCGCGCCGAGCTCCGTCGCCGCATGCGAGGCAAGTCCGCCGCCGAGCCGGCCGAAGGGCGTCCTCACCGCGCCGACGATCACGCTCCGCGACATCAGCGCAGGAAGCTCGTGTCGGAGGTGAGGCGGCTCGCGAACGCGACGACGAGCGCGATCACGGCCTCGAGGTCATCGAGCACAGCCAGCTCGCAGGGCGTATGCATGTAGCGGATCGGGATCGAGACGATGCCGGTCGGAACGCCGCCCCGAGAGCGATGTACATCGTCTGCGTCGGTGTGGGTCGGTCCGGAATACACCTCGATCGTGTGCGGGATCGCGTCCTCCTCTGCCGCCTGGACGAGAAGATCCGAGACGACGCGATTGGCGACGGGACCGCGGACGATCGCAGCACCCGAGCCGAGCTCGACCTTCCCGGCCCGCCGTGCGCTCTCGCCGGGGACATCGGTCGCCCACGTCACGTCGAGGACGAGCGCGACGTCGGGCTCGAGGGCGAAGGCAGCCGTGCTGGCGCCGTCGTGGCCGATCTCCTCCTGGACCGAGGCAACCGCGACCACACTCACCTTGGACTCGCCTGCCTCTGCGATTCGCCGCGCAGCCTCGAGCGCGGCATAGGCGCCGAGGCGGTTGTCGAGCGCTCGCGAGGCGATCCGGCCGTTCGGCAGCTCGAGCGGATGGCCGTGCCAGACTCCGACGTCGCCGGCTGCCACCCGCGTTCCTGCGTCCTCGGCGCTCGAGGCGCCGATGTCGAGATGGAGGTCTTCGCGCCGCATGCCGCTGCGTTCGGCGCGCTCGCTGCGCGACCGCCGCCGGACGCCGACGACACCTTCGACCGGGCCGCCCCGTCCGGCGATCGTGATCCTCTGTCCGGCGAGGACGTCCGCGTCGAACCCGCCGAGGGTGCTGAAGCTGAGGAGTCCGTCGCCGTCGATGTGGGTGATCGCGATCCCGATCTCGTCGATGTGGCCGACCACCGCGAGCGTTGGCCCCGTTGCCGGCCCGACGCGTGCGAAGGACGTCCCAAGGGTGTCGCCGTGCACCTCCGCGAACGACGAGGCCCCCTGGCGCCAGACGCGGGCAGCCGGCTCCTCGGCACCCGAGGGGCCGACGGCGGTCAGGAGCTCATGGAGAAGTGCCGGAATCGCCACGCCTTGCGGATTGAATCAGGAGCGCCTATCGTGATGGCGATGAATCCCTCCCCGAGCACGAGCTGGTGGTCCTGGCGCGCGAGCGGGGCGGGAGCGTGCGGCTGATCGCGCACGACAGCCTCCCCCCGCTCCACCGAGAAGACCCGAACCGGGTCTTTTTTGTTGCCGCGACCCGGTTCCCGATGACCCAGCTGCCATGACCCAGACGAAGACCGCGATCGACACCGACCTCCTCACCCCGCTCGGGGCCTACCTCCGCCTGCGCAGCCTCGGCTCTGCGAGCTTTCTGCTCGAATCGGTCGAGCAGGGGCGGCTCGGGCGCTACTCGCTCGTCGGCTGCGGCTCCCGGATCGTCGGGTACGAGGAGGCCGAAGCCTGCAGCGAGCCCGTTGTCGGGTACCTCGGCTACGACTTCGTCGCCGAGCTCGAGCCGTCGGTGCCGATGCCGGATGCCGGGCGCGGACTGCCGGAGAGCAGGTTCGTCGTGGCAGACACACTCGTGCGCTTCGACCATGCCCTCGGTGTCGCCGAGGTGCTGCGGGGCGGCGGCGAGGCGATCGATGCGCTCGAGGCGGACGTCCTTGCGCCGCCGCGGGAGTCCGGCGCGGCCTCGGAGACCCGCCGCTACCCGTCGCAGGCCGAGTACGAGGCCGGGGTCGTGGCGTGCAAGGAGTTCATCCGCCGCGGCGATGCGTTCCAGATCGTCCTCTCGCAACGCGCGGAGCGGCGCACCTCGGTGTCTGCGCTCGCGCTCTACCGCTCGCTCCGTCGTGTGAACCCCTCCCCCTACCTCTTCCTGCTCGAGCTCGACGGGCTCGCTCTTGTGGGCTCCTCGCCCGAGACGCTCGTCAAGTGCGACGGCACTCGCGCGTCGCTGAACCCGATCGCCGGCTCGACCCAGCCGGGCGAGGGCGATGCGGCGCGCCTCCTCGCCTCCGACAAGGACAGGGCCGAGCACGTGATGCTCGTCGACCTCGGCCGCAACGACCTCTCGCGCGTCTGCGTGCCGGGCACCGTCGAGGTGGCCCGGTTCCTCGAGCCCGAGCGGTTCTCGCACATCACGCATCTCGTGTCGGAGGTCGTGGGCGAGCTGCGCGACGGGATCGGCCCGTTCGAGCTGCTGCGCGCGTGCTTCCCGGCCGGGACGGTCTCGGGTGCGCCGAAGGTACGGGCGATGCAGATCATCTCGGAGCTCGAGGGGTACCGGCGCGGGCCCTATGCCGGCGCCGTGCTGTACGCGCTTCCTGGAGGCCCGCTCGATGCCTGCATCGCGATCCGGACGATCGTTTTGCACGATGGTGTGGCGCTGCTTCAGGCGGGAGCCGGCATCGTCGCCGACAGCGACCCGACGGCCGAGCACGAGGAGTGCCTCCGCAAGCTCGCCGCGCTCGAGGCCGCGATCGACCGGGCCGAGGCGATGTAGATGCTGTTGCTGATCGACAACTACGACTCGTTCACGTACAACCTGGCTCACCTGTTCGGCGAGCTCGGGGTGGAGGTGCTGGTGCGGCGGAACGACGAGATCACGATCGACGAGATCGAGAGGCTCGCTCCTTCCCAGCTCGTGATCTCGCCCGGCCCCGGACGGCCCGAGGATGCCGGCGTGTCGGAGGCGGCAGTGCTCGCGCTCGCCGGACGGGTGCCGGTGCTCGGCGTCTGCCTCGGTCATCAGGCGATCGTGTCCGCGTTCGGGGGCGAGATCGGCCAGGCCCAGGCGCTCGTCCACGGGAAGTCGACGGCCGTGAGCCATGACGGAAAGGGGATTTTCGCCGGGATGCCCGAGGGCTTCGAGGCCGGGCGCTACCACTCGCTCGCCGCCACCTCGGTGCCGGACTGCCTCGAGGTGTCGGCGACTGCGGCCGACGGCGAGGTCATGGCCGTACGGCATCTCGAGCTCCGCGTCGACGGCGTCCAGTTCCATCCGGAGTCGGTGCTCACGCCACTCGGTCCCGAGCTCGGGCGGAACTTCCTGGAGGCGGCGTGATCCAGGCCGCGCTCGCACGGCTCCTCGACGGCCACGACCTCTCGCGGGAAGAGGCGCGCGAGGTGATGAACTCGATCATGGCGGGCGAGGCGACGCAGGCCCAGATCGGCGGCTTCCTGGTCGCGCTTCGACTCAAGGGCGAGACGGCCGACGAGATCGCCGGCTGCGCCGAGGCGATGCGGGAGCACGTCGTGGCGGTGCGCCCGCAGCGAGACGATCTCGTAGACACGGCCGGCACCGGCGGCGACGGTGCGAACACCTGGAACATCTCGACCGCCGCGGCGCTTGTCGCGGCGGCGGCCGGTGCCGGGGTCGCCAAGCACGGGAACCGTGCGGCCTCGTCGGCCACGGGCGCCGCCGACGTGCTCGAGGCGCTCGGGTTCGAGCTCGAGCTGGCGCCGGCGAGGATCGCCGAGTCGATCGACGAGCTCGGATTCGGCTTCCTCTTCGCCCAGGCCCATCACCCGGCGATGAAGTACGCCGGGCCGGTGAGGCGTGAGCTGGCGGCACGGACCGTCTTCAACGTCCTCGGCCCGCTGACGAACCCGGCCGGCGCCCGCGCCCAGGTGCTCGGCGTCTACGCCCCGGAGCTCGCGCGCACGGTGGCGGACGCCCTCGTGCAGCTCGATGCGCGCCGCGCCTTCGTGGTGCACGGCGCCGGGGGGATCGACGAGCTCTCACCCGCAGGCGCGAACCTCGTCTGCGAGGTGGCCGGCGGCGCGGTTCGCTCCTACGCTCTCGATCCCGAGGATCTCGGCATCGACCGCTGCGATCCGCGAGGCCTGCGCGGTGCCGACCCGGAGACGAACGCGCGCGAGCTGCGCAACGTCCTCGAGGGCGAGGTCACCGAGGGCGCCCATCGCGACGCGGTGCTCCTGAACGCAGCAGGGGCAATCGCCGCCGCCGGCCATGCGGCCGATCTCGCCGAAGGCCTCGGCCTCGCCCGGGTGGCGATCGACTCCGGCGCGGCCGGAACGCGGCTCGACGACCTGATCGCGTTCAGCCGAAAGGCGTTGTCCACATGAGGTTCGTCGACTCGCTCGCTCAACCCGGGTTCGGAGCGATCGCGGAGTTCAAGCGGCGGTCGCCGTCTGCCGGTGACCTCCGGCCCGCGGGAGACGTGCGCGAGGTGGCGACGGCCTACGAGCGGGCCGGGGCGCGGGCGATGTCCGTGCTCGTCGACGAGCGGTTCGCCGGATCGTGGGACGACCTCCGTGCCGCGAGATCGGCGACCTCGATCCCGCTCCTTGCGAAGGGCTTCTTCTCGAGTGGCGACGACCTCCGCACCGCCCGCGAGGCCGGCGCCGACGCCGCCCTGCTCCTGCTGCGCGACCTCGACGACGGCGCGTGTGCGGCACTGATGAACGAGGCCGAAGCGCTCGGGCTCGACACGCTCGTCGAAGCACACGACGCGGCCGAGCTCGCCCGGGCCGAAGCGCTCGGAGCCGCCGTGATCGGGGTCAACGCCCGCGACCTCTCGACCTTCGCGATCGACCGCCGCGGCCAGCTCGAGCTGCTTTCACGAGCGCCGCGCGACCGGATCGTGATCGCTGAATCCGCGATCGCCACCCGGGCCCAGGGCGCAGCCGCAGAGCTCGCGGGGGCGAAGGCGATGCTCGTCGGCTCGACGCTCATGCGTGCCCCGGATCCGGGCGCCAAGCTCGAGGAGCTGCTCGCACGGCCGCTCGTCAAGGTCTGCGGCCTGACCCGTCAGGAGGACGTGGACGTCGCGATCGACGCGGGCGCCGACCTCGTCGGCTTCATCCTCGCCCGCGAGAGCCCGCGCCGCGCCGACGAGCTGCTCGACGCCCCGGAGACCGTGCTCCGCGTCGCGGTGTTCGTCGGCGAGGAGCGCGAGACAGGGGCGGACCTCGTCCAGTTCTACGCCCTCGAAGACGGCCATAGGGCCCGCGACGCGGTCCTGCGCCGCGCCGGCGAACAGGTCGGTACCGTCATCGATCTGCCCTGGCAAGCGGACGACCCGACGCACCTCGAACGCGCACGCTCCCAGTCGGGCCGCGTGATGCTGGCCGGTGGGCTCGGGCCGCAGAACGTCCGCGAGGCAATCGACGCCGTCGGGCCCTGGGCCGTCGATTCCGCCCGCTCGACCGAGAGTGCACCCGGGATCAAGGATCACGAGGCCGTGCGCGCGTGGGTGGACGCCGCACGGTGAGCACGTTCGGCATCTACGGCGGAAGGTACGTACCGGAGACCCTGATCCCGGCGCTCGACGAGCTCACCGCAGGATGGATCGGCGCCCGCGCCGACGACGCCTTCTGGGCCGAGCTCCACGAGCTCCGCACGAACTACGCGGGCCGCCCCACTCCGCTGACGCGCGCGGCGCGGTTCGATCCCGAGCGACGCGTGTACCTCAAGCGCGAGGACCTCCTGCACACCGGGGCCCACAAGCTGAACAACGCACTCGGCCAGGCGGTTCTCGCCCAGCGGCTCGGCAAGCGTCGGATCGTGGCCGAGACGGGAGCCGGCCAGCACGGCGTCGCGACGGCCACCGTCTGCGCGAGATTCGGGCTCGACTGCGTCGTCTACATGGGTGCCGAGGACATGCGCAGGCAGGCCCCGAACGTCGAGCGCATGCACCTTCTCGGCGCCGAGGTCCGGCCGGTCGAGTTCGGTACGAAGACGCTCAAGGAGGCGACGAGCGAGGCGATCCGCGACTGGATCACGAACGTGGAGACGACCCACTACCTGATCGGCTCCTGCGTCGGCCCGGCGCCGTACCCCGAGCTCGTCCGCGAGCTCCAGCGGGTGATCGGCGAGGAGGCCCGGGACCAGATCATCGCCGCCGAGGCACGGCTTCCAGATGCGGTGATCGCCTGCGTCGGCGGCGGCTCGAACGCGATCGGCATCTTCGCCGGCTTCCTCGACGATGCCGATGTCCGGCTCGTCGGCGTCGAAGCGGCCGGCGCCGCAAGCCTCGGAAGCGGGCGCACCGCCGTCCTGCACGGCGCACGCTCCTCGGTCCTTGCCGACGACGACGGACAGATCGCCGATGCCCACTCGATCTCGGCGGGGCTCGACTACCCGGGCGTCGGCCCCCAGCACGCGGCGCTCCGCGATTCCGGCCGCGCCGAGTATCTGCCCTGCACCGACGAGGAGGCGCTCGACGCCTTCCACCGCCTCGCGAAGACCGAGGGGATCATCCCGGCGCTCGAGAGCTCCCACGCTCTCGCGCGCACGCTCGATCTCGACGCCGAGCTCGTCGTCGTCTGCCTGTCGGGCCGCGGCGACAAGGACCTCGCCGAGGTGCTCGCACGCACGGCGCCCCGATGAGCACGAACAGGGTGAGGGCGAAGCTCGTCATCTACCTCGTCTGCGAGCCCGAGACTCCCGAGCTCGCGCAGGCGGCGGTCGAGGGCGGCGCGGACATCGTCGAGCTCGGGATCCCGTTCTCCGACCCGCTCGCCGAGGGACCGACGATCCAGCGGGCCTCCGAGCGCGCCCTCGAGAAGGGAATGCGCACAGCCGAGTGCCTCGAGTGCATCTCGGCCACGCGCACGCTCGTGCCGGTCCCGCTCGTACCGATGACCTACGCCGCGATCCTCGAGGCGTATGGCTACGAGCGCTTCGTCGAGGACAGCCGGAAGGCCGGCGCGACCAGCGCGATCATCGTCGACCTCCCGGTCGAGGAGCACGCGGAGGTGCCGCGGGTTCAGCTCGTTGCTCCCACCTCGACCGACGCCCGGATCGCCCTCTGCGCGGAGGCAACGGACGGATGGCTCTATCTCGTCACGGTCACCGGCACGACCGGGACGCGAACCGAGGTCTCCCCCGCGCTCGCGGGTCTCGTCGAGCGCACCCGCGCCGTCACCGGCAAGCCTCTCTACGCCGGGTTCGGGATCTCGACGCCCGAGCATGCGGCGGCGGTCGCGAAGCTCGCCGACGGCGTCGTCGTCGGCTCGCGCGCCGTGCAGGTCGCCGAGCAGGGCCCGGACGCCCTTCGCGACTACGTCAGGAGCCTGCGGGAGGCGATCGACGCGGCCTAGCCGGCGGGAGTCGAGACCGCGAAGATCGCGCGGCCGTCGACGATCTCGACGAGCGTGTAGCCGCGGGAGGCGAAGGCGTTCAGCTCACGCTCCCAGTCGCTTGCCTCGCCCTTCAGCTCGAGCACGCGGAACACGTCCGAGATGTCGCGGAATCTTGGGCCGCCGAGGTCGACGCTTCGTCCTGCGACGACGTCTTTGAGCATCTTCCCGGGGCTCTGTCCAGCCTCGTACAGGATCCGGCCGCCCAGGGAGTCGCCGACCTGCGAAATGCCCTGGAGCAGATGCTCCGGCTCGATCTGGAGATCGCGAAGGTTGATGCAGGCCCGTAGCGCGAACTCGAGCGCCCTTTTCGCGTCGGCCGAGAACGGCAGGCCCTCGGACGGCGGGGCGGCGATCTCCCCACCCGCAGCCTGGATGCGGCTCAGCACGGCGTCTCGGTCGACGCCCGCGGCCTCGAGAATCGCGGAGGCGAGGGTCGGCGGGTCGTGGAGCACGCCGAGCAGGAGATGTTCGGTTCCGACCGCAGCGGACTGCAGGCTCCGCGCAGCCTCGTGCGCGTCGAGCACGGCCTGCTTCGCGCGCGGGCCAAAGCGGTCGAACGGGCTCGAGACCTGCCTCCGGCGGTGTCCGCCGCCGAGCCGGTGCGCATGGACGATCGCGGCTGGGCCGAGCTCCGACTCCAGCAGCATCACGACCTCCGCCCCGATCGACCGCCCGCTCGAGGCGGCCCGCTCGCGCAGCGCCTCGTAGATCGGGTCGGGCACGTTTCGGACATGGAGGGTCGCCATCGCTAGCATCACGCTAGCGTTGTGCAACCACGACGTCAAGCGATAGGCTCGCGCGATGGACGCCGTCGTGAAGGTCGCCTGCATTCAGGCCGAACCGGTCGTGCTGAACCGCGAGGCGGCGATCGACAGGCTCGAAGCGCTCACGGCCGAGGCGGCGGCGGCCGGCGCCGAGGGAGCGGGCATCGACCCGGCGCTCCTCTGGGCCGAACGGCGGCGGTTCGATCCGGCGGGCCACTCTCACCGGCCCGACGTGCTCGGTCTACGCGTCACCCCGCTCGAGCGGTGAACCGGGCGATCGTCGTCGGCGCGGGCGTCTTCGGGGCGTCGACGGCCCGCGAGCTGGCGCGACGCGGCTTCGACGTGTCTGTGATCGAGCAGTACACGCCGGGCACCGTCCGCTCCGGTTCGGGCGGTGACACCCGCCTGCTTCGGTTCTCGCACGGCGACGAGGAGTGGTACGTGCGCTCGGCGCAGCGGGCGCTCGAGCTCTGGCGCGAGCTCGAGCGGGAATCGGGCCAGCAGCTCTTCGAGCCGGTCGGCCTCGTCTGGTTCGACTCGGACGCCGGAGACTTCAGCGAACGGAGCGAGCGGACACTGAAACGTCTCGGTATCGCCTGCGACCGGCTGAGCATCGACGAGGCGAAGGCGCTCTTCCCGTCGCTCGGCGGAGACGACCTCCGCTCGGCGCTCTACGAACCGGGCGCGGGCGTTCTCTACGCACGCGCAGCGACTCGCGCGCTCGCGGCGGGGCTGGAGGTCGAGGCGGCGCGGGCCACTCCGGAGGCGCCGCCCGAGGCCGACGTCGTGATCTGGGCCTGCGGCTCCTGGCTCCCGAAGCTCTTCCCCGAACTCGTCGAACAGCGGATCGTGAGGCGCGACGTCTTCTTCTTCGGAGCGCCGGGCGAGTGGTCTCGAGCGCCGGGGTTCTGCGACTACGACGGCCCCTACTACGGCCATGGCGAGCTTGGCGGGCTTGGCGTGAAGGTCGCCCCGGACAGCGGCGTCGTCGAGATCGACCCGGACGAGCTGAACCGACTACCTGGCCGTGCGACGGAAGAGCTTGCCCGCGAGTACGCGGCCCGCCGTTTCCCCGACCTTGCCGACGCTCCGATCATCGGCTCGCGCGTCTGCCAGTACGACCTGACACTCGACACGCACTTCCTCGTCGCCCGCCACCCCGAGCACGCGAACTGGTGGCTCCTCGGCGGCGGCTCCGGCCACGGCTTCAAGCACGGGCCGGCACTCGCGGAGTACGTCGCCGACTGCGTCGAGGGCAGGCGAGAGCCCGAAGCCTTCCACGGTCTCGGCCCGCGCACGGGGCACGCCGGACTCCGGACGGCCGAGGCCTAGGACAGCTTCACGACGAGGGTGTGCGTGCCCCTCGGAACCCTGACCGAGGTCTCACCCCACTGCTCGGGGATCCGCTTGCCGTCGAGCGTGGCGGCGCCGTCGGCGGGCAGCGTGATCCGTCCGGGAACGGGTGCCACGACCGTCGCGCTGATCGCGCCGCCGGCGCGGGCCCAGTGGAGGCTGATCGGCCCGTTCGGGGTGGGAACGATCCCGCTCGCCCACGTGAGGTCGGCGGGATGCGGTTGGGCCAGGTAGGAGCCGAACCCCGGCGAGGTAGGCGTGAGCCCGAGCGCGAAGTTCGTGAGCGCGGGGGCAGCCCCGCTCGACCAGCCGTGATCCCAGGAGGGATCGGGGTTCACCGGAGGCCCGCCGAACGGGCCGATCGTCTCCCACATCGTCGTCGAGGGGCCGTTCGCGAGCATGTAGCCCCACTCGCGCCTGATGAGTGTGAGCGCCGAGGCGTCGAGGTCGGTCTCGTACCTGGCCACGAGCTCGTAGTAGGACATGAACGGGTAGACGCGCTTGTCCGCGTCGTCGCCCCACGGGAACCCGTCCCAGGTGTCGTTGTCGGCGATCGCTGCGCCGTAGGGCTGCCAGTCGTGACCGGCCAGATAGTGAAGCGCCGACTCGGCCTGGCCGTACGAGGCGAGCCCCGCCAGCACCGCGAACACGTTTCCGTCCTCCGGATGCACGACCTTGCCGACGGTGGAGTCCCGGTAGGCACCGACGGACGAGTCCCAGAACGCAGGCCCGAATCCTGCGGCGACCGGAGCGATCCGGGCCTTCCACGCCGACGCACGACCGGGCTCGCCGACCCAGGTCGCGAGCTGCGCAGCGAGCCGGAGCGCGCGGACGTACCCGGCGTTGTAGTAGGCGACCGTCGTTCCCGTCCTCGGGATGTCGCCGTAGTCGACGGAGCCGATGTCGTTCACGAGAAGGCCGAGCTCGCCGACCTGGGCCGGGTACCAGGCATCCATCAACTTCACGAGGTGCGGCCAGACCTGCCTCGCGAGCTCACGGTCGCCGGTGTAGAGGACGTAGTCGTAGAGATCCTCGACCCAGTAGGCGTTGTAGTCGATCCGGACCACCGTGGCGCCACGATCCGGGCTCGAAGGGATCGCGCCGTTCTCGTGCTGCGCGTCGGCGTACCAGAGGATCATCGCGCGAAGGACGGAGGCGGCCGCCGGGGTCGACACGAGGAGCGTCATCCCGGTGACAGCCTGATCTCCGGCGTAGGGACAGCGGTCGCGCGCAACTCCGTCGAGCAGCACCGTCGGTAGCGCGATCGCACAGGGCCGCCCCTCGGCGTCGGTCTTCAGGGGACCGGGCGCAAGCATGTCCCTGGCGGTTCGCACGGACGCCTCCCAGATCCGGGTCACCTCGGGATCGCTGCTCGCGAACGCCGACCCGCCCGGGGCGATGGGCGCAACCGCGGTTCCGGTCGCAGCAAGTGCGGCGACCAGCGCCACAGCCGCAGTGACGAGCTTCAGATTTTCCCCCCGGGGGCTAGGGTCGGTCTTCGGGCCAGAAGTCCTGAGAGTACTCCGGCCTGGGGTCGTCTGCCCGCGTGGAGACGATCACGAGCTCGACATCCTCGGGCTCGTCGTTCCAGACGGAGCGGAAGAGCTCCGGCGCCACCCGGACGGCCGTGCCCGGCCCGGCCTCGATCACCTGGTCTCCGAGCTTGAACTGCAGCTTCCCCGAGATGACGAAGTACACCTCCTCCTGCTCGGCATGGCGATGGCCGTAGGAGCCCTTGCCACCCGTGTGCTGCGGCATCCGGCGGTAGGTGAAGGCGACCTGCTCGCACCCGAGAGCGCCCGTGAGCATGCGCATCTCACCGGGGTAGTCGCCGAGGACGTCGTCGACCTCGTCGAGCTTCGTGACCGTGTAGCCAGGCATGGCGTCTCTCCTCGTCGTCGAGCCCGGGCGCCCGATTCTCGCTGCCTGCCCGGGAACGGCCTCTAGTATCGAGCATCTGACCGACGGAATGCACAAGCGGCTGACGCTCGTGGCCTGCATTCTGGGGTCGACGATCGTGTTCGTCGACTCGACGGTCGTCACCGTTGCGCTGCCCGCGATGCAGAGAGACCTCGGCGGCGGGCTTGCGCTGCAGCAGTGGGCCGTGGACGCCTACCTGCTCACCCTCAGCGCGCTGATCCTGATCGGGGGGTCGCTCGGCGACCTCTTCGGGCAGCGGCGGATCTTCGTGATCGGCGTGATCGCGTTTGCGATCACCTCCGTGCTGTGCGCGGTCGCGTGGGACGAAGGCTCCCTCATCGCCGCCCGTTCCGCGCAGGGCGTCGCCGGCGCGCTTCTGACGCCGGCGTCGCTCGCGACGATCTCGGTGCTCTTCGAAGGCGAGGAGCGCGGCGCCGCGATCGGAACCTGGACAGCCTGGACCGGGATCGCCTTCCTGGTCGGGCCACTCGTCGGCGGGTGGCTCGTCTCCGCCGTCTCCTGGCGCGGCATCTTCCTGATCAACGTCCCGATCGCGATCGCGACCCTCGTGCTGATCGAGATCGCGATCCCACCGATCGCGGCCAAACCGAACGCCCGCGTCGACATCGTCGGAGCCGTCCTCTGCGCGCTCGGCCTCGCCGGGCCCACCTACGCCCTGATCGAGGCCCCGAGCCGCGGCTTCTCGGATCCTCTGATCCTGGTGACGTTGCTCGGGGGGATCACGATGTTCGGGCTCTTCCTGCTCTGGGAGGCTCGGAGCAAGAATCCGATGCTGCCGCTGCGGCTCTTCGCGCGGCGCAATTTCTCCTTCGCCAACCTGGAGACCTTCACCGTCTACGGCGGCCTTGCGACCCAGGGCTTCTTCCTGACGCTCTTCCTGCAGGAGCTCGCCGGCTACTCGGCGCTGCAGGCGGGAGCCGCGACCGTGCCCATCACCGTCGTCATGTTCTTCCTCTCGCCGCGCGTCGGCCGTCTCTCGATGCGCTTCGGGCCGCGCCTCTTCATGGGCGTCGGCCCGTTCATCTGCGCCGGCTCGACGCTCTGGCTGCGCTGGCTCTCCCCCGGCTTCACCTACTGGTCGTCGCTCCTCCCGGCCCTGCTCGTGTTCGCCGCCGGGCTGTCGCTGATCGTGGCACCGCTCACCGCGACGGTGCTCGCCGACGCGGGCCCGGGCGATGCAGGCATCGCCTCGGGCGTCAACAACGCCGTCGCCCGCGTCGCGAACCTGCTCGGGATCGCGATCGTCGGGGCTGCGATCGCGGGCGCCGCCGACCAGCTCGACATGCCGGGCTACCGGCTCGCGATGACGATCACGGCTGCGCTCTTCGTCGTGGGCGGCGCGATCGGCTTCGCCGGTATCCGAAAGGCCGAAGCGCCGGCCGGGACGGGCTCCGAGGTAGGGGCGAACGCGTGAGCCCGGCGGCCGAGATCGTGTTCGACCGCGTGACGAAGCGGTACGCGGGGCGCGACGGCGCAGCGCTGAAGGAGCTCTCGCTGACGATCGAGGCCGGGACGTTCTGCGTGCTCGTCGGGCCGTCAGGCGGGGGAAAGACGACCGCGCTGAAGCTCGTGAACCGCTTGATCCCCTTCGACGAAGGCGAGATCCGGATCGACGGGCGCTCGATCCGCGAGCTGCCGGTGGTGGAGCTGCGCCGCGGGATCGGGTACGTGATCCAGCAGGTGGGGCTCTTCCCGCACATGACGATCGGCGAGAACATCGGCACGGTGCCGAAGCTCCTCGGCTGGCCCAAGGAGAAGATCCGCGCGAGAAGCGCCGAGCTACTCGAGCTCGTCGGCCTCGAGCCGGACGACGCGAAGCGGTATCCGACGCAGCTCTCCGGGGGACAGCGCCAGCGTGTCGGCCTGGCCCGCGCGCTCGCCGCCGACCCGCCGGTGCTGCTGATGGACGAGCCGTTCGGCGCGCTCGACCCGATCACGCGGGCCCGGCTCCAGGACGAGATGCGTCGCCTGCACCGGGAGGTGTCGAAGACGATCATCTTCGTGACCCACGACATCGACGAGGCGATCACGATGGGCGACAAGATCGCGATCCTCCGGGAGGGCGGGGTGCTCGCCCAGTACGACACTCCGGATCAGATCCTCGCGCATCCCGCCGACGACTTCGTGGCCCAGTTCATCGGCGAGGACCGGGCGCTGCGACGCCTCGCTCTGCGGCGACTCTCGGAGATCGACCTCGAACCGGTTCCGTCCGACCGGCCGGCGCTCGAGGTGCCGGGCTCGACCACGGTGCGAAACGCGATCTCGATCCTGCTCGGCGGTGACGGCGACCGGTGCGTGGTCGTCGGTGAGGACGGGAAGGACATCGGGATGCTCACGCTCGCCCGCGCCGCCACCCTGCTCTCATGATCGCCTCCGGCGGCCCGGTCATCCCGAACTTCGGGTCCGCACCGTCGTGCGTCACCGAGAACAAGGCCTTCTGCTGGAGCTGGGTGAAAGACCACTGGGGCGACACACTCCAGCCCGCTCTCGTCAGCCATATCGAGCTGACCGCGGTCGCGATCGTCGTCGGCACCACCCTCGCCCTCGGCCTCGCTCTCTTCGCGCACCGCCGGCGCCGGGCCGAGCAGCCGATCTCGATCGTCTCGGCGCTCATCTACACGTTCCCGAGCATCGCGCTCTTCCAGCTCCTCGTCCCGATCACCGGTCTCACGAACACGACGATCGTGCTGCCGCTGACCGCCTACACGCTCGTGATCCTGTTCCCGAACTTCATCGCCGGGCTCGATGCGGCGCCACCCGAGGTGCTCGAGGCCGCGCGGGGGATGGGGCTGACGCGAAACCAGATCCTGAGGCGCGTCGAGCTGCCGCTCGCGCTGCCGTCGATGATCGGCGGCCTGCGGATCGCCGTCGTCTCGACGATCGCGATCGCCACGATCGCCGCCACGATCTCGGAGCAGACCCTCGGCTACCCGATCTTCTATGCGATCGAGCTGCCGACACCGTTCAAGACCGAGATCTACTCCGCGGGCTTCCTCGCGATTGCGCTGGCGCTCGTCTGCGACGGGCTCCTGATCCTGGTGGGACGGGCCGTCACCCCCTGGACGAGGGCGGCCACCGGATGACAGCGCTCCGGCTCCTCGGCGACTCCGCCAACGCGCACACGTTCGTGGAGGCGTTCCGCTTCATCATCGACAACCCGACGCTCCTGCTCACGAAAGCGTGGGACCAGATCGAGCTCTCGGGCGCGGCGCTCGGTCTCGCGCTCCTCGTCGCGCTTCCGGTCGGCCTCGTTCTCGGGCACTACCACCGTGGCTCGAACCTCGCGATCGGCGCGTCGATCTTCGGCCGTGCCGTCCCGAGCATCTTCCTGATCGCGGTCTTCCTGACGCTGCTCGGGCTGGGCTTCACGAACAACATGATCGCGCTCGCCGTGCTCGCGATCGGGCCGATCCTCACGAACGCCTACCTTGCGGTCGAGGGCGTCGATGCGGATGCCGTCGAAGCTGCGCGAGGGATGGGCTTCTCGAACCGCGGCATCTTCGCGAGGATCGAGCTGCCGCTCGCCCTCCCGCTGCTCTACATCGGGATCCGGATCGCGACCGTGACCGTCGTCGCAACCGCGCCGATCGCCTCGTACGCGGGCGGCAACGGCCTCGGCGACATCATCGCGAACCAGGCCACCTACAGGCTCTCCGGCGTTCTGGGCGCCTCGATTTGCGTGATGGCGCTGTCCGCGGGAGTGTGGTTCGGCCTCCTTGCGTTACAGAAAACCACTACCCCGAAAGGTGTCCGGGCGGCTAGGGTCCTGGCTCCGGCAGGGGACTACGGAACAAAGGAGGAGATGTGATCAGAAAGCACAATCGGAGGGCGGCCAGGGCGGCCTTCGCCATCTCGTTCGGGGTCGCGATCGTCCTTGGGCTAATGGCCGGGACGGCGCGCCCGGCAACTCACGCGACGCCCACAATCATCATCGGCACGAAGAACTTCCCGGAGCAGTACATCCTCGGCGAGCTGTACCGCCAGGCGCTCGAGGCCAAGGGCTTCAAGGTCTCGTACAAGGAGAACATCGGCTCGACGGAGATCGTCCAGACGGCGCTCACCAGCGGGAAGATCAACTTCTATCCCGAGTACACCGGCGTGATCGTGCAGGACGTGTTCCATCACGCGAGCTCGCCGAAGACGGCGGCGGCGACCTACGCGCTCGCCAAGAAGCTCGAGGGGGCGAAGGGGTACGACGTGCTGAACCCGACGCCGTTCTACGACACGGACGTGCTTGCGGTGACGAACGCGACGGCGAAGCGCTACGGGCTGAAGACGATCTCCGACCTGCAGAAGGTCGGGTCGTTCGCGCTCGGCGGCTTCCCGGAGTGCCAGACCCGCAACACGTGCTTCGTCGGTTACGCGAAGCAGTACGGGCTCAAGAAGGCGACCTTCAAGTCGGTCGGGAGCGTCTCGCCCTACGCGGCGCTCGATTCGGGAACGGTGCTCGCGGCCGACGTCTTCTCGACGGATCCGCCGCTCTCCGCTCCTTCGAAGTACACGGTGCTCACGGACCCGAAGCACATCACGGGCTTCCAGAACGTGGCTCCGATCGTGAAGACCTCGGTCGTGATGGCTGCCGGCTCGTCGTTCACGAAGGTCGTGAACTCGGTCTCGGCGAAGCTCACGCTTCCCGCGATCCTCGCGATGAACAAGGCGGTCGAGGTCGACCAGAAGTCGGCCAAGAGCGTCGCCGCGGCCTTCCTGAAGGCCAACGGGCTCACCTAGGTGCAGGTCGTCGTTCTCGGTGGAGGGTCATCCGGCGAGCATTTCGTCGGAGCCCTCCGCCGGCTCGACGAGCACGCCGAGATCAAGCTCGTCGAACGGCGGCTCGTCGGAGGTGAGTGCTCGTACTGGGCCTGCATGCCGACGAAGACGATGCTCCGCGGGCCCGAGCTCGTGGCGGAATCGCGCCGGGCGCCGGGCGTCGAGCCGGCCCGGCTCGACGTGGCGGGCACGTTCCACTGGCGTGACCTGGTTGCGGAGCGCGACGACTCCGGCCAGGTCGCCTGGCTCGCGGAACGCGACTGCGAGGTCGTCCGGGGGAACGCCGCCGTCGTCCGGCCCGGGCTCGTGCGGGTCGGCGAACGCGAGCTCCCGTACGACCGGCTCGTGATCGCGACCGGGTCGTCGCCCGCGATCCCTCAGGTCCCCGGCATCGAAGGCACGGGGTACTGGACGAACATCCAGGCGACGGAGACGCTCGAGGTCCCGGAGTCGCTGCTCGTGCTCGGCGGCGGCCCGGTCGGCTGCGAGCTCGCACAGTTCTTCGCTCGCGCCGGCTCGAAGGTGACCGTGCTCGAGTCCTCCGAGCGCCTGCTCCCGGGGATCGACGCAGAGGCCGGCGGGCTCGTCGAGGCGGGCCTCAGCGAGGACGGGGTTGCGATCCGCACCGGTACGAAAACGGAGTCCTTCGAGCCGAAGGCGGCGGTGCTCGCCGGCAGTGAGCACATCGGCTTCTCGCAGCTCCTCGTCGCTGTCGGCCGCCGCCCGAACGTGGACGGGCTCGACGCGCTCGGGCTCACCGTGCGCAAGAGCGGCATCGAGGTCGACGAACGGCTGCGCGCCGCCGAGAACGTGTGGGCGATCGGCGACGTGAACGGAATCGCGCTCCTGACCCACGTGGGCAAGTACCAGGCCCGGATCGCCGCGTACGACATCGCCGGCCGCGAGACCCGCGCCGACTATCGGGCGATCCCGGCCACGGTCTTCACCGATCCGCAGGTCGCGACGGTCGGCACGCTCGAGGGGAAGATCGCGACGTGGAAGCTCACCGCGACGCCGCGCCTCTCGACCTGGGAGCGGCCCAAGCGGCCCGGCTTCCTGAAGATCGCGGCCGATCCCGAGCGCCGGATCCTGATCGGTGCGGTCGCAGTGGGCCCGGAAGCGGGCGAGTGGCTGCAGCAGCTCACGCTCGCGATCCGCGCCGAGACGCCGATCGACGTCCTGCTCGACGTGATCCAGCCCTACCCCACCTTCAGCGAAGCGGTGTTCCTGGCGCTCCGCGAACTCGCTCTCGACCTCTAGCCGAGACGGCTGCCGAGGAAGGCGGCCGAACCGACCGCGGCGAGGAGCGAGAGCGCCACAGCCGCCGCGAACCAGGAGGTCACCTGGACGCGCTTGTGCGTGCGCCCGATGCTCGAGCCCAGCGTCTTGTAGATCTGGACGACGCTCGAAGCCGACTGGGCGGTGTAGGACTTGCCGCCGGTCGCGGCCGCGATCTGGCTCATCGTCAGCGGGTCCGGCGGGACCGGAACCGAGTTCGTGAACGCGCCGAAGCCGAAGGTGACCTTGCCGTTTGGCGTGCCGAGCGACACCGGGTAGATCCGGATGCCCGATGTCTTCGCCATGTGCGCCGCCTGGAGCGGCTGCAGGATGCCGCGGTTCTGCGCGCCGTCCGAGAGCAGGACGATCGCACCGGGCACGTACTGGCCCTTCTTCCGGACGTAGCCGGCCTGGTGAAGGGACGTGTTCAGCATGTGCACCGCGACCCCGATCCCGTCGCCGACGGCCGTTCCGGCCTCGGGCTCGAGCAACGAGACCGCCTGCCGGATCTGATCGCGATTCGAGGTGGGAGCGACGAGCGGCTCGGGCTCGGAACTGAACGCGACGAGGCCCACCCGGAACCGGCTCGGGAGACGGTCGAGGAACGTGCGCATCGCGTCGATCGCCGCATCCAGCCGGGTCGGCTCGACGTCGTTCGCGCGCATCGAACCGGAGACGTCGACGAGCAGGATGATCGTGGCGTTCTGGTCGGGCTCCGACAGCCGCACGCGTGGATGTGCGACCGCGCCGGCCGCGAAGACGAGGGCGAGCAGCAGGAACGCGAGCGGCACGAGCCGCCGCCAGCGGCTTCGACGAGTCGGAAGGACCGTCGCGAGCACCGACAGGTTCGTATAGGCGATCGGGTAGCGCGCACCACGGCGATCGGCGAGGACCGCGACCAGGATCGCAACCGGAACCGCGAGCAGGAGCAGCAGGAGCCACGGGGAGCCGAACGACATCAGACCGCACACCTCACGCCGAGCTGGACCTGCGCACCGGCTGCGACCGGCAGCGCCTCGCTCGCGGTGATCATCATCTGGGCGTGCCCGCCGACGATGTGCGTCTTCACCTTGATCGCGCTCGAGAGGCCGGGCGCCGGAGGCTTCGGGGTCGCGAAGGCCGTCGAGCTCCAGCTGTCGACGAGCGACTCACCGGCCGGGCAGCCCAGGGTCACGACGCGCTGGAACCCGGGGTTGACGCGAAGGGTCGCAAACCGAAGATCGAGCGGGGCGCCGACCGGGGTCGTCTTCGCAGCCGTCGTGTTCCGGACGGCCGACGGCGTCGGGATACACCCGATGAACGGCTTGAACGCACCCGCCCGGTGACGGGCCGAAACGGCCCTGAACAGGACGGCGGTGTTCGTCGTCCGGCCGAAGGCGACGGGGCTTCCGAGGATCCCGTCGAACGACGCGCGGATATCGGTCGAGGTCGCGAGGGCGTCGGTCCCGGCGACGACCCCCTTCCGCTGCGGGCAAGCGAGGGCAAAGACGACCTCGCCGTTTGCTGGAACCGCAACCCAGGGCCCCTCGACGGGAAGGCAGCTCGGAATGCCGTTGCACTCGTTGGCAGCGCCGGCGGGCCCGGGCAGCGCGGCGACTGCGAGCATCGCGACGAAGGCCGCGACGACAGCGCTGCGGCGGCTCACACGAGCCTCCGGAACCAGAAGGCCGAGAGGCCGGCACCGAGGAGGATGAGCACGAAGGCTGCGAGCGTAACGCCGACCGTGATCTCCCGGTACTGCTTCGAGTAGACGAGGCGCGACCCGAGAGCCTTGTAGACCGCTTCGAGCTGGGTCGGCGAGTGCGCGGCAAAGAACGTGCCCCCGCTCGTCTTCGCGATCGACTTCAGCGTCGACGGGTCGACCGGCACCTGACGGACGAGCGGGAACGTCTTCGTCCCCTTGCCGAGCGGCACGTTCTGATGGACGACCCCGGAGGCGGTTCCGAGCGAGACCGTCGAGACCGGGATCGCAGCCTTCTTCGCCAGGGTCGCCGCCTGCTCCGGCGTCGTCTTGCCGGCGTTGCTACCGCCGTCGGACACGAGCAGGATCGTCGCCGGCGGATGCGGCGCGCCGGGCTTGCTCGGCCCGACGGCCTTCTTGGCCACGGCGACCGCCTCGGCGAGGGCATCGCCCATCGCGGTCCCGTCGAGCTGCGCCTTCACCGGTAGGGCCTTGATCACGGTCGAATGGTCGTAGGTCGGTGCCACCCGTACCGCGATCCCGCTCGAGAACGTGATCAGCGCGACGCGGTACTTGGACGGGAGCCGATTCATGAACTCCGTGAGCGCCGCGTCTGCAGCGCGGAGCCGCGTGGGCTTCACGTCGTTCGCGCCCATCGAGCCCGACGTGTCGACCATCAGCACGACGGTCGCCCCCTCCTTGGCCTCGGTGAACTTCGCCTCCGGCCTTGCGAATCCGACGAGCAGCAGGACGAGCGCGATCCCGAAGATCGCAACCGGGACATAGCGCAGAGCACCGGAGGAGCCCGAGACCATGTTCGGAAGCAGATGCGGGGACGACCAGCGCGACGCCTTCTTCGTCCGCTGGCCGTCGACCCAGAGATAGGCGCCGACCACCACCGGGATGAGGAGCAGGAGCAGGAGCAATGCCGGCGACTTGAACGAGACGTTGAAGGCGAGGACCAGGAGCACGATCCCGACGATCGCGAGCGCGGCGATCGCGAGTGCGACGAGGATCGCCGTCCAGGAGGGCCTGGAGCCTTTCACCGGAAGTCGCTCCGGCGCAGGAAGGAGGCGAGCTCTCGCAGCCAGTCGCCTTCGGTCGAGAGCGCGACATGACGCACGCCCGCGGCGGCGAGCATCCGCACGAGGCCCGTGCGCTCCTCGGCCGCCGCGACGGCAAAGCGCTCGCGCAGCCCCTTGTCGCCGGTATCGACGCGAAGCTGGCGGCCCGTCTCGGGGTCGACGAGGCGAAGCTCGCCCACGTCCGCAAGCTCCTGCTCGCGTGGATCGCGGATCTCGACCGCGAGCGTCGGGTGGCGGCCCGCAACGCGGAGAAGCGCGTTGCGCCAGTCGATCGGGCCGCGGAAATCGGAGACGATCACCACGAGCGAGCGCTGCCCGGCGAGCCCGTCCAGGAGGGTCAGCGCCTCGGTGAGGCTGCCGCTACCCGCGGGGTCGTCGCGGAGCGCCGCAAGGGTGAGCAGCAGCCCGCGTCGTCCCTGGCGGGGCCGGCGCCACTGCGGGTCGCCGCTTCCGAACGCGATCATCCCGAGCCGGTTGCCACGGCGGGTCGCCGCGTGGCCGACCGCGAGCGCGACGCCTTCGGCCACGTCGGCCTTCCGGCGCTCGGCGGTTCCGAACGCCATCGAGGCGGAGGCGTCGAAGACGAGCCACGTCACGAGCACACGCTCGGCAAGCTCTACCCGGACATGGGTCTGCCCGGTGCGGGCCGTGACGTTCCAGTCGATCCGCCGGACGTCGTCGCCGGCCTCGTACGGCCGGACCTGGTGCAGCTCCGTCCCGACCCCGGCGAACCCGGAGCGGAAGTCGCCCGCGAGCAGCCCGTCGACGCGCCGGCCGATCGCCAGCTCGAGCGCCTCGAGGCTCTCGGACGTGATCGCCCCCGGCCCCGGCTGCGCGGGCGTCCGGACACGTCCGGTGGCGGCGATCAGGCCTTTCACGCTGCGACTGTGGCAGTCCGGCCGAGGTCGATCTGGGGCGCCGGAATCGACGCGAGCACGTGATCGAGCACCTGGTCAGAGGTGACGCCTTCCGCGAGCGACTGGTACGAGAGCACGAGCCGGTGACGGAACGCGTCGCGTACGAGCGCCTCGACGTCGGAGGGAAGGACGTAGTCGCGCTGCCGCAGCACCGCCAGTGCGCGGCTGGCCGCGATCACGCTGATCGGCCCCCGGGGGCTCGCACCGTAGGAGACGTACGGAGCGATCACGTCGAGCCCGACCTCCGTCGGCTTGCGGGTGGCGGTGGCGAGATCCACGACCCAGCTCACGAGCGCAGGGTCGACGAACACCTTCGCGACCATCTTCTGCAGGGCCATGAGCCCTTCCAGCGTCAGCACGGGCTGGAGCTCAGGCGACGGCTCGAGCGAGCGGGAGACGACGGTCAGCTCCTCGTCGTGCTGGGGGTAGTCGACGAGCACCTTCAGCATGAAGCGGTCGACCTGGGCCTCCGGGAGCGGATAGGTGCCCTCGGACTCGATCGGGTTCTGGGTCGCAAGCACGAGGAACGGGTCCGGAACCTTGTGGGTGTTGTGCCCGATCGTCACCTGGCGCTCCTGCATCACTTCGAGCAGCGCGGACTGAACCTTGGCAGGGGCACGGTTGATCTCGTCGGCGAGCAGGAAGTTGCAGAAGACGGGGCCGAGCTCGGTCTCGAACTCGTGCTTGTCGGGGCGGAACACGCGCGTGCCGACGAGGTCGCTCGGAACGAGATCCGGCGTGAACTGGATGCGGGAGAACGTCCCGCCGAGCACCGACGCCGTGGTCTTGATCGCGAGCGTCTTCGCGAGGCCGGGGACGCCCTCGATCAGGAGGTGGCCGCCTGCGAGCAGGCAGAGCAGCAGCCGCTCGAGCATCGATTCCTGGCCTGCGATCACGCGGCGGATCTCGAAGAGCGCCTCCTCGAGCTTCGCCAGATGTTCCTTGTCGTCTGCGGTAAGACGGTCCTGCGCCTCTGCCATGTCTGCCTCCTCGCTTTCGTTCCAAGGAAGCAGGCGCTTCTATGAAACGGATGAGAATTCCGGACGAACCTGCGTGACTGGAAAGGTAGCTGCCTGCGGAGCGGACGGCTTGCGCGTTCCCCGTCAGACCGGGCGACAGCCGCCCCGGCCTACGCCGCTGCAGTCCCGTTTTGCGCCGGGTCGGGCCGGAGGATCAACGTCTCGCTCGGCGCGTGCGTCAGCATCCAGGTGAGGTCCTTCGGCGTGAATCCCTGGCCCCGCCCGGCGGGTGCCGGGACGATGATCCGATCGAAGGCCTCCGCGGCCCAGAGGCGCTTGAGCGCATGGATCGGCGTCCGCCCACTCTCGATCCGTGCGTCCACAGGCACCCCCGCCCTGAGCGCAGCATGCTCGACGGCCTCGAGGAGAGGCATCGCCGTCGTGACCTGCTGCTGCATCGCCGTCTCCTGCGGCTGTTCGAACGGCACGACGATCAGATAGGCGGGCACCAGGGTCGCCTCCTCGGCACGCGCGATCCTGATCCCTGCCGCGAGCACCCTGGGGTCGAGCGCGCCGCCTGTGAACGGGATCAGGATCCGCTCGGCACCGCGCCGGGCGATCGACGGTCGCCGAATCCGCAGCGCGAGGACGACGAGGGCCACGGCAACGGCGGCGAGAGCCGCGACGAGTGCGATCGTCACCGGTCAGGCTCCACGTTGCGGAGCGCACGGTCGGCGACAACCCGGATATCGACTCCAGGCAGATCGCGCACCAGCTTCGAGACGAGCGACCCGCGCAGGATCTCCGTCCGCCGAGACTCGTCGGGTGTACCGAGGAACACGTAGGTCGAGCCACGCTCGGCCGCAACCCGTTTCACGGTCGCCGGCAAGCTCTCGCCCTCGACCTCGATGAAGTGCGCGCCGAGAACGCTCGCGAGGCGTCGCAACGCGGCGAGCGAGACGGACTCGGCCTCGCTCAACGACTGCCCGGGACGGCGCACCCAGAGCGCGTCCAGCTCCGACCCGAGCCGCTGGCCCGAACGGAACGCACGCCGCAGGATGCGCTGAGAGCGCGGCTCGGGCGTGACGAGCGCGAGGATCCGCTCCGCCACCGCCTGCTGGCTGAGCGGGTCGAGAACGGCGGTCGTGCGGCGGGCCTCGACGTCCTCGGCGAGCTCCCGCAGCACGAGCTCGCGGAGGGCTGCGAGCTTGTCGAGGCGAAAGAAGTTGTCGAGGGCGGTATCGACGCGGTCGAGCGCGTAGACCCTTCCGTTGCGGAGCCGCTCGCGCAGCGCCTCCGGCGCCAGGTCGACGAGCACGACCTCGTCCGCCTCGTCGAGGATGCGATCGGGGAACGTCTCGCGCACTCGGACACCGGTCAGCTCGAAGACCTCGTCGTTCAGGCTTTCGAGGTGCTGGATGTTGACGGTCGAGGTGACCGCGATTCCGGCCTCGAGGATCTGGTCGATGTCCTCGTAGCGCTTGCCGTTCCGTGCCTCGGCGAGGTTCGTATGGGCGAGCTCGTCCACGAGCGCGAGCTCGGGCGCACGACCGATGACGGCGTCGACGTCCATCTCGGCCAGCTCGACCCTCCCGACTGCGCTTCGCAGGTGGGGTACCCGCTCGAGCCCCTCGGCGAGAGCGCTCGTGTCAGGCCGATCGTGGGGCTCGAGGTAGCCGATCACGACGTCCACACCCTCGAGCTCGGCCTGCCGCCCTTCCTGCAGCATCCGATACGTCTTGCCGACTCCTGCGGCCATTCCGAGCAGGATCCGGTAGCGCCCCCGCAATCAGGCGCCGAAGAGGTTGTGGACGACGAGGTCGATCAGCTTGATCCCGACGAACGGCAAGATCATCCCGCCGAGCCCGTAGATCAGCAGGTTGCGGCGGAGCAGCGCCGTCGCCCCGATCGCCCGGTAGCGGACGCCTTTCAGGGCGAGCGGGACGAGAGCCGGAATGATCAGCGCATTGAAGATGATCGCCGAGACGATCGCGCTCTTCGGCGTCCCCAGATGCATGATGTTGAGCGCGTTCAACGGGCCGCGCTCGCCGGGCTTCGCCGCGTAGGTGAACGCGAACATCGCCGGGAGGATCGCAAAGTACTTCGCGACGTCGTTCGCGATCGAGAACGTGGTCAGCGCGCCCCGCGTGATCAGGAGCTGCTTGCCCACCTCGACGATCTCGATCAGCTTCGTCGGGTTCGAGTCGAGGTCGACCATGTTGCCCGCTTCCTTGGCGGCGGAGGTACCCGTGTTCATCGCGACGCCGACGTCTGCCTGCGCGAGCGCCGGCGCGTCGTTCGTGCCGTCCCCGGTCATCGCAACCATCCGGCCCTTCGCCTGCTCCTCCCGGATCAGCGCGAGCTTCGCCTCGGGTGTCGCCTCGGCGAGGAAGTCGTCGACACCCGCCTCCTCGGCGATCACTGCGGCCGTGACCCGGTTGTCGCCGGTGATCATCACCGTGCGGATGCCCATCGTTCGCAGCTCGTCGAAACGCTCACGCATGCCGCCCTTGACGATGTCCTTCAGGTGGATCACGCCGAGCACGAAGTTGTCCTGAGCGACCACGAGGGGGGTGCCTCCGGCGCGGGCGATCTTGTCGACCTCCTCGTCGAGAAGCGCCGGGATCTTCCCACCCTGGTCCTCGACCCAGCGCTTCACGGCGTCGGCCGCACCCTTGCGGTACTGCTTGCCGTCGAGGTCGACGCCGCTCATCCGCGTCGTGGCGGAGAACGGGATGAACGTCGCGTCGAGCTCCGAGAGCTCACGGCCGCGGAGGCCGTACTGCTCCTTCGCCAGCACGACGATCGACCGGCCTTCGGGCGTCTCGTCGGCAAGGGACGAGAGCTGCGCGACCTCGGCAAGCTCCGGGACCGAGACGCCGTCGACCGGCACGAACTCGGATGCCTGCCGGTTCCCGAGCGTGATCGTGCCGGTCTTGTCGAGCAGGAGGACGTCGACGTCGCCGGAGGCCTCGACCGCGCGGCCCGACATCGCGAGCACGTTCCGCTGCACGAGCCTGTCCATCCCCGCGATTCCGATCGCCGAGAGCAGCGCGCCGATCGTGGTCGGGATCAGGGCGATCAGAAGGGCGATCAGGACAGTCTGCGAGGTCGCGGTTCCGGCATAGAGGGCGTAGGGCTTGAGCGTGACGACGGCGGCGAGGAACGTGATCGTGAGCCCCGCGAGCAGGATGTTCAGCGCGATCTCGTTTGGTGTCTTGCGGCGCTCGGCCCCTTCGACGAGGGCGATCATCCGGTCGAGGAACGACTTTCCGGGCTCCTGGGTCACGCGGACGACGAGCTGGTCCGAGAGAAGGCGCGTCCCGCCCGTGACCGCCGAGCGATCGCCCCCCGCCTCACGGATCACCGGAGCGGACTCCCCCGTGATCGCCGACTCGTCGACTGACCCGACGCCGTGGATGACCTCGCCGTCGGCCGGGATCACCTCGGAGGCGTCGACGACGACGATGTCGCCGCGCTGGAGCTCGGGCGCAGGCACCTCCTCGATCGCTCCGCCCTCGATCCGGCGGTGGGCGGTCGTGGCCGTGCGCGTGGCCCGGAGCGCATTCGCCTGCGCTTTCCCGCGGCCTTCCGCGACGGCTTCCGCGAAGTTCGCGAACAGCACCGTGAGCCACAGCCAGAAGGCGATCACGCCGACGAACCACAGCGAGCCGGTATGGCCGCGCACGAGGTCGAGCACGAAGATCCCGGTCGTGACCACGCTGCCGAGCTCGACGATGAACATCACCGGATTCTTGAGCTGGAGCCGCGGATCGAGCTTGGGAAACGAGTCCTTGATCGCGCCGGCGACGATCTCGCCGGAGAAGATGCTTGCCGAGCTGCGGGCCACTACGACGCCTGCCTGTCGAGCGCGAGGTTGAGCTCGAGCACGTTCACGCCCGGCTCTCCGAAGAGCCCCCACGAGCGCCCGGTCGTGTACGTCGACACGAGCTGCTCCACGGTCGTGAGCGGGAGCTTGCGCACCGCCGCGATCCGCGCCGACTGGAGCTTCGCGTAGGCGGGCGAGATGTCGGGGTCGATGCCCGAGCCGGACGTCGTGACGGCGTCGACCGGGATGTCGTGGATCGTCAGGCCGGGGTTGTGGGGGCCCTCGAGGGCGAGGATCGCCTGTGCCGCGGCCTTCACGTTCTTCGCCAGGTCGGGGTTCGTCGGCCCGAGGTTCGCGAAGCTCGTGCCCATCGCGTCGTAGGCGACCGCGGACGGCCGTTCGTGGAAGTACTTCGGACCCGTGAAGCCCTGCGCGGCGAGCTTCGAGCCGACGACCCTGCCGTCGACCCGGATCAGGCTCGCGTTGGCCTGGCTCCTGAACGCGACCTGCCCGATGCCGGTCATCAGGAGCGGGTAGCCGAAGCCGAGGATCACGGTGATCACCGCGATCGCGAGCACCGAGCTCAGGAGATTGCGCATCAGTGCATCAACCCCTCGACGATCGGGCCCAGCGTGAGCGCGGGCAAGATCATGAGGCCGGCGGTGAGCGCGATCACACCCACGAGCAGCACGACGAACGTCGGCCCGTCCGTGCGGAACGTCCCCGCCGAGGCCGGCACGATCTTCTTCTTCGCGAGTGCACCGCCGAGCGCCAGCGCCGCGAACATCGGGATGAACCGGCCGAGGAGCAGCGCAACCGTGCCGAGGTCGGCGCTGAAGTTCGTCAGGCCGAACCCGGCGAAGGCGCTCCCGTTGTTGTTGCCCTGCGAGTCGTAGGCATACAGCGTCTCCGTGAATCCGTGGACGCCGCTGTTGAAGATCGAGGCGAGGCCGCTCTTCGTGGCGATCGAGATCGCCGCGAGCGTCAGCACCATGGTCGGGACGAAGAGCGCGCCGAGCGCCGCGTATTTGATCTCGCGCGCCTCGATCTTCTTCCCGAGCCATTCGGGCGTTCGCCCGACCATCAGGCCGGCGACGAACACCGCGATGATGATGTAGAAGAACATCCCGTAGAGGCCCGAGCCGGCCCCGCCGAAGATCACCTCGCCGAGGAACAGGTTGACGAGGGGCACAGCTCCGCCAAGCGGGGTCTGCGCGTCGAATCCGCTGTCGACCGAGCCGTTCGAGGCGTCGCTCGTCGCAACCGTCCAGTTGGCCGTCGCCGCCTGGCCGAACCGGACCTCCTTGTCGGCCATGTTGCCCCCGCTCTGGCCGTTGCCCTGGGTGATGTTCACGCCCGAGCTGCGCAGGACAGCGCTCCCGTGCTGTTCCGCGGGCAGGTTCACGGCGACGCCGATCGCGAACACGACGAACATCGCCGCGAACACCGCCGAGGCGTGCCGCCGGGCGAAGACGAGCTTCCCGAACATGAAGACCTCGGCCGCCGGGATCAGCAGGATCGAGAGCATCTCGATGAAGTTCGAGAAGCCGGTCGGGTTCTCGAACGGCACCGCCGAGTTCGAGTTGTAGAAGCCGCCGCCGTTCGTCCCGAGTTGCTTGATCGCGATCTGCGAGGCGACGGGGCCGCGGGCGATCGACTGCTGCGCTCCCTGAAGCGTCGTCGCGGTTGCATGACCGCTCAGCGTCTGCGGGACGCCCTGCCACATGAGGACCACGGCCACGATCGCGGCGAGCGGCAAAAGGACGTAGACGATCGCGCGATAGAGGTCGACCCAGAAGTTGCCGAGCGTGCCCGACGAGCGGCGCGCGATCCCGCGCACGACCGCGACGAGCACGGCGATCCCGACGGCGGCGGACACGAAGTTCTGAACCGCGAGCCCGGCCATCTGGGTCAGGTACGACATCGTGTACTCGCCGCCGTAGAACTGCCAGTTCGTGTTCGTGATGAAGCTCGCGGAGGTGTTCAGCGACAGGTGCGCCGGCACGCCCTTCATGTGATCCGGGTTCAGGAAGAGGTGGCCCTGGGCGCGCTGGATCGCGTAGAGGAGGAGCCAGAAGAGAATGCTGAAGACGAGCACCGTCGTCCCGTAGGCCTTCCAGTCCTGCTCGCGGGCCGGATCGGTGCGGACGAGGCGGTAGAAGCCGTTCTCGACCGAGCCGAGGAGCCGGCCGGCGACCCGCGGCAGCGTGAACACCCGCGCCATCCAGAGGCCGAGCGGATAGCTGAGCGCGATCAGGACGAGCGCGTAGACGACGATCTGGGAGATCCCCTGGCCCGACATCCGCTACAACCGCTCCCCGCGCAGCAGCGCGTACAGGAGATAGGCGAGGACGAGGAGCGAGATCACGAGCCCGAAGGCGTCTGCCGCGGACATCAGACCCTGTCCAGGAGGACGAGGAAGAGGAAGGCGAACGCGAAGCACGCGAGGCCGATCGCGATTGCCGCCAGGTCGTACGTCACGCGCGCTTCCGTGCTGCCTGCATGCCTCCAACGTAGGAGGCGCCGGCTGAAGGCCGTCTGCGGGTTCGAGCCCGCAGCCTGAAGATCGTCTTAATTAAGGGGCTGGCGCGAGCGGGTTCACGAGCCGGTAGCCCGCACCGGGCTCGGTGAGGAGGTACCGCGGACGCGCGCGGTCCGGCTCGATCTTGCGGCGCAGCTGGGAGATATTCACGTGCAGGAGGTTTGACTCGCTCCCGTACCCCGGGCCCCAGACCTCCTGGAGCAGCGCGCGGTGCGTCAGCAGCTTGCCCTCGTTCACGGCGAGCACGCGGAGGAGCTCGAACTCGTGCGGCGTGAGCCGGATCGGGACTCCAGCCATCGTGACCGTGTGCTTCTCGAGGTCGACGACGAGCTCGCCGACCTCGACGACCGGCCCGCTGTCCGGCACGCGGCGCCGCAGCACGGCGCGGAGCCGGGCGAGCAGCTCGTCGATCCCGACGGGCTTCGTCACGTAGTCGTCGGCGCCGGCGTCGAGTGCTGCGACCTTCTCGCGCTCCTCGCCGACCGCCGAGAGGACGATCACGGGCGCAGAGCTCCACGTGCGCAGCTCGCGGCAGACCTCGATCCCGGTGCGGTCCGGCAGGACGAGGTCGAGGATCACCGCCTCGGGCGGCCGCATCGCAGCCGCGGCGAGCGCCGCCTCGGCGGTCTCCGCGGTCTCCACCTCGTATCCGGCACCGCGCAGGCTCGTCCGCAGGGCTCTCAGGATCTGCTGCTCGTCGTCGACCACGAGCACGCGCGGCCCTTCACTCAAGCCAGGTCCCGTACGACCATGGCCAGCGCGAGGCAGAAATCCCTGCTCAGAGCCTGAGACATTTTGGACATGTCCGGGGCCAGGTTACGTAACGGGAGTGTGACGATCAGGTCAGGCCTTGACCGGCTGCGCCATGGCCGGAAGGGTCAGGACGAACGTCGCTCCCTGGCCGGAGCGCGACTCGACCGAGAGGCGGCCGCCGTTTGCCTCCGTGAAGCCGCGGGCGATCGCGAGCCCGAGCCCGGCGCCCGGTGCAGCGTCCTTCCGGCTCCCGCGATGGAAGGGCTCGAAGATCAGCTCCTGCTCCAGGCTCGGCACCCCGGGCCCGTGGTCGATCACGCGCACCGACGCCTCGGAGGCATTGGCCGAGACCAGCACGCGCACAGGCTCGCCGGGCGGCGAGTACTTGAGCGCGTTCTCGACGAGGTTCACGAGGACGCGCTGGATCTGGTGCGCATCGACCGTGACCGCCGGCGCCTCGTCCGGGAGCGAGACCTCGACGCGCGCGGCGACCGGGCCGAGCTCGTCGAGTGCCGCCGCGACGAGCTCCTCGAGCTCGATCAGCTCCTGCTCGGGCTCGGCGGCGCCGGCCTGGAGGCGCGAGAGGTCGAGCAGGTTGCCGACCAGGTGGTCGAGCCGGTCCGAGGCGGCGAGGATCGTCGCGAGCAGCTCCGCGCGGTCCGAGTGGTCGATCGCGAGATCGGGACGGGCCAGCGCTCCGGCCGAGGTGGAGATCGCCATCAGCGGCGTCCTGAGGTCGTGGCTGACGGCACGAAGCAGCGCGGTCTTGATCGTATCGGCGCGGCGCAGCGCCTCGGCCTCGTATGCCTCCTGCTCGAGCCGTTCACGGTCGATCGCGACGCCGAGGAGCGAGGCGAGCGCGGGAAGGAGGCGCCGGCGGGTGCTGTCGTCGCCGCCGCCTGCGAGGCGGATCGTGCCGACCCTGCGCCCGCTCGCGGTCAGCTCGTAGCCCTCGCGGGTCTCGGGGCCGAGCGTGATCTCGGCGTGCTCGGCATGCAGCGCCCGCGCCGCCTCGGCGGAGATCCGTTCGAGCTCGCCGCCGACGGTTCCGTGCTCGAGGAGCGCGGTTGCGACCCCTGCCAGCAGCGAAGCCTCGCGTGCGCGGCGGCGTGAGCGGGCCGCGAGCTCGGAGACGACGACCGACGTCGCGACGAAGACGAGGAGCGCGAACCAGTTGCGCGAGTCGGCGAGCGTGAACGTGTGAACGGGCTCGAGAAAGAAGAAGTTGAAGGCGAGCATGCTCGCGATCGAGACGGAGACCGAATATCGGAGGCCCCAGACCGCGGCGATCGGCAGGACGGCGAAGATGTAGAGCACGGCGAGGCTCAGCACCGGGATCCAGCGATCGAGCACTGCGATCACTCCGGTGACCGCGGCGACGACGGCGATGCTCGCCACGATGCCCGCCACCGGGCTCGCCGGATTCAGCAGCGAACGGGTCTTCACGCCTCCATCATCGCTCGCCCGGCGAGCGCGGCGTCCGGAAGCTCAGCCGATTGCGACCATGCGGTCGATCGCCCCGCGGGCCCGAGCGGCGATCTCTGGCTCGACCGCGACGACGTGCTTCAGGTCGCGCAGCGAGTCCCGGGCCTTCTCCAGGGTGATCATCTTCATGAACCGGCAGACCGCAGCCTCCCGCGCGGCGACGAACTGCTTCTCGGGAACCTCGCGATTCAGCCGGTGGATGATGCCGGTCTCGGTTGCGACCACGAACTTGTCCTTCTCCGAGCTCCGGGCGAAATCGACCATTGCCTCGGTCGAGAGGACGTGCGTGCGCTCGTTCCCGAAGGCCATCGCCTGGCTCGCGCAGCCGCACTCCGGGTGCACGAGCAGCTCGGCGTCGGGCGCATCGTCCTGCCAGCGCTCGATGTCCGCCGGCCTGATCCCGGCATGGACGTGGCACTCGCCGAGCCAGATCTTCAGCTTCCGTCCGGTGACACGCTCGAGCCACAGGCCGAGGTACATGTCGGGTAGGAAGAGGATCTCGCGATCCGCAGGGATCGACTCGATCACGGCACGGGCGTTGCCGGAGGTGCAGCAGAAATCGCTCTCGGCCTTCACCTCCGCGGTCGTGTTCACGTACGAGACCACGACGGCGCCCGGATGCCTGGCCTTCCATTCGCGCAGTGAGGCGGCGTCGATCGAGGACGCGAGTGAGCACCCCGCCCGCAGATCCGGGATCAGCACCGTCTTCTCGGGGCTCAGGATCGCGGCTGTCTCCGCCATGAAATGCACGCCGCAGAAGAGGATCGTCGAGGCGTCCGTGGCGGCCGCCTCCCGCGAGAGGCCGAGCGAGTCGCCGACGAAATCGGCTACGTCCTGCACCTCGGGCAGCTGGTAGTTGTGCGCGAGGATGACTGCGTCGCGCTCGCGGGCGAGCGCGCGCACCTCCTCGGCGAGCGTCTGTACGTCGAGAACGGTCATGCGACCTCCAGGTCGAGCGAGACGGACAGGGAGTGTGCTGCATGGGTCAGGGCACCGACCGAGATGAAGTCGACGCCGGTTTCCGCGTAAGCACGAAGGTTTTCGAGGGTGATCCCTCCCGAGGCCTCGAGTGGGACGCGGCCGTCGACGAGCTCGACCGCGCGGGAGATCTCGGCGACGGTCATGTTGTCGAGCAGAATCCGGCCGGCGCCGCCGGCGAGCGCCTCTGCCACGTCCTCGAGGCTCTCGGCCTCCACCTCGACGGGGGTGCCGTTGCGATCGCCGAGAGCACCGAGCGCCGCGGTGATCCCACCGGCGATGCGCAAATGGTTCTCCTTGAGCAGGATCGCGTCGTGCAGCCCGGCGCGGTGGTTCCGGGCTCCGCCGCAGCTCACGGCGTACTTCTCGAGCGCGCGCAGACCCGGGGTCGTCTTGCGGGTGTCGAGGATCGTCGTGCCGGTGCCTTCCACGAGCTCGACGTAGCGGGAGGTGAGGGTCGCGACGCCCGAGAGGCGGCCGAGCAGGTTCAGCGCCGTGCGCTCGCCGGTGAGGATCGCGCGTGCCGCGCCCTCGATCCGCGCGACGACCGCCGGCCCGGCGATCCGCGCCCCTTCCGCTGCAAGAGCCTCGGTCCGGATCGACGGATCGAGCGTCGTGAAGACAAGCAGCGCGGCGGGGACGCCGCATACCACCCCCGGCTCCTCGATCAGTAGTTCCGCTTGCCCACGGACCGACTCGGGAACGACACCCTCGGTGGTGAGATCGCCCGATCCGACGTCCTCGGCGAGCGCGGCCGAGACGACGCGCTCGAGCGCCTCGCCGTTCAGCTCCACCGGCAACGGTCTAGGCTCGTCGGCAAGGAGCGGCGGATCGGGTTTTATCCCCATAGTCGATAACCTCGTTCGGGAGTCTAGCAATGTTTACGACCACAGGGCGAAAACAGTGAATCCGGCGCAGACGGTGACCGCCGTCGTGCTCCAGGTGCGAGGCGGCCGGCTGCAGGTGCTCCTCTGGGAGCGCGCCCTCGAGCCGTTCGCCGGCCTCTGGTCCCTGCCTGCGGGCGACCTCGCGGAGGGCGAGACCCTCGAGCAGTCGATCCGCCGCCACCTGGCGGCGAAGGTCGACGTGCGCGAGCTCGCCCACCTCGAGCAGCTCGAGACCCGGAGCGATCCCGACCGGAACCCGCTGCGCTGGGAGCTCGCGACCGCATATCTCGGGCTCGTCCCGGTCGACGTCGACCCCGCTCTGCCCGCAGATACCCGCTGGCACCCGGTCGACGCGCTGCCGGAGCTGGCCTTCGACCATGCTCCGATCGTGCTCGCCGGGCGGGAGCGGCTCCGCGCGAAGCTCTCGTACACGAACATCGGCTTCGCGCTTGCCCCGGCCGAGTTCACGATCTCCGAGCTACGCGACCTCTACCGAGCGGCACTCGCCCACGACCTCTCGGCGACGAACCTCCAGCGGGTGCTCCTTCGCCGCCATCTCCTCGTTCCGTCAGGCACCCGGCGCGAGCCGGGCCCGGCAGGGGGGCGCCCCGCGGCCCTCTTCGGCTTCCGCACGCGGAGCCTCGAGATCACCGACCAGTTCGCGGTACTGCGGCCGCCTACCGGTCCGTAGACCTGAGCCGGCGTACGAGCGCCCACGCGCCCGGGAGCGCGAGCGACGCGAGGTACAGCTTCACGAGATCGCCCGGAACGAACGGGTACACACCGTCGGCGAGCGCCGTGTTCCAGCTGCCGCCGATCACGTGGTGCAGCCACACCGCCCCGCAGACATAGATGACGATGCTGCCGCTCAGCATCAGCGTGACCGAGGACGAGAAGCGCTTGTCCCAGCCGCGCTCCGCCAGCCAGCCTGTGAGCAGCGCTGCGAGAACGAAGCCCACGATGTATCCCCCGTCGGTTCCGCTGAAGACACTCCAGCCGTGGTTGTGGTCGGCATAGAGCGGAACGCCGACGATCCCAAGGAGCAGGTAGGTCGCGAGGCTCGTCGCTCCGAGTGCCGGCCCGTAGGCAGCGCCGACGAGGAGTACCGCGAACGTCTGTCCGGTGATCGGAACGGGCGTGAAGCCGAGCCGGAACGAGACCTGTGCGGCGAGCCCGACGAACGCCGCACCGCCGAGCACGAGCAGCGTGTCGGTGAGGAGCCCGGCCCGGGGAAAGACGGCGAAGCGGAGTGTGGCGGCCTGATCTTGCATCGCGATTTAGACCGGGCCGGCGGAAATTCGGTTACAACCAATCCGCTGAGGCCCCGAGAGCAGAATCATCCATTGCCGAAACGGGTTTCGCGCCCGTCGGTTGCAGCGCTATTGTGGAAGTGCACAACCTCGTAACACGGTTTCACATCACGGTCTGACACACGATTCGAGCATGGCTCTTCCTGATGAAAGACATCATCGAGATCCTGGAGAGATGGACGGGCGAGGGGACTTCGGTCGCCCTGGGCTCCGTCGTGGAGCGGATCGGCTCGGCGCCCCGCGATCCCGGCGCCGCACTCGCCGTCTCCTCCAAGCATGAGGTTGCAGGCGGCGTAACGGGCGGCTGCGTCGAGCCCGCGGTGATCCGCGAGGCGATGGAGGTGCTCGACGGCTCCCCCGGACGGCTCGTCCACTTCGGCCTCGACGACGAGGACGGTTTCGACGTCGGGCTCAACTGCGGCGGCAAGATCGCGGTTGCGGTCTATCGGCTCGACCCGAAGCTCGTGCCTCCGGTGGCCGAAGCCGTTCGGGCCGACAGGCCGATCGCCGTCACGCTCCGGCTCGAGGGTGACCGCTTCGGTGAGCAGGCGATCTACTCGCCGGCCGGCGGGATGAACGGGAACGGCACCGACGGCCCCACGTCGGCCGCGGCCGAATCGCTGCTCGAGCTCGGCGAGAGCGCGATCGTCGCGACCGCCGAGGGCGAGAAGATCTTCGTGGAGTCCTACGCCCCACGCCCCAACCTGTACCTCTTCGGGGCGAGCGACCACGTCGCCGCGCTCGTGCCGGTCGGCAAGCAACTCGGGTACCGGGTCACGGTCTGCGACCCACGCACCGTGTTCCTGACGAAGGAGCGGTTCCCGGACGCCGACGAGCTCTGCGACGACTGGCCCGACCGCTTCCTCGAGCGCGCGCCGGTCGATGCCCGCACCGCGATCTGCATGATGACCCACGATCTGAAGTTCGACGTTCCGGCCCTCGAGCTCGCGCTCGGCTCGAACGCCGGCTTCATCGGCGCGATCGGAAGCGAGAAGACCCGGGCCGACCGCAACGCCAGGCTGCGGGAACGGGGGATCGGCGACGCCGACCTCGCCCGCCTGCACGCGCCGATCGGCCTCGACATCGGCGCACGGACGCCCGACGAGGTCGCCGTCTCGATCGCGGCGCAGCTGATCGAGGCGAGCGTCATCGCGCGCGCCAAGCGCATCGAGTCGATCTCGCGCGCAACCGTCCTTTCCTGAGCCGGTCGACGCACCGTTGCGGCGGCCGTGCTTGCATAGACAACGGATGCGTGGTCTGCGGCTCCGGATCGCACTCGTCGCGGTATTGCCGGTAGCGCTCGGCGCCGCCCCCGGGGCGCTGGCCGGCCGGGTCGGGCACACGGCACTCGTCCCGCTTCCCTCGGTCATGCCGCCGACTCCACTCGCTCGGCCCATGACCTGGGCGACGGTCGCGCCCGGTGTGCCCGAGAGCCAATTTCGCGGCGGCCGCGCGACGATCGGAGTCCGCGCGGCGGTCGACGGGCGGACGCTTGCCCGGACGCTCGGCGTGCGCGCAGTCGCCTGGCTCCCCGGCCTCCGGCTGGTCGAGGTGTCGGCGGCACCGGCGAGGCTCGCCGCACTCGCCCGGACGCGTGACCCTCGAATCCGTTACGTCGAGCCGCTCGTCGCCGGGTCGCCGGCGCACGTGCGCAACGATCCGCTGACCTACGAGGTCGATCCGTCGACGGGCGTCCCGTACGAATGGCAGTTCCACGCGATCGGTGCCGACCAGGCGCTGAACCTCGCGAAGGGCGACTCGAACCTGCTCGTCGGCGTCGTCGACAGCGGCATCTCGGCGGTCCCGGACCTGACGGGAAAGGTCGCCGAGACGTTCTGGGACAAGACGGTCAACCGCTCCGGCGTCGACGTGATCGGCCACGGAACCTTCGTCTCCTCGCTCATCGCCGCACGAAACGACGACGGGTTCGGTCTCGCCGGCTTCTGCGGCGCGTGCCGGCTCGCCGTGTACAAGGCATCGCCGCTGACCGACGTTCAGGTCGCCGAGGGCATCCGCACGCTCGCCGACGCTCACGTCCGGATCATCAACCTCAGCATCGTGCTGAACAGCCCGTCGCAGGCGGTGACCGACGCGCTCACCTACGCGACGAACGCGGGCGTGCTCGTCGTGGCGGCGACGGGGAACGACGGTGCCTCGACCATCGACTACCCGGCGTCCTCGATCCAGCAGCCAAACGGTGTGGCCTCTGCAGGGCTCGCCGTCGGAGCCTCGGACAGGAACGGCACGAGGGCATCGTTCTCCAACTCGGGTTCGCAACTCTCGCTGCTCGCGCCGGGCACGTTCAACACGGGTTGCACGGTCGGCATCCTCGGCGCGATCCCGGCCGTCGCCACCGATTTCGAGGAGAGCGGCTCGTGCGCGGTGACGCTGACCCATGCCGGCGGGGCGAGATACGCCTATGCCGGAGGCACGAGCTTCGCTGCACCCGAGGTCTCCGGGGTCGCCGCGCTCGTGTGGTCGGTCAAGCCGTCGCTGACGGCGATCCAGGTCGCGGGGATCCTCGAGCAGACGGCAACGCGTCCCGACGGGACGGGCTGGACCTCGACCGCGGGCTGGGGCGTGCTGAACGCCAGGGCCGCGCTCGAGAACGTGACGGGGCGCTCGAGCGGCGACGCGCTCAGCCTCGACGGCCTCCGGATCACACGCCCACGGGCGCCCGGCGAGCGGATCCGCGCCGTCGTGAAGGCGAGCTGGGGCGACGGAAGCCCCGTGCTGCTCGGAGCGATGCCCTCCTGCCGGGTCACGGTCGGTGGGGCCTCGACGCATACCTCCTCTGCGCTCGAGGCCGGAAGCGAGACCTGCTCCTTCGTGCTTCCGACGCGCTCGGCCGGCCTCCTCGTCGCCGGAACCGTCTCGCTCCGCGCGGCGGGCGTAGTGACGTCGTCCGCGAGCTTCCGGTTCACGGTTCCCGGCAAGCGCGACTAGATGACTCAGCCGACCGCCACGACAGCGGCCTCGGTCAGCTCCACGATCGAGCCGAGGACGGCGTCTGCCTCGGCGACCGCGTCGCCGGGCGGAAAACGATCGTTGGGGATCGCGATGCAGGCCATGCCGGCCGCCTTCGCCGAACGGATCCCGTTGTGCGAGTCCTCGATCGCCACGCAGTCGGCGGCGTCGAGCCCGAGCCGGCGGGCCGCCTCGAGGTAGACGTCGGGGGCCGGCTTCCCGCGGGCAACCTCCTCCGAGGAGACCGTCGCCTCGAAGAGCTCGGTGAGCCCACCGGCTTCGAGCACGGTGTCGATCAGCTCGCGGTTCGACGACGACGCGAGCCCGAGCCGGAACGAAGCGGCCATCCTCCCGACGGCGTCGAGAGCGCCGGGAATCCATGGCGGGCCTTCCGCATACCGCTCGAGCATGCGCTCGACCACGATGCGGTTGATCTCGGCCGGCGGCTCTCGAAGCCCGATCGTGTCGTGCATGTAACGGGACCACTCCGGCGAGCTCATCCCCATCATGTCCCGTTGCGCGCCCGGATGCCAGCTCCCGCCGCGTTCACGCGCAAGCTCCTCGCGCACGTCGTCCCACACGTGCTCGGAGTCGACGAGGATCCCGTCGAGGTCGAAGACGATCGCCGTCAAAGCGTGACGTACCGGCGGTCGAAGTAGACGAGCGAGCCCGGCCCGGCACCCTCCTCGAGCGAGCGGATCGCGCCGACGAAGAGCACGTGATCGCCCACGGTCAGCTCGTCGACCGTCTCGGCGACGATCCAACCGACCGCGTCCGAGAGCAGCCGCGGGTCGTCCTCGCGGACGGCGATCCCGTCCCAGAGCACGAGCGGCGGGACGTTCCGCGCGAAGTGCTGCGCGAGACGGCCCTGGGTACCGGCGAGGATCGAGATCCCCCACTCCCCCGCCTCGTCGAGCACCTCGAAGAGCGATGCAGACCGGGCGAGCGAGATGGAGACGAGCGCGGGCTCGAGCGAGACCGAGACGAGCGACGAGATCGTGAGCCCGGCCCGCCGCGTGCCGCTCTCGGCGACGACGACGCTGACGCCGGCCGGCCACCGCCGGAAGAGCTCCTTCTGTGCCTCGGGATCCGCGAACACGCGGGAACGTCTACCAGCGGGGAGCCGCCCCCGCCGTGAGGCCCGTCAGTTCGGGCGGCAGAGCGAGTCGTGCAGCCCGGCGATCGCGAGGTTGCGCTCGGCGTCCGTCGAGGAGTCGTACGCCCCGGGCGCGAGGCCCGTCCACATCACATCGGGCGTGACGCCGGGGCCCATGATCGTGGCGCGATAGTCCTGGCCCGTTCCGGCGGGATGGCCGGGATGCGGGTTGACGCTGTAGCAGAAGACACCGTCGCCCCTGTGGGTCAGGAAGCTGTTCTCACGCCGCCAGCCGGTGCCGTAGGCCGAGTCGTAGGTGTCGAGGTAGACGTTCCGGCCGAAGCTGTCGAGAGGCTGGCCGACCGAGGTCGAGTGAAGTCCGTACACCGGGAGTCCGTCGTAGGTGAAGGTCCCGTAGAGATGGTTCCACTGATGCCACGACCAGTCGGTGTTCACGGTGAGCACGGGTAGCGCTCCCGTCCAGTGCGAGAGGTGAACCTCCCAGGCGTTGTCGAGCTTGTTGCCCACGAGGCCGTAGTCGGGAAGCTTGCGCTGCCACTCCTGGACGGCCCAGTCGCTGCCGTCCGGCGCGCTGCAGGCGGTGGTCTGCCACGCGAGCTTCGGTCCGGCGTAGGAGCCGCAACCACCGTGGAACGCGGTCTTCCAGTAGTTGTCGGCGTACAGCTGGAGCGCCCGCAGCTTCTTCACGACGGGGCTCGTGAGGTATCCAGGGGTGCCCTTGATCTTGTGGTACTCGCGGGAGAGCGCCTGCGCCTGCGGGTTGTGCAGGAAGTACTTCTGGTAGCCGCCCGAGTAGTCGAGCTGGAACGCGACCTGCCTGGCGCCCGGCTTCGTCTGGACGGCGTTCTCGGCGCCCCACGCGAGGACGTGCACGAGCCGCCCGTTCGACCGGTAGGTGAGGAGCGCCTCACCCTTCGCGTTGAGCTGGATCCTGAGACCGGTGACCGTGCTGGTCGAGATCACCTGGGACGCGCCGGCGGTCGAGACGAAGACCGCGGCCGCGCAGACGCAGAGGAATACAAGGATTCGCCGCATGCCACGGAGATCGGCGGGTGCTGGTCGCCGGTTGAGCGAAATCACTCGGATGCGTCACTCGTCCGGGTCGGCAAGCTCCTCGGCGAGGAGCCCGAGCGCATAGAGCCGCCAGGCCAGCTCGATGTCCGCGGCGAGGAAGAGGAGCGCCTCCCTCACGACGGTCAGGTCGCGGGCGAGCCGCGCAAGGTCGTCGAGCCCGGCGCCGAGCGCCGCCTGGCGCTCCGGCGTATGCAGGTCGGCCGCAAGCGCCTTGACCGCACGGTCGTCGACGCCGAGCTCGCGATGCGGATCGCCGCCGGAGGCGAGCAGAAGCAGCGAGCGCCGTCGGGCCTCGTTCAGCTCGGCCTCGGCCAGCTCCACGCGGCGCCCGGCGAGCCAGGCGAGAAGAGCCGGAGGATCCCCGAGCTCACCGGCGTCGATCCGGAGGAGAAGCTCGGAAACCGCGCCTGGCTCTTCGGCGTTCATCTCGTCGAAGGCTCCGGCGCGTGCACGAGCGCGAACACGGGCACGAGCAGCATGACGCCGACGATCGCACCCCCGACGACGTCTGTGATCGTGTGCGCGGCCTGCAGGACGAGCGCGGGCCCGACGAGCACCACCCAGAAGAGCGCCCAAGGCGCGGCCCGCTTCCAGACAAGCACGATCGCGCCGGCGACGAGCACCCCCCGCAGCATGTGCCCGCTCGGAAAGGAGTCGTCGAACGCGGTCACATGGATGCGCACGCCGTTCGCCGTGCCATACACCGCCGGCCGGACGATCACGTGCTTCCCGACTACCTCGACCGCGTTGCCGATGACCCACGCCGCAGCCGGCGCGAGCGCGGCGACCGTACCCAGCCGGCGCCAGAGCACCAGGCAGGCCACACCGACGACGAGCCCGGAGACGAGCACCGAGCAGGGGTAGGTCCAGAGGTCGAGGATCTTGATCGCAGTCGCCGAGTGGAGGGTGAAGGGGCGATAGAAGCCGGCGGTTGCGCTTCCCGCCGGCGAGCCCGGGACGAGCCAGGGCATCAGATGGTCGAGCGAAAACTGATCGAGGCTCGTGAAGACGCCGGCCGCGACGAGGGCGGCGAGCGCAAGGAACGCGAGCGCGAGCGCCGCAATGGCTGCGCGCGCGCGGCGCGTCGGCGCCAGGGCGAACATGCGGTCGCGAAGCGCCACGCGCTGAGGCTATCCGCGCCGCCCCGTAACGAAGATCACATGCAACTCCCCGCGTGTCCTCCTAGGATTCGTGCCGATGCACATTCCAGAGCTCGTCCCGCGGCACATCCACCGGCTCTTCACGCCGATGCACATCCATCACATCCGGCACGCGCTGCATGACCCGGTGGAGATCCACCGGTACGGCCTGGCGGGGCGAAACGCACTGCTGCTTCTCCTCGGCTCCTCACTCGCCACCTTCGTCTGCGTGCGGGTCTACACGCGCCTTGCGCGGCGCTACAGCTGGCGCGGCGGCAACCTCGGCGGGGTTCACGTCCACCACATGGTCCTCGGGGTGATCGTCGTGCTCGCGGCGGGAATGCTCGACATCTCGCTCGCACCCGGGGACACCGGCCGCGCGGTCCTCGCAGTCGTCTTCGGCATCGGCGGTGCGTTCATCCTCGACGAGTTCGCACTGACGTTCCATCTCCGCGACGTCTACTGGACGGAAGAGGGGCGCCGCTCGATCGAGGTGAGCGTGATCTGGCTGCTGCTCGGCGCCCTCCTGCTCGTCGGGGTGTCGCCCTTCGGGATCCACGACAAGACCGTGATCCCGCGTGCGATCGGCTTCTCGGTGATCGCGGTGAACGTCCTCCTCTCGGTCATCACGTGCCTCAAGGGAAAGCTCACGCTGGGGCTCCTGAGCGTCTTCCTGCCGCCGGTCGGGCTCGTGACGGCCATCCGTCTGGCCCGGCCGGGCTCGGTGTGGGCGCAGGTGTTCTACCGCGACAAGCCGGCCAAGCGCGCCCGCGCCGAGGCGCGCTTCCATCCCGAGGACTCGAGCCTCGAGCGCCTCCGGATCCGCTGCGTCGATCTGCTCGCGGGCGCGCCGAATCCCTCGCCGCGCGCCTGAATCGCATGCCACGCCGGGCCGCACCTCAGACGCCTGCGGCGAACCTCCTCTTCCCGCTCTTCGTCACGGGCCAGCTCGCGGGCGCGCTGCTCAGCCGGGCGATCGCGCCGAGCAAGCTGACGTCGAACGAGTTCGCGGTGCTGTCGATCATCGCCGTCTTCGAGCCGATCGCGCCAACCGAGCTCGCCCAGCGTGCCGGGATGCCGGCGACGACGCTCTCCGACTACCTCGCCCGGCTCACGCAGCGGCGGCTCGTGAAGCGCTCGCCGAACCCCGACGACGGCCGTTCCCACCTGCTCGCGCTGACCGCGGAGGGCCGGCGCCGGAACTCGCTGGCGGTCGAAGGGCTCCTCGACTCGAATCGCCTCATCGCGACGAAGCTCGCGGTCGAGCCCTCGACAGTCCGGGCGGCGCTGGTCGAGCTCGAGCAGGCGCTGCGGCTTGCAGTTAGTCCGAAGTCGTAGTATAAACTCCGATATCGGACTAACTCGGACAGCTGTGCTTTCGTTGGTCGCGGCGCTTGTCGCGGGCGTCTCGACGGCAGCGGCAGCGGGACCCGCCGTCGTCGCCGTGATCCCGACCCACGCGATGGGGCCCTGCGCGAGCGTCGAGGCGGACGGCCAGATCTGGGTCACCGACATCTACGCCGGGAAGATCTCGACAGTCGACCCGAAGACGAACGCACCGAGCGGTCCGAACATCACGATCGGCGGCGCCCCGTGCGGCATCGTGTTCGGCGGCGGTTCGCTCTGGGTCAACGGCTACGGAACGAACAGCGTCGATCGCGTCTCCCCCACCCTGCGCAAGCGCGTCGCGCGGATTCCCGTCGGCTCCAGCCCGTACGACGTCGCCTACGGGTACGGCTCCGTCTGGACGACGGACAACGGCGACGGAACGGTCGACCGCATCGACCCGCGAACCGACAAGGTGATCAGGTCGATCCAGACCCGCTCCGCGCCGGCCGGGCTGTCGATCACCGGCGGCTACGTGTGGGTCGGCGCCAACACCGGCACCGCGATCTTCCGGATCGACCCGGCCACGAATGCGATCCGCACGATCGACGTGGGCCATCCGAATCCCGCGTGGTTCGCCGCCGACAAGAGCCACCTGTGGGTGGCCTCGAACGTCGACAACGTCGCGATCCACCTCGATCCGCATACCGGCAAGGTGCTCGGTTCGGTGAAGGTCGGGCTGACGCCGCAGGACGGGACGATCGCCCCCGACGGAGGGGTCTGGATTCCGAACATGGGCGACGGTACGGTCTCGCGGATCGACCCGAAGTCGGGTCGCGTCACGGCCACGATCGAGGTGGGGCCGAAGCCGTTCGTGCTGAGCGTCGGCGACGGCGATCTCTGGGTGCCGAGCTACGGCGGTGCAGACGTCCGACGGATCGCCCTTCGCTGAACCGCCTTGAGACGCGGCGATCGACCCCGCGGGGTCGATCGCCGAATAGAGTCAGGCCGATGGCCGCGAACCCTCCGGTCTGGGCTGGGCCGCTCGCGGTCGACGATCCGGCTGCGGTCGAAGAGCTGCGTCAGGTGCTGATCGAGGCGGGATTCGACGGCCCGACCGTCCGCGAGGCGCTCGGCGCCGAAGGGCAGATGCTTGCACGGCCATCCGATACGCCGGTGCTGCGGCGGAGGCTCGCCGGAGTCGAACCGCTCGGAACGATCGCCTCGCTCTTCGTGCTCGGGACACCTGTGGCGCTCGCCGATGCGCGCCGTGCCTTCCGCCCGCTCCCTCTCGAGCAGATGGAGCGCATGGGGCTCGTCGCACTGCGCGAGGGCGCGGCCCAGGCGCGGATCCGGCTCGTCCCCCACGACGACCTCTGGATCGTCTCGGACATCCCCGATGCCGCCGAGGAGCATCCCGATCATGTCGCCGGGATCCACAACCCGTCGGTCACGCTCGCGCACCTGACGATCCGGCGCCCCGTAGCGGAGGCGCTCGATGCCGGCACCGGCTCCGGGATCCAGGCGATCCTCGCCGCGCGCCACTGCGACCGTGTCGTCGCGACCGACATCAACGAGCGCGCGCTCAACTTCACATGGTTCAACGCCCTCCTCAACCGCGCCGAGGGAATCGAGTTGCGCGCAGGGAGCTTCTTCGAGGCGGCAGCCGGCGAGCGCTTCGGCCTCGTGACCTGCAATCCGCCGTACGTGATCTCACCGGAGACGGCGTACCTGTTTCGCGACAGCGGCCTCGCCGGCGACACGGTCTCGAGGAAACTCGTCCACGACGCCCCCGCGATGCTCGTCGAGGGCGGCTTCGGAAGCCTGCTCGTCTCCTGGATCCACACGCCGGGCGAGGACTGGTCGCCGGCCCTCCGGACGTGGGTCGAGGGAACCGGCTGCGATGCGATCCTCCTCAACTACGGCACCCAGGATCCGCTGACCCACGCCTCCAACTGGACCCGCGACCGGTACGTGAACGACGCAGAGGCCTTCGAGGCGGTTCTCGCCCGCTGGCTCGACTACCTCGCCGGGCTCGGTGCCGAGAGCATCGGCTACGGCGCGGTCGTCCTGCGGCGCCGGGAGTCCGGGCAGAACTGGGTGCGGGCGTACGACCTGCCGCCCGCGGGCCTGCGGCGGTCGTCGGAACATCTCCTCCGGATCTTCGACGCCGTGGATTTCCTCTCGGGCCTCGCAGACGACGGTGCGGTCCTGGACGAGCGGTTCGCGCTCACCGAGCACGCCGGGGTCGAACAGCGCGTCTCGCTTCGATCCGGTGAGTGGTCGATCGAGCGGATCGAGATGCGGCTCGACGACGGCCTCCGCTTCCGCGCCAGAGTGGACCCGTTGATCGCCCACCTGCTGGCCGGCCTCGACGGGGAACGGACGCTGGCGGAGGTGACTGACGGGCTCGCCGTCGCTCAGGGACTCGATCGCTCCTCGCTCGCCGAGCGCGCGATTCCGGTGGCGCGCGAGATGTTCGAGCTCGGGTTCCTCGAACGGCGTTAGGAAGCGCCGGCTTCCCGGTATGCCTCGGCGCGATCGTAGATCGGCTGGCAGTAGTGCCGGGTCCGCCAAGGAACCCTTTGTGCGATCGACTTCAGGATCTGGAGGCTCGTGACGTTCCGGTCGCCGAGGTAGCTCGCCTTGTCGCTCAACTCGATCGCCATGTTCGTGAGCGCATCCGCGTTGATCTGGCAGCCGGTGAGGATTCGCTGGAACGGGCGCGAGTACTGAACGAGGTCGGCGTCGCCTCGCGGCTGCCGGCCTCGATGGTCGATCACGTAGAGCGCCGTCATCCGATGATGATTCGGGATGCCCTTCGCCTGCACGCAAGCCGGGACGACCAGGCAGGCGAGGGCGACGAGGCCCACGAGGGCGATCCGGGTCGACGGGGTGCGGCGTTCGGCCATGCCTTCTGCCTAGGCACGCTGGACCGCGCAACCTGGGCACACGAGCCTATCCGTCTACCGTCGCGCCCGGCAAGCGGCGGCAGCCCCGGCCACACGTTCGGCTCCCTCCGCACCTGCCAGCGGCACACGCCTACGATGGCCGGGCGATGACCGGTTGCGTCGACCCCATCCCCTGCCTCCTGTGGAGGCGAACGCCGTGATCGCCTGGTTCGCGCGCTGGCGCCGCCGGAACGAGGACGAGCCGATCAAGGGCGTCCGCGAGCGCGTGTTCGCCTACACCGCCGAGGCCCGGGGCGCACAGCAGCGTCCTGGCCGGCTCGCGCTCTAACCGAGCCCGTCCTCGAGATAGGCCTCGGCGCGGTCGTAGATCATGCCGCAGGCTCGAGGCTTCACCCAGGTGATGCGTCGCGCGACCGACTTCAGCGCCTGGAGGTTCGTGACATAACGGGCGCCGACCTCGCCGGCTTTGTAGCTCATCTGCGTCATCAGGTTCGTGAGATCGTCGACACCGATGTGGCACCCGGAGAGGATCTTCTGGAACGGGACGGAGTAGGGAACGAGCGCGGCCTCGTTCCGGGGGGTCTGCCCGAGATGGTCGATCACGTAGAGCGCGACCATCTGGTGGTGATTCGGCATCGCCGCTGCGTGAGCGCGTCCCGGTGGCAGCACGCACAGCGCCCCGACCAGACACGCGAGCCCGATCCAACGCTCCACCCTCCGCCGTTCCCGCTGCCCAGGCATGGTAGTCAGCAGCGTACCGGGTTGCCCGGCAGGTGGCCCGGCCGGAGACTCCAGGGGCCGAAACGTCGCGGGAGCGCCAGGGAGCGCTCCCGCAACCGGGGAATGAATGATGGGCGGGCCGTACGGGGATGAGCGGCCCGCCCATCGTGGGCTAGCCCAGACTGATGAGACGCCGGGTTCCTCGTTCCGATAGTTGGCAACCGTCACTTGCCCGGAATGGGCCAAAAGACCCGCCAGTCGAGCCCGGCGAGCGCTCGCAGGCTCGCGCTCGAGGGCGGAGGGGTGCGCCCCCACGCTAGCCGCCAGGTCGGTCCAGCGACTCAGCCCGAAGGGGGTACTCTGGACGGATGCTGCGCGCCGCCGGCACCGCGATCGCCGCCGCCGCAGCGCTCGTGGCCGTGGCAATCGCCTCCGCGGTCGGCGGCTCTCCCGCCACCCAGGTCGTTCGGACCTCGGCAACGGGGGTCTGCCCGTTCCCGCTCCAGATCACCGTGACCCGGAAGCCGACGGGCCGCGTGAGCACGACCGTGCTCCAGTACCGGTTTGCCGGCCCGAGCACGATCACACTTCGCAACGCAAAGACCGGGCGCACGGCAAAGCTCGTTTCGCCCGGCCCGTACGCGGTGAACACGAAGACGGGAAGCGTTTCCTTCACAGGCCATCAGGTGTGGTTCTGGTCGACGGGGGAGAACGTCCCGTTCCTCTCGACGCAGGGCGCGGGAAGCATCGTCGCGCCCTACAACGTGTTCACACCGGCGGCCTCGACCGCGAGCGTGATCGACCCCTGCGCCCTCGTCGCCGGGTCGAATCCCTCGACGAAACCGCGGACGACGAAGAGCTCGTGGGGACTGCCTGCCTACGCGCTGAGCCAGATCCGGTATGCGGACCTGATCCCGGACGTCGGCGCGCTCGTCCGCCACGACCACGTGCATCTCGACATCCTCGCGAACGGCCGCAAGGTCACGATCCCGGCCGGGATCGGGCTCGTCGGACCGTTCGACACGGGCCCATGCCCGCCCGGCTCGAAGCTCGGCGACTGCGCGACGGGCCACGTCTACTTCGCGAAGGCGGCCGTTGCACCGATCCACACGCACAGCACGAGCGGGCTCATCCACATCGAGTCCGACCGGAAGGGCACCTACACGCTCGGTCAGTTCTTCGACGAGTGGGGCGTGCGTCTCGACGCGAGCTGTCTGGGTGGCTACTGCGCGGGCGGCGGGCTGCAGCTACGTGCGTACGTGAACGGGAAGCGCGTCGCCGATCCGCGGGGCATCGTGCTCGGCAACCGGCAGGAGATCGCCCTCGTCTACGGCGGGAAGACGGCGTTTCGCTCCGTTCCCTCGAAGTACACCGGCGGCTGGCCGGGCCAGGGGTGCGGCGGCACGGGCGAGCACTCCTGCTTCCCGTAGCGATCTGGCCATTTCGCTGAGACGAAATGGCTAGTACCGCGGCGCCGGCCTTCTAGCCATTTCCTGTCAGGGAAATGGCCGGCTCTACGCGACCGTTACGGCAAAAGCCTGCTTGCCGCCGAGAGCGGGTGCGAAGACCCACTTTCCGGCGGTCAGGTTGACCGCGCGGGTCTTCTTGCCGACGTAGGAGCCGCCTGTCACGCTCACCGACTTCGACTTGCCGGACAGCATGAACCCGCTCGTCGAGCTCTTGTCGGTGACGACGATCGTGTACTTGCCGGGCTTGAGCGACTTCACGCTCTTGCCCTTGTACGAGATCGTCAGCCTGCCTGCCGCGGACACGAGCCCCGTGAGCTTGCCGCGAACGGCAGCCTCGGGCGTCGTGCGGAACGGATTGACCGAGGCGGCCGTCCCGTGGTCGGAGGACGAGAGACCTGACTTGCCGACGGCCACGGGAGGTGCGCCGACGGTCGCGCCCGACGTCGTGAAGGTGTAGACGACCGACGGGACGACATCGTCGTTCCGCCAGGTATAGGTGGAGTTCGGCAGCAGATGGAGGTTGATGGTCGAGGTCGCGACCTCGCCCTCGTCCATGTTGTCGACGATGCTCGTGCCCGGCCCCTTGAGGTCGAAGTAGGGGACGTTGGCACAGCCGCCCGGCCCGATCATCTCCAGCGTGTAGTAGCCGGCGGGGATGACGGTCGGAGTGCCGCTCGAGGTGCCGACCGGGGTCCCGTCGACGAGCGAGACGGCGATCTGGCCGGAGACCGAGAACTGGACGTTGATCGCCGGGTTGTCGTCGGTGCGGGCCTGCGCTCCCGGCGCCACCACGAAGAGCGCGGCAAGAAGCGCGAACGTCCCGACGAGGCGCGACGTGGTCTTCCAGGCTGATCCGACCCGATTCATCTTCCCGACCTCCTTGACTACAGGGTACTCCCCGGCGCCGACAACGACAAGACCTCGGCTATCCGAACGTAAAGGCATAGGCCTGCACTCCCGGTGTGAAGGAGAGCTTCATCAGCGTGTTCTTGACCGCTTTCGAGCTCTCGAGGGTGTAGAGCTTGTACGAATCGACATTCACGGTCCTTGCCGGCTCACCGGCGACCGAAACGCTCACCTTCCCGCGTCCGCCGAGCACGAGGTAGACGTCCTGGCCCTGGAAGTGGAGCGCGAGGCCCGCGCCGTTTCCTGCGATCGCCTGATCGGGCTCGACACGCCACATCCCCGAGTACGAGAGCGCGTTCAGCGGCACCGCCTTCCGGGACGGATAGACGGCAAGCCTGTTCTTCGCGATCGCCTGCCCGACGTAGCGGGTCGGGTCGAGTCGCGTGTAGCCGAGGTAGGACTCGGGCGTCGTGTCCTCGGTCGGCGTCAGGTCGGGAACCGACGCGGCCGTGGGGCTCGAGGCTCCCAGGAGCTCCGCGATGTTCTGCTCCATCTCGGTGTACCCGCCCTCGCCGGTCGAGTACGCGCGGATCCGGCCCTGCTGATCGATCAGGTAGTCGGCCGGCCAGTACTCGTTGCCGTAGGCGTTCCAGGTGGCGAAGTTGTTGTCCTGGACGACCGGATACTCGATCCCGAGGCGCTTGATCGCGGCCTGGACGTTGGAACCGACGTGCTCGAACGCGAACTCCGGGCTGTGCACGCCGATGATCTCGAGGCCGTAGCGGTGGTAGGCCGTGTACCAGGACTCGAGGTGCGGCAGCGTCCGCAGGCAGTTGATGCACGAATACGTCCAGAAGTCGAGGAGGACGACCTTCCCGCGCAGGCTCGCGAGCGTGAGCGGCTTCGAGTTGAACCACTTGCCGCCCGCGATGAGCTCCGGCGCGGCCGGGTTCAGGATCGGAAGGTTGGAGGCGCCCGGGCCGGGCTGGGCGACCGGAGTCGTCGTGGTGGTGGTCGTCGTGGAGAGGATCGACTTGCGGTGCGTGATCGACTCGAGCGCGCGCTCCGCGGTCGTGCTCTGCTCGATCGGATTCTGCAGCGCAGCGGTATAGCCAGGAAGGAGCGTCTGGAACCTCGTGTCGAGATTGAACGCGAACGCGAGCGCGACGACGGCGATCACCACTCCGGAGGCGATCCGCAGGCGCGGGGCCTGGGAGCGGAGCCGGCCCGCGAGCTGCTGGCCCCCGAACGCGATCAGCAGCATCGGGACTGCTGCGCCAGCCGCATAGGAGACTGTCAGCACGATCACCTTCCAGCCGACGCTCTCGGTCGCCGCCTTCACGGAGATCGCCGCGAGCACGGGTCCGGCGCAGGGCACGAAGACGAGGCCGAGCGACGCCCCCAGGACGAACCCGCCGCCGCCGGCACGGAACCGGGTGAGCCCCGCAAACGGCTTCTCGATCAGCTGCGCCAGCCGCGGAATCAGCAGCGTTGCCGCGACCACGAAGAGGAGGGCGATCGCGAGATTCCGGAGCAGGTCCTGAGGCAGTCCGAGCTCGTCGAGTAGCCAGGTTGCAAACAGGGTGAAGACGACGAAGCTCGAGACCAGGCCCGCGATGATCCGGAGCGGCCTGCGCCCGCTTGCGCCCCCGGCGAGCAGGATCGGCAGGACGGGCAGGACACAGGGCGAGATCGCCGTGATTATCCCTGCCAGGAAGCCAACCCCGATCAGAACGAGCACCCTTCGAGAGTAGCCCGGCTGCGATTAACAGGTTCTTACGTTTCTAGACGAGCGACTTCTCGAGCCAGTGGTGCGCGTGGTGCTCGTCGTTGAACGGCGGCACGTCGCGATAGCCCGTCGAGCGGTAGAGGCCGAGCGCCTCGGTGAGTGCCTTGTTCGTCTCGAGCCGCACGGAACGGGCCCCACCGGCGGCGGCGAGCGCCTCGAGCTCGGTCAGGAGCCGGCGGCCGATCCCGAGCCCGCGTTCGGTCTCGCGTACCCACATCCGCTTGAGCTCCGGCGGGTCCTCGCCGCGGAACCTCAGGCCTCCGCATCCGACCGCCTCGCCGCGCAAGCGCGCGAGCAGGAACACGCCGCTCGGCGGCCGGAAGTCGTCGAGGGTCGTCGACACGCTCAGGGCCATGTCGAATCCGGTCTCGAAGCGCTCGTCGATCTCCGCGAAGTACCGGCCGATGCACAGCTGGACATCGCGATGTGACGGGTCCGCGCGAGCGATCTCGACGAGAGAGGCGGTCAAGAGCTGTTCCACCTCGGCCATCGCATCCACGAGACGTTGCCGTCGCGCGGCGCTGAGCGGCTCGAGCAGCGACCGCGCGAGCCCGTCGGCGGCCTCGTCGAGCAGCTCCCGCTCCCTGAGGCCCTCGGGCGTCAGGCGCGCCACGCGAACACGGCGGTCCGCCACGTGCGGCTCGACGACCACGAGCCCGTCCGTCTCGAGCGAGCGGAGCAGGCGGCTCAGGTAGCCCGAATCGAGCTCGAGCAGTGACCGCAGGCGAACGAGGTCGCAGCCCTCGGTCCCGATCTCCCAGAGCACGCGTGCCTCGCCGAGCGGCCGGTCGCGCGCGAGGAAGTTGTCCTCGAGCGCTCCCACGCGCTGGGTCACGATCCGGTTGAAGCTGCGTACGCGGCCGACGGCGTCCACGATCTCTGATCTTAGTCAGAGATCAAGGGGCTCCGTGCCGCCGGCGCCTCCTGGCTCGCCCGCGACCGCCAGGGCTCAGAACTCCTTGCCCTCCTGGCTCTCGGGAGCGCTCGAAGCCTTGATGATCACGTTCGCATCGGAGCCCATCTGGTCCTGGGTCGACTGGACGTGCGCCCACGAGACGCGGCCGCTTGCCTCCTCGATCGTGAAGTCGGCGACCTCCCTGGAGCCGTTCAGGAGCGTCCCGGTCATCCCCACCTGGACGCCCTGGTCCGGCCCGCTCCCGATCGTGATCTTCCCGACGCCGTTGTCGACGCTGTACTGGATCACGCGAGCGTGGATGTCGGCGGTGGCCTTCTTTGGCCCCGGGGCAGGGGAGCTCGGCTTCGCACCGGGCGCATCGGTCGAGGCCGGCCGGTCTGCAGGTGCTCGTTGGAGATACCTCGCGACCGCCGCGTTGCCGGAATGGCGCTGGAGCTCGAGCACCTGAGCCTCGGCGCGCTCCGTGGCCGGCACGGATTGCGCCGGAACCTCCTCGACCGAGTCCCGACGCCTGGTTCCCGACTGCCTTTCCACGGTTTCGCATCATACGCCTCAGCGCAATCCGCGAGGAATACCAGCTCGACACGGCAACGATCGAGGCCGGTTGTCGGGGGCGAAAGCGGGGCTCGACCCCGTTCTCGCCCCCGACTCGGCGAAGTTCGTCGTTCGTGTTCCGAACGGCGGGTGAATCCTCGGGACGGCTCAGTGCGGGCCGTCGAAGAACCCGGCGCAAAGCAGGGCGCCCACAGCAGTCACGCCGACCAGCAGGACGCGGGTGCCGTGGAACTTGATGAACATTCTCGTCATCGTCGATTCACCCCCTTTCGGATAGCGGCGGCGGCCCGGAGGCCGCCGCCCTAATCCCCCACCGCGAGAAGTGATTGCCGTCAGTTCCCGGGGCAGGGAGCTTCGAAAGCGCTGCTATTGGGGCAAATCGGCAGAACCCCGGTAAGACTTGAGCCCCTGCCCCATTCGGGGGATCCGAATCACGGGCTTCCGGGGCGGCGCAGCGCCGGCTCCCGTGTGGCGGCCAAAGGCCGGTGGGATACCTCTACCCCGAACAAGGGAAAGGGCAGCAAGGTTCAGCGCCGCCCGCGGCCCGACACCGCCGGAGGCCACCACGCACTCGAGCTGCAGAGCCATCGCTCGCCCCTACCCGAGTGCGGCGCGGTTTCGCCGCTGCGTCTTCCGCGCCTGGACGAGGTTCCCGTCGGCCACTCGCAGCGCGGCGAGGGGATCGTCGGCTTGCGCCGGCAGCACCGCGAGCCCGAAGGCGATCAGGAGCTCGGCGAGCGCACTCTCGCGGCGGAGCGTGATCGCCGCGTTGGCCAGGATCGGCGAGACCTCCACGACCGAGAGCTCGAAGATCGCGCAGAACTCACGCCGCCGCGGTGCATAACAGACGCCTTCCGGCCGCACCATCCGCGCGAAGTCGTCAGCGAGTCGTGCGATCAGGTCGTTCGTCGCCTCGAGGCCATGGGCCAGCTCGTGGTCGTCGAGACCGCCGAGCCCGAAGACCACGAAGACGCTCGGCTCGCTCTCGGGCTCGACCGCTTCCGCCAGGTGCACCATCAGCCCAGCGCGCGTGCCGAACCCGGTCAAGGGGTCGCTGGCGAGCGCCTGGCTCCGAAGGTGAGGGACCACCTTTGTTATGTCGAACCGCGGGGAGCGCCTGAATATCACTCGATCGAGTGACGAACGGGTTTTGCACCGGCCCGGCGGAGGAAGAACGACGAGTAACGACCTTGGAGGGCATAGATGGCTTTCTGGCGACTGCTCGCACGCGTGACGATCGGCCTTCTGTTCGTCGGCCACGGCACGCAGAAGCTGTTTGGCTGGTTCGGCGGAGAAGGCCCGAAGGCGACCGGCAAGACGATGGAGAAGCTCGGCCTCCGGCCGGGGCGAGAGCACGCGATCGCGGCAGGCCTCGCGGAAGCCGGCGGAGGCGCGATGCTTGCTGCCGGGGCGGCGACACCCTTCGCAGCCGCAGGCCTGACCGCCGCCATGCTGACGGCGACGAAGCGCGTCCACCTGAGGAACGGGCTCTGGGTCACAAACCGCGGCTACGAGTACAACCTCGTCCTGATCTCGGCGCTGCTGGCGCTCGTCGAATCGGGCCCCGGGAATCTCTCGGTCGACGCCGCCCGGGGCCGGGTGCGTTCGGGCGCAGGCTGGGCCGCGTTCGCCTTCGGCGCAGGCTCGCTCGGAGCCTATGCCGTCGAGTTGCTCGCCGAACGGGGCACCCCGGCACCGATCGCCTGGCTCGAACAACACGTCCACGCAGCGCACAAAGCTGCCGCCTGAGCTGGGAGACACCGCGGTTCGGTTCGCCGCACCCGCCGAAAGCGGCGAACCGTAACCGCGGCTGAACCGCCTGCAGGCAGGCTGGATGGGAGAACTCAGGAACGATCGAAGGAGGCAGGACTTGACGTACGCGAAATCCATTGCGCTGGCTGCGCTCGTGGCTGCCGCGCTCGTGAGCGCAGCAGTGGTTCATGCATCGGGTCAGACGGCCGCGAAGACGCTGGCCGACGTGTCGACGGTCGACTACCGTGCCGCGGTCGTCGCCGACAAGAGCTCGGGCGGCGCGGCTCCGACGGCCCGCGTGAACGTCGTCACCTACGTTCGCGCGGGTGGACGCTGGCAGAGGGCCGCCGCTCGGCGGCTTCCCGGAACCTACTTCTGGAAGACGGTCACCGCACCCCATGCGGTCTGCCGGTTCGACATCTCGACGGCGGGCCGCGGCGTTGCCCGGCAGCCCGGGGTCATCGTGCAGCTTCTGGCAAGCCCCTCTCTGGGCTGCGGCCCGACTGCGACGATCCCGATTCCGTCGTCATGACCGACTGACGAGGGCCGGGGACCACGGGCCGCGTCGGCTCAGCGCTCGAGATAGCGGAGCACGGCGAGCACCCGGCGGTGGTCCTCGGCCGCCGCCGGCAGGCCGAGCTTCGTGAAGATCGCGGTCACGTGCTTCTCTACGGCGCGCGCCGAGATGAAGAGCCGCCCCCCGATCGCCTGGTTGCTGCGCCCCTCGGCCATCAGCTCGAGCACGTCGCGCTCCCGCGGAGAGAGCCGGGCGACCGCATCGCCGGGACGGTTCCGACCGACGAGCTCCGAGACGACGAGCGGGTCGAGCGCCGAGCCGCCCTCGGCGACCCGACGGACCGCCGCCATGAACTCGTCCACGTCGGCAACGCGATCCTTGAGCAGGTAGCCGAGGCCCTCGGCGCTGTCGGCGAGCAGCTCGGCTGCATAGGTGTGCGCGACGTGCTGCGAGAGCACGAGCACGCCCGTCTCGGGATGCCTCGCCCGGATCTCCCGCGCCGCCTGGATCCCTTCGTCGGTCTGGGTGGGCGGCATGCGGATGTCCACGATCGCGATGTCCGGGTGGTAGCTCCTGACCTTCAACATCAGCTCGTCGGCGTCCCCTGCGAGGCCCGCCACGTCGATCCCCCCCTCCTCGAGCAGCCGCGCAAGGCCTTCGCGCAGGAGTGCCGAGTCGTCGGCGATCACTGCGCGCAAGGGGTCCTCGTGCTCCTGGACGTGGCGGAGCGGCGGGAAGTCCGCGGCGAGCTCGTCGTCGACGAGCTGGAAGATGCGCTCGGCCTGGTCGAGCCCCTTCAGCTCGAACCGTCCCAGTTCGTGCGTCGTGAGCTCGAGCTCCTGCGCCGCCTCCTCGGAGACGACGATCTGGCCGCCGTGACCTGCGTCGCTGATGAGGGCGGCCCGGTGGACGTCGATGCCCGTGTAGCCGTACTCGTCGGGCTCGGCCTCTCCGATGTGGATCCCGACGCGGATTCGCACCGGCTCGGCGAGCGGCCAGGAGTGCGCAGCGAACGAACGCTGGATCCCGAGCGCGGCGGCGGCGGCCGCGTCGGCGCGCTCGAAGACGGCGAAGAACTCGTCGGCCTGCGAGTCGACCTCCTCGCCCCCGACGCCCGCAACCGCGTGCCGCTGGAGCTCGCGGCTCTCCGCGAGGACACGCTCGTAGCCGTCGTCGAGCCGGGCGTGCAGCCCGGTCGAATCTTCGAGGTCGGTGAAGAGGAACGCCAGCCTCATCTCAGGGGCAGCTCCGCGAGAAGGCGTGTTCCGCAGCCGGCCGCGCTCTCGATCTCGATCCTGCCTCCGAGTGCGTCCACCCTGTCGCGCAGGCCCCAGAGGCCCGACCCGGATCCGGGATCGGCGCCGCCGGCGCCGTCGTCCAGTACCTCCACCTGCGCGCTGCCGTCCGTCCTCCCGACACGGACGCTTGCCGACCCCGCCTCGGCGTGCTTGACGACGTTCGCGAGCCCCTCGGACACCACATAGTAGGCGGCCGCCTCGACGGGCTCGGGCAGCCGCGCCGGCAGGTCGACGTCGAGCGCCACCGGCAGCGGGGCTCGCGCCGCGAGCACCTCGAGCGCCTCGGCGAGGCCCCGATCGGTCAGAACTGCCGGGTGGATCCCCTGTGCGAGCTCGCGCAGCTCCTGGAGCGCCTGCGCCAGCTCGTCGGAGGCCAGCTCCACGATGCGCTCGGCCTCCTCGGGATCGCTGCGGATCTTCGCCCTGGCGAGGCGAAGCGCGACCGAGAGCGCGACGAGGCGCTGTTGCGCGCCGTCATGGAGGTTCCGCTCGATCCGGCGCCGCTCGGCGTCGCCGGCATGGACGATGCGCCGGCGCGAGGCGGCAAGCTCGTCGCGCGCCTGCGCGCTCGCGACGGCGAGCGCAACGAGCTCCGCAAAGCCCTGGAGCCGTTTCTCGGTCTCGAACGGCATCGTCTCTCCTGCGCGAAGCGCGACGACGAGCGCGCCCCATGTCTCTCCGGCGACGCTGATCGGCACCCCGACCCCCGCCTCGAAGCCGAGCGCGCGCAGCTCGGCCGCACCCCGCCCCGTAAGCGCGCTGTAGTTGGAGCGAGCCGACGCGCCGGTCTGCAACACCCGCAGCGCGGTGCCCGCTTCGAGCCGGATGCTGTTGCCGAGCTCGAACCGTCCGGTGGGCCCACCGAACTTCCCGACGATCGTCGAGGTGTGGGAATCCTCGAAGCGGTGGAGAACCGCGGTGCGGAGCTCGAGCAGGCGGCAGACCTCCTCCGTCACGGCCTGGAACACGGCGTCGGGCGGAGGATCCCGCGCGACCAGGGTCGCGACCCGCCGCAATGCCTCCTGCTCTGCCGCGAGCCGGCGTTCCGCGGACTCGGCCGGCGAGCCGTTCATCTCAGGAGCTCTTCGAGCGCAGCTCCGGAGAGGTCGTCCTTTGCGAGGAACCCGCGGGCCCCGGACGCCTCGACCGCTCGGCCGTATTCGAGCCGGTCCCGACTCGAGATCAGGACGATCGTGAGTCCCGGCGTCCGTTCGAGCAGCTGCGCGGCGATCTCGAAGCCGTTCGCGTCCGGAAGCTGGATGTCGAGCAGGACGAGATCGGGCTCGAGCTCGAAGGCGAGCGCAACTGCCGTCGCGCCGTCTCCCGCCTCGCCGACGACGTCGAAGCCCTCCTCGGTCAGCAGCGAGCGTGCGCACCGGCGAAAGCCCGGATGGTCGTCGACGAGCAGCACGCGTCGCACGCTACGAGCCTCCTCCGGCACCTGACGCAACTCGACGACCATCCTGTGTTTCCCTACCCGGCGGCAACGAGGCTCGAAACTCGAAGCGTGGCTTCGGTGACCGAAGGAATTTGTGGGGCACGAGGCTCAGCGTGCCCGGGGAGGTGTGAACCGGCAATCGCGCAAGCCCCCGATTCGCAGTACGGCAAACCGAACCTCTGCTACCGGGGCCGGCGCTGCGCTCCAGCCCGGCCCCGGCCCGTCAGGCGGCGGGGGTGGGATTTGAACCCACGGGACGCTTGCACGCCCAACGGTTTTCAAGACCGCCCCGTTCGACCGCTCCGGCACCCCGCCGTCGCTTGCCATTTAACACGCGCTCCGCGATCAGGGCCGCCAGACCGGGCCGCCGTTCTTGCCCTGGCCCGAGGTGAGGGTCTTCTCGCCGCTTCCGTCGGCTTTCACGACCGCGATGTCGGCGCGGTTCCCGGCGATCCGCTCGAAGGCGATCTGCTTCCCGTTCGGAGCCCAGACGGGCCCGGTGCTGTCGCCGGGGCCTTCGGTGAGCCGCACCCTTCCCGAGCCGTCGGCGTTCTCGACGTAGAGGTCGGCGCGCGAGCGCGGCGGAGCACCCACGGCCATGAACGCGAGTGCTCGCCCGTTCGGCGACCACTCCGGGCCGTCGATCCGTCCCGGCGGAGCCGGAAGCCGGTGCTTGCCGCTGCCGTCGGCGTTCATCTCGTACAGGCCCCACTCGTTCGTCGCGGAGCTACCGCGGCTGATGAAGGCGATCTTCGAGCCATCGGGCGAGAACGCCGGCTCGCCGTCGCCTCCGGGATCGGAGGCAAGGACATGCGCGGCGCCCCCGCCGGCCGGCACCGAATAGATCGCATACTGGCCGCCCGTCACGGGTCGCGCGCTCGAGAACAGCACCGCGGTGCTGTCGGGCGACCAGACCGGATAGAGGTTGTCGTCGGCGCCCGCCGTGAGGGTGCGCTCGGCGCCTCCGCCCGCGCCCACGATGCAGATCTGCGTGACGGGCCTGGCAGTCGTGCACATGAACGCGAGCGTGCTCCCGTCGGGCGACCAGACGGGCGCCGTCTCGTTGACGAGCTTCGTGGACGTCAGCCGCTTCTGCTCCGAGCCGTCGGCGTTCATCACGTAGATCTCGCCGTTCAGGTCGCGGGTCGTCGTGAACGCGATCTGCCTGCCGTCGGGCGACCACGCCGGCTGGCCGTCGTTCGCGAGGTTCGCGGAGAGATCGACGAGGTCGCCGCCGTCCGGGCGGACCGAGTAGACCTCGGCGTTGCCGTCGCGCGTGCTCGTGAAGGCGAGCTCGAGCGGGCGCGAGCCGCCACAGCCTGCAACGGCGAGGCCGAGCAGCAGAGCGAGCGCAATCCCCGCCCTCGCCACGGCGCCGCCGTCAGTTCTCGACCCGGGCCGGTGCGCCGAGCGCGACGAGCGCGTCCGGAACCTCGCCCGCGAAGTTCTCGAGAATCGCGAGCAGCCAGCGGTCCGTGACCGCCGTGCCGTTCAGGGTGTGGGGCGTCTCGAGCTTCTTCTCGCCCTCGCGGAAGCGGATGCCGAGCCGGCGGGCCTGGAAGTCGGTCGTGTTCGAGGTCGACGTGATCTCCCGGTAGCGCTGCTGGTGGGGGAACCACGCCTCGATGTCGTACTTCTTCGCGGCCGGATCGCCGAGATCGCCGGCGGCGACGTTCACGACGCGATACGGCAGGCCGAGTGCCTGCACGAGCTCCTCCTCGATCGCGAGCAGCCGGTCGTGCTCCTCGCCCGAGCGCCCGGGCTCGACGTAGCTGAAGAGCTCGACCTTGTTGAACTGGTGCACCCGGAACATGCCGCGCGTGTCCTTGCCGGCCGCGCCGGCCTCGCGGCGGAAGCAGGTCGAGAACGCGGAGTAGCGGAGCGGCAGCTCGTCGAGGATCTCCTCCATGTGGAACCCGGCGAGCGCGACCTCGGAGGTGCCGCTGAGGTAGAGGTCGTCGCCCTCGAGCCCGTAGATGTTCGAACGCTCCGTGGGGAAGAAGCCCGTTCCGTACATGGCCTTCTCGCGCACGAGCACGGGCGGGATCAGCGGCGTGTGGCCGTGCGCGGCCGCACGATCGAGGGCGAAGCGATAGAGCGCCATCGCCACGAGCGCCGAATCGCCTGCGATGTACCCGAAGCGTGCGCCCGAGAGCCGCCCGGCGCGCTCCATCTCGAAACGGCCGACCTCGGTGTGCTCCGGGCCCGGAGGGCCGGGCTCCCCCACGCGACGCAGCTCCTCGGCGTCCTCGTCGGTCGTGCCGTCGGGCGCGGAGGGATCGGGCGGGTTCGGAACCTGCGTCAGCAGCTCGTCGCGCTCGGCTTCGGCCGCCGAAAGTGCGGTCTCCGCAACGCGAAGCTCCTCCTTCACTTCCGCCAGCGCGGCGAGCTGGTCGGGCGTCGGCTTGCCCTTCAGCTTCAGCTTCGTGCGTAGCTCCTCGACGCGCGGAAGCAGCTCGCGCCACCGGGCGTCGGCGGCCATGAGCGCGTCGAAGCGCTCGGCGGCTCCCTTCCGCGCGAGTGCGACGCGGAAGCGGTCCGGCTCGAGACGGGCGGTGCGAAGGTCGATCATCGCCGTGAGTCTAGAAGGGCTTCGAGCAGGTGAGCCACGCCCTCCTCGGAGACGGGCGGGCAGACCCATTGCGCGACCGCCTTCACGCGCTCGTCGGCGTTCTCGACCGCGACGCCGTAGCCCCACGCGACGAGGTCGAGGTCGTTCTCGCCGTCGCCGATCGTAATCGTCCGCTCCTCGGCGAACCCGAACCGGCGCGCGAGGAACGCAAGCGCCGAGGACTTCGAGACACCCTCGGTGGCGAACTCGAGGAAGAACGGCAGCGACTTCGTCACGTACAGCCGCCCCGCGAACCGCTCGCGCATCTTCACCCCGAGCTCGTCGAGCGCCGCGGGATCGCCGATGCAAACGAGCTTCGTCGGCGGCCGCTCGAGCCAGGAGCCGAGGTCGCCGACGACATGCAGCGGAATGCGCTGGAAGGTCGAGTACCGCTCCGCCTCCGGTGTCACCTCGGCGACGTACAGCTCGTCGTCGACGTAGACGTTCAGTCCGAAGCCTGCCGCCTCCACGGCCTCGATCGCCTCGCGTGCGAGGCCGAGCTCGATCGGCGCGTGGAAGATCCAGGTCCCGTCGGGATCGACGATGGCCGCCCCCTGGTAGCAGACGAGCGGCCCCGACAGGCCCGCGGGCTCGAGCACGCGCTGTGCCGACTGGACCATCCGGCCCGTGCACACGATCACCCGCACGCCGGCCTCCTGCGCCCGCCGCAGGGCGGCGAGCGTCCGCGGGCGCAGCACGTAGTCGTCTGAGATCAGCGTCCGGTCGAGGTCCGTCGCGACGACCTCGACGTCGGGAGGGAAGCCGGGCGGGAGAAGAATCAGGGGCCCTTGGCGAGGAATGCGACGACGTCGGCCAGCTGCTTGGGCGACAAGGACTGCGCGTAGGTGCCCGGCATGATGTTCGAGAATCCCGGCGCGACATATGCACCCGGATCGGTGATCGAGTTCTTCACGAAGTCGGGGAGCGCGCCCTGGTTCGCCGCCTTCGCGTAGGCCGCGAGGTTGTCGAGATTGGGCCCGACCTTCCCGGTCGTTCCCGCCGGCGTGAAGACATGGCAGGCACCGCACCCCGTGGAAACGAAGAGCGCCTTGCCTGCAGCCGCATCGCCGACCACTGCTGCGGGAGGCTGCGGCGCCTTCCCGATCACCGTCACCGCCGTCGGGGTGGTGACGTGCTTGCCGCCCGGCACCGTCGTGCCGCACGCGGCGAGAAGAAGGGCGAGGAGAGCGAACGGGACGAGTCTGCGCACGGCGAACGAGTGTAGCCAGCCTGCGCGTGCTCCCTTAGACGATGGTTAATCCCGGCCGGGCGTCAGGGGTTCCGGGGATACCATGAGTCCCATGAAACGTCGCTCATATGGTCGTGATGCCGGGCTCACGCTGCGGATGGTCTTCACCACCGGAATGCTCGGATTGCTCTACGTCATCTTTGCCGTCGTCCTCTTCAGCGTCCTGAACGTCGGCGTCGCACCCCTGATCCTGATCGTGCTCGGGATCGCGGTCTTCCAGTACTACACCTCCGACAAGCTCGCCCTGGCCGCCGCCGGCGCGAAGATCGTCACTCCCGACGAGGCACCGGAGCTCCATCAGATCGTCGAGCGCATCTGCGCCATGGCAAACCTGCCGAAGCCGAAGATCGGGGTGATGGACACGCCGGTGCCGAACGCATTCGCGACCGGCCGTTCGCCCAAGCATGCGGCCGTCTGCGTGACGACCGGGCTCTGGCAGAGCCTCGACGAGAAGGAGCTCGAAGGTGTCCTCGCCCACGAGATGTCGCACATCGCAAACCGCGACGTGCTGGTGATGACCGCGGCGAGCTTCTTCGCGATGCTCGCGGCCCTGCTCACCCGCTTCGGCCTCTACTCGGGGATGTTCGGAGGGTTCGGCGGCAACAACCGGGACAACCAGAACGGCGTGCCGGTCTGGCTCGTCATCCTCGCGGTCTCGATCGTCGTCTATGCCGTCAGCTTCGTCCTGATCCGCACGCTCTCGCGGTACCGCGAGTACGCGGCAGACCGCGGCTCGGCCCTGATCACGGGTGCGCCCGAGTACCTGATGAGCGCACTCCAGAAGATCTCCTCGCAGATGACGCTGATCCCGCAGCAGGATCTCCGCCAGGTCGAGGGCATGAACGCGTACTTCATCATCCCGGCCCGCACGAAGGCCTTCGCCTCCGAGCTCTTCATGGATCACCCGCCGATCGAGAAGCGCCTCGCGGCCCTCGCCGAGATCGCCCGCGAAATGGGCAGGCCGGTCGCCTGAGCTTGGGTCTCCGTGACGCCCTGTTCGGGCGAAAGCAGCTCTCCCAGCCCAAGGACGACCGGCTCTTCGCGCTCTCGACCGCGTCGGTGACGCTGCAGACCGAGCTCGGGCTGAAGACGGCCGGAAAGGCAGCGATCACCTACAAGCCGCTCTCGGCAGGCGAGTTCGCCTCGGTCGACAGCGACATCGACTCGCTGCTCAAGGCGGCCGCGCGTTCGTCGGGCTCGGAGCTCGAGCGGAAGACCGACTCGTTCGGGTTCGAGTGGATGATCATCCACGACGACGACCTCGAGGATCAGGTGACCGCCGTGCACGCAGTCGCGCAGCAGATGACCGAGCAGGGCTTCGGCGCGCAGCTCCTCGCGGCGCCCTTTCTCTTCGCCGGCGGGCCGCGCCCCGTCTACTGGATCTACGGCTTCAAGCGCGGAGCGTTCTGGCCGTTCGTCCCGACCGGCGAGGGCCAGGAGCGCGACAACGCCTACGAGCTGGAGCTCAAGGCAAAGCTCGAGAAGGAGCTGCCGGTCGAGCAGGACCTGACCCGCTGGCTCGCGCTCTTCGACGCGCCGCTCTAGCCACTTCCCGCCTACCCTTTCTGCAGGTCGTATGGATCCGCGGGAAGTGGCTTGGTTCGCGAACCACCTCGTCTTCTCCGGGACCGCGCAGGAACGAGCTACGTGGTCTTCTTCGCACGGCTCCGCGGAGCCGGCTTCGACGGTGCGTCGGCCGGTGTTTCGACCGGAGCCTCCACCGCCGGCGTCTCGGCGGCCGGGGCATCGACCTCTTTCGGGGCGTCTCCCTGCCCGAGCTCGGACTTCAGCTTCGCAAGCTCGTCGTCGACCTGGCCGCTCTGCGAGATCTGCGCCAGCTGGCGGTCGATCGCGTCGCCCGACGAGGTGAAGTCGTCGAGCGCCCCCGCCTCGGTCAGCTCGCCGATCGCATCCGCGCGGGCCTGCATGTCGAGCGTCTTGTCCTTCGCGCGCTGCACCGCCTGACCGACGTCGGCCATCTCGCTCGAGATCCCCGTCGCGGCCTCGCCGATCTTGACCTGCGCCTCGGCGGCGGAGTACTGCGCCTTGATCACTTCCTTCTGGGTGCGGAACTGCTCGATCTTCATCGAGAGCTGCTTCTCGCCCTCGATCAGCTTCTGCTGCTGACCCTCGAGCTGCTGGCCCTGCTGCATGATCCCCTCGAGCTGGCCCTGGATCGCGGCCTTCCGGGTGAGGGCCTCACGCGCCAGGTCCTCGCGATTCGCCTTCAGCGCCTCTTTCGCCTGGCCGTCGAGCTTGTCGGCCTGCTGCTGCATCGAGGTGTACTGGATCTCGAGCCGCTTCTTCGCGGTCGTGACGTCGGCGATCCCGCGCTTGACGTTCTGGAGCTGCTTCAGCTGCTCCTCGTAGGAGTAGTCGAGCGTCTCGGCGGGGTTCTCGTGCTTGTCGAGGAGCTTCGAGTACTTCGCCTTGATGAGCGTCATCGTGCGCGACCACAGGCCTGGCATATCGCCTCCCGGAACGGTGTGTGAAGGCCTAGCCTAGCTCGCAAGAACCCTGCTCGGAGCCGTCCGGCGGCGGGGAATAGACTCGGGTGATGGCACCGTCGCGCGGGAACGGGAAGAGCGAGCGGGTGGGATCGATCGTCCGGGTGCCCGACGACGTCGCGGCGCTCGGCGCGGCGCCGGACGCGAAGAAGCCGTTCCGCGCCGCCTCGTGGGGGCAGCAGCGCTGGCATCTCGACCGGCCGGTGGAGTGGCCCGACCGGCTGAGCGAGTTCGACGACGTGCCTCGCGTCTTCCGAGAGCATTTCCTTCGCGGACACCTTCCGGCCGAGCCGATGCTCGACCGTGGCGACGCCGTCGTCACGATCGGGTCGTGCTTCGCCGACGAGCTCCGCCGGGTCCTGCGGATCACCGGGTTCGGAACCGGCGGCTTCTGGGTGCCGGCCGGCCTGAACAACACGTTCGCGATCCTCGATTTCGTCTCGTGGTGCCTCACGGGAGAGGCGACGCCCGCCGGCTACAGCTACCGGAGGGGCGAGGACGGAACGATCGGCGAGTGGACGCCCGAGGCCGAGCAGACGTTCTATCGCTCGAGCATCGAGGAGGCCGGTGCGTTCGTCTTCACCCTCGGGCTCGCCGAGGTGTGGAGCGAGCGCGACACGAACCGCGTGTTTTGGCGAGGCGTGCCCGAGCAGGTCTTCGACGAGGACCGGCATGCCTTCCGGCGCTCGAGCGTCGAGGAGAACGCCGCCAACATCGTCCGGATCGTCGAGCTGATCCGCAGCGTCAACGAGAGCGCGCCGATCGTGCTCACGCTTTCGCCGATCTCGCTCAGGGCGACGTTCGGCGGCGGCTCGATCATGACAGCCGACTGCGTCTCGAAGTCGACGTTGCGGGTCGCCATCGACCAGGCGCTCGAGCGGAGCCCCGCCGGCGTCTACTACTGGCCGTCGTTCGAGCTCGTCAAGTGGGGCGGCCCGGTCTTCGACTGGCGGGCGGTCTTCCCCGACTCCAGGCATCCGCTGCCCTACCTCACCTTCTGCATCCTCGACGCGTTCATCGAGGCCTTCTACGGTCCGGAAGCCGCGGCCGAGATGCGGCAGACCCTGAAGAAGGCCGATCCGATCGCCTACCGCCGCCCGCGCCGGCGCGTCGACACCGCACGGGTGAGACGCATTCCCCGCGGGCTCGTGCGCCGCGTCCGGGGCCTGCTCGCGAGGTAGGTTTCCCGGGTGCTCGTCGCCCGCAGCCTCGATCCGCAGTACCTCTCGAACGGCTACATCGTCGGCGACGAGCCGGGCGGAACCGCCGTGTTCGTCGACTCCGGCGCTCCGATGGAGCCGCTCCTCGCGTTCGCGCGCGAACACGATCTCACTCCGACGCACGTCCTGCGAACGCACGCCCACGGCGACCACGTCGTGCACGAGAGCGAGCTCGGGCTCCCGGTCGTGATGGGGTCGCTCAGCGCCGGCAAGCTCGAGGTCGAGGCGATCCCGACCCCCGGCCATTCGGACGACATGATCTGCTTCGTCGTGACCGACGGCGGCGCCGAGGAGCTCGTCTTCTCCGGCGACACGCTCTTCAAGGACGCGGTCGGCGGCGGCGACTTCGGCGCGATCAAGAGCGCGGTGATGGACGTCTACATGACGATGCCGCACTCCCGCCGGCTTCTTCCGGGCCACACCGACGAGTCGACGATCGGCCGCGAGTGGGACGAGAACCCGTTCGTCCGCGTCTGGCGCGGAATCGAGCCGGAGGGAACCGACGGCGTCACCGTTCGCGGCCGGCCTGCCACGCTCGTCGTCTGGAGCCCGGACTATGACGGCAACGGCAAGGCGTGGGTGCGGTTCGAGGACGGCACCGACGCGATCGTCGGCGGCTCGGCCGTCGAGCGCTAGCCCGTTACGGCATCGGCGGAAAGCTGACCGTCACGGTCGAGTGCATCGCCGAGACGTAGTCGCGATGCTGGCGTGCATCGAAGGTGTGCGTCCAGCGCCAGACGTGGTCGTAGCGGTGCACCCCGCCCGCGATGTTCAGGGTCACGGCAGATGCCCCGCTCGGGTTCCAGCCCCGCGGCACGCTGAACATGTCGATGTCGGGCCCGCCGCCGCACATCGGGTCGTTGCTTCCGACGTAGCGCCCGTACCGCACGGCCGCCGACTGTAGTCCCTTGATCAGCAGGGTGCCGCGACCCACGTCGTATGAAGCGCCGAAGTTCGGGAAGTCGTCCATCGCCGGAACGATCCGGAGCGTGCAGCTGAGCTGCGGCCCGCCGGCGCTCTCCCGCCAGGTGGCGTGCATCTTCCCGGAGAGTGCGAGCTTGTGGAAGCTCGTCTCGTTCGAGAAGGTCTTCCCGACGAAGAGGTCGCCCCAGGTTCCGGTCCAGCTGTACGACCACTGGACGTGATAGGTGAACGAGTGCTGAACCCCGTTCGGGACCATCGTGTTCGTGAGGTCGAAGCTTCCCTGGTAGCTCACCGCCATCGGACTCGAGGCAGCCGGCACGCCGTCGCGCGCAGAGTAGGCGGGCGCGGCGAGAACGGCCGCAGCCACGAGCGAGAACATCGCCGAGCGCCTGAACCCCCGATGCACGAGGCTAACCCTATGCCATCGCGGCGCGGCGCGCGGGCCCGCAATAGGTTGCCTAGGCCCGCGCGCTCGGCGACGCGGTGTTCCCTAGCCGTTCTCGAACGGCCAGGTGTCTGTCGCCAACCAGGCTGCGACCGCCTCGCGTAGCGGTGCATCCAGCTCCGCGTGCGAGGCGCGCACCCACGAGCGCGTGCCGTCCGGATAGATGTAGACGCAGCCGATCACGTCCTCGGTCGCGGGCTCGAGGACGGTGTAGGTGAACCCACGGCCTTCGCGGAAATGGCGCGCGTGCATCTCGAGGTCGGCGAGGTTGCTCCTCGCAGTCATCTCGAACGGCCAGGGTCCGTCGCTCCATCCGGGAGTCGCGTTGATGTGGTCGATGCTCGACATCCACGCCGCCTGGTCGCGCTCGTTGTGCTCGGGTCCCAACGGCTCGAGACGGAAGTCGGCCGTCGTAAGCCCCGCCGGCGGCCGGAACCCTGCCGGTACGAAATTTTGCATGCGCTTCACGATCGTGAGCTCGAACGGGCCGCCCGAGCGCCTCGGAGGCTCGAGCTCGCACCTGAAACACTGAGCCACGGCCTCGGCCAGCTCGGCGGGATTCCGCGGGCGCGCGCCCGTGACGAGCACGTGACGTGCGACCTCGCCCCGAACCTTCTTGGCCATGTGCGAGACGACGTGCCTGACCCCTTCGCGCTCCTCGACGACGTTCACGTGCACCCAACGTCCGGCGGCCTCGCCGGAAGGGCGCCACGCAGTGGCGTATGTCGCAGACCGGCAGTCCAGGATCACCCGCCCTGCCGCGGCCTCGTGGAGCGGCTCGCGCAAGGCGTCTCTCCAGTATCCCGCCTCGAGCTCTCGCCGGTAGGGGGCGACACGATCCGCGGCGCGCAGGGCTCCGTACTGAGCCGAGATGATCACGAGCTCGCGGGCAGCCCCACGTGGAAGACCGGCGATGTCGAGCGCAGCGTAGAGCACTCCCGTGTAGAGCCTCCCGGCGGTCGCCGTCGGGACGGCGCGCAGGTCACAGTCGAGGAGCGATTCGCGAAGGGCGTTCAGCGACGGAAAGGAGAGCGAGGCGAGCTCGATCGGCTTCCCTCGGGTCGGCGCCCACTTCGTCTCGCTCGGAGGCAGCAGGATGAGCGGCGGGCGGCGAGCGGCCATCGTCTCGCATCGTGCCAGTCAGCCCATGTCCGAAAGGGACACGTCCGTCGGAGACGGTACGGTGCCGCGGTGCGCCTCATCGTCGCCCGCTGCGAGGTCACCTACACGGGAAGGCTGTATGCCTTCCTGCCCGAGTCGACACGACTGCTGATGATCAAGGCCGACGGCTCGGTGCTCGTCCACGCCGACGCCGGCGGCTACAAGCCGCTCAACTGGATGACCCCACCGGTCGTGCTCGAGGACGGCGGGGACGTCCTCGTCGTCCGCAAGCGCGCCGGGCGCTCCGAGGACAGGCTGGAGATCCGCCTGCTCGAGGTGCTCTCGGACGTGGAGCACGAGATGGGCGAGGCCGCGGCGCTCGAGAAGGACGGCGTCGAGCGTGACCTGCAACTCGCCCTCGCCGCCGCCCCTGAGTCGATCGCCGACGGCCTCAGGCTCGTCCAGCGCGAATGGCCGACGGACATCGGCCCGGTCGACCTCATGTGCCGCGACGAGGACGACGGCTGGGTCGCCGTCGAGATCAAGCGCGTCGGCACGATCGACGCCGTCGAACAGCTCACCCGCTACCTCGAACGGATCCGCCTCGACCCTGCAAAGGCCGCCTGCGAGGGCATCCTCGCCGCCCAGCAGTTCAAGCCCCAGGCCGTCACCCTCGCCGAGGCCCGCGGCATCCGCTGCGCCGAGGTCGACCTCGCCGTTCTCCGCGGCGAGCGCGAGCCCGAGCTAACCCTCTTCACCGCCTGACCGTCGCTACACTTTCGACTCGACGGGGCTATAGCTCAGCTGGGAGAGCGCCTGGATCGCACCCAGGAGGTCGGCGGTTCGAGCCCGCCTAGCTCCATCGACAAAAGGCCTGCAAATGCGGGTCTTTTGTGTTCAGGTGCGCGCTTGAACTGCTCCGAAGAACGCGCCTTGGTCAAGCGGTGGTCAAAAACGGGAAGACCACGTCTCGCTCAGCCCCTTCCGTTCGACCTCCCGACAAGGGATGATGTCCGGGAATGGAGCTCCCGATGCTCGACCCGGAGTACACGATGGCCGCGAACTGGGCGGGTGTCACTGGGCTGTGGAACTTCGAAGGTTCCAGCGCGACATATCTTGGGCCGTAGTAGCGCCCTACTAGCGAGCGCGGTGGTGCCGATCAGCGTGGTCGTCGAGACAGCTTTTCTCATCGAACGCCATCTCGGCCCCGCGCCGAAGCCGTCGACAACGCTTCCCTCGCTCTGGCGCCTGTCAGACGCGCTGGCGCAGGCTCGCGAGGTGGGAGGCCGACTAAACACTAAGCCCATGTGCGAACGTCTATAGCTCGTGGCATTGGTACAGGTTCAGCACGGAGAGATTGAGCGCTTGTATCGGGCGCGGGGAGAGCAGTTCGCCCGGTTGGCGTGGGCGATCACCGGCGACCGGGAACTAGGCTGGGATGCGCTCCAAGACGGCTTCGCGCGCGCATTGGCGAGCGCTCAGTCGTATCGGAGCGAGGCTCGACTCGACGCCTGGGTTGCGAGGATCGTGGTCAACGCGGCTCACGACATTCTCCGTAAGCGCAGACGAGAGACGCCAACCGAGATCAACGATTTGCACGGTTCGACGGCGGAGGCGACCGCGATGCCGGACTTGCATCTGGCGGTTGCTCGGCTTCCGGAGCGCCAGCGACTCGCGATCTTTCTTCGCTACTACGCCGATCTCGATTACGCGCAGATAGCCGAAGTACTCGGGGTGGAACGAGGAACGGTCAGCGCGACCCTCAGTGCCGCGCATCGCGCGCTAAGCCTTGCGGCGACCGAGGAAGTGCAGCGATGAGAACCAATCCGCTTTCGATGCTCGATGGCTTCCTAGGTGATGAACCGTTCGAGCTTGACTGGCGGGACGTCTGTGAGCGGAGCGAACAGATCAGGATCCTCGATACCGAAACGGCTGCGCGCGATCCGCGACGTGCGGTTCGATGGCGCATCGCGATCGCCGGTGCGATCGTTGCCGCTGCGGTCATCGCTCCTCTCACAGCGTTCGCGTTCGGGCTGGTTTCGGGTCCGCCGGCCGGCCATCCACGCTTTCAGAGCGGCCCGATCGAGATTCCGATCCCGAGCGGGTTCTCAGCCGCGGCCGGATCAACGACGATGCTCAGGATTGCGGGCCGTCTCCGCCCGGTATCGATAGTCATCGCGGCGGACTTCAGACTGCCACGTTTCGTCGATGTCCAAGGACCACCGCTACCGCCGCGGGGACGATTCACGATCCAGGTGCGTCACTTTCCAGCGAACGGGTCAGCCCTCCACTGGCCGAGCGTGACGGCCCTCAGCCTCCCGCCGAGCAGCGGCAAAACGATCCTCGTCCGCGGGAGGCTGGGAACGGAAGCCTTGCTGATCGAGATTCGCTTCGGATCAACGCCGACACCCCAACAACTTGGATCGGCCAGCAGCTTCGTCGCAGGGATCCGCAACACGACAATCCTCATGCCCGTCAACACCAACTGACGGATGTAGGCGTCGCGGCCGCCTCCGGCTCAACCTCCGGTTGCTGGTGCTCGAGGACGCAGCACAGCGCGTGGACTGCCTGACTCGTTGCGCCTCTGCATTCCACCGTCTTGAAGGCATCCGGGAGCATCCTTGACGCTCTGAACCCCGTGCGAAACAACGCCAGCGTGGCGCACCCCAACGACGATCTTCTCGGCCGCGATGAGGCGCGACTCGTCGTCAACGTAGCGCGGAGCCTCTTGGCTTACCTCGACGGCAAGGTGGCCACGACCCGCGCCAATGCCGCGTAGCACTGTCCAAAAGAGTCACTAGCCTCGCCACCCCACCCGGCGTAGGCTCGACCGAGGCCGGGGTTACAGTGCCCGCGCCGCGGCGCTTGGCCTGCCACCCGGCCCCTTTGCTTCTAGTTCTCGAGCGTTTCCGGCGGACCATCCAGAACCCACTCGGCGTAGCCCTCCTCCGGGTAGGACGTCTTGACCCAGGAGGTGATGAGGAGCAGAAGCGCCGAGCGGCGTTCGCCCTCCGTCAGGATGTCGAGCGCCAGGACCAACTGCGGTAGGCCGGGCATCTCGAGCAGGCCATCGACCGTGAGCTTTCGTTGACGGAATCTCCTTTATCGCGTTCCTCAGGATTTCGAGGAACACCCTTCCGCATACGCCGGTCTCGGCCAGCCGTTCCCCGGTAGGTGTCCAGGAAGGGGGCGGTCAAAAGGAACTCCCTGGTGCGTATCATCGGCGAATGGCTCGACGCCTCTGTGACGCCGCGTTGATTGCCGGGCTCGGAGCAGCGATGGTTTGGCTCGCGGACGTGGAGATCACAGCGATCGTTGGTGAGCACGGAATCGGGAGCGACTTCGCGGGCACGATCTACTATCCGGCCGTCGCTGTCGTCCACGGCCTCAGTCCATACGGGTATCCGGGCACGCCCACCCATCTCGCCGGGTCGGTCTATCCACCGTCAGCGTTCGTTTCTTTCGCGTGGCTCGGACTGATGGGCCACAGCGCCGCGGTCGCCGTGTGGATCACGCTGATGGTCGCTGCTGCGGTCGCGACGCTTTATCTGCTTGGCGTCCGCGATCCGCGCTGCTACGCCCTGTGGCTGCTCAATCCGATGGCTCTCTCCACGATCGCGATCGGGAACGCGACGATACTTGTGATCCTCTTGGTTGCGGTCGCTTGGAGATGGCGAGACTCGCCGTGGGTGACAGGACTTGCGCTCGCCGCGGCGGTCGCCGTGAAGTTCTTCGTCGCGCCCCTCGTGATCTGGATGCTCGCCACGAAACGCTACAAGGCCGCAGCGGTGACGACCCTTACCGTTCCTGTCGCCGTGCTGACCGCGTGGGCGACCGTGGGCTTCAGCGGAATCACGCGGTACCCGTCGATCCTCTCCATGAACGATTCGATCTTTTCGAGCAACGGCCCGTTCCTGCAAGGTTTCGTATTGCAGGAGCATGGGAGCTCGCACGAAGCGCTCGCGGCTGGGATCGTCGCGGCGTTCGTCTTGCTCATCGGTGCGTGGTTCGTAGGTGATCTTGGCGGCTTCACGTTGGCGATCTGCGCCTCGATCATCTTGGCGCCTGTCGCGTGGATCGGCTACGCGGGGCTGCTCGTGATCCCGCTCGCCGTTGCCTCGCGCCGCTTCTCGTTGCTCTGGCTGCTGCTACTCGGAACCTACATCCACTGGTACGACTCACCGATTCCGTACAAAAGCGCCGAACTGAGTGCTCTCACACTCACGTTGATGGCAGCCATCGCCGTCGCTGTTCTCTGGAAGGCGCGACGTTCGGATGATTGCGAGATGTCCCGCACACGTCGGTCGGGTTACGGGCTTGTCCCTTCCAGGATTCGAGGAAGAGGCCCGCTGATCGATACCCACCGCTAACACAACATATCGGCCCTTCCCTCCGGAAAGAGGGGCCGACTTCACAGGATGGGCGATCTAAGACCACCATCTCACCAGAGCAACTCACGGTCAAGTCGGAAGCCGTGGTCAAATCCTGGTCAAAGACCCATGAACACGAACGGCGAAGAACGGCGAAACGACCCGGAACCAGAGACCGCGCAAAGCGGCTCGTGAAGCCAAACGGCGAACCATGGCAGACCGATTCGTAGAAATCGCACCCAGGAGGTCGGCGGTTCGAGCCCGCCTAGCTCCATCGTAGGGAGGGCCTGGAGACAGGCCCTTTTTGCTGGATGCTATGTGTCAGTTGAGGCAACGCCGCTGGCGGGGTGACACGGATCTGACACGTTGAGAACGTCGGCGCTTTCGACACGATTGGCTTCGCATCCCGGCGAGGGACGCATCGACGGCTGCCTGCGACAAGTGCCGCATGAGTCGGTCAAATTCACGGCGAACTGCACCGACGGTGCGTCCACGGCACCCGCCAAAGAATGTCCGCGCCCCGGTCTTGATCATCATCCCCCGGACACGCTTTACTGGGAGAGTGTCGATCGCGCCGTCCCCGTGGCCGGTCGGGTCGTCTGCGATACGAGGATGCGTGCGGCAGAGATCTACGGCAATGCAGGCGCAGACCACGCCGAGAGTGACCGCGAAGACGCCGGCCGGCTCGGCAAGCGAATGACTAACCGGTCCGCGTGTGGAAACGGCGAGCGCCATGGCAAGGAATACAGCCAACGTTGCCGCCGCGGCGTACCAGGCGACACGATCAGTCGACGATGCGTTAGTTCACGACGGCGAGCCAAACGATTGCGCTCGTTCGGTCACCTACGGCCTCTACCCATCCCACGTCGTCCGCTCATCGGCCTCCACGACGCTCCTAGCACCACAAGCTGCGGATCCTCGCCTCACTGATCAGGGAGCCCAAACGAAGCCCGCGACATCCGCCAGCCTCAGTTGGAAACAGAGGTTCGCGAGGCCAGTTCCACCCTCCCGATCGAGATTCGATGTGGGAAGCGTTCCGTCGCTTCCCGGTAAATCCTCGTGCATCCGGGGCGGAGTCGATCGTGAAGCTCAACCGCCAGGGTATCCACACGCTCGATCCAGTCGCTAGAGAAGCTCAATACCTCTATTTCCGATGCCTCGATATCGAGCTTCAGGAGCCCGATACGACACCATCCTCGCGAGTCGAAGAGCTCACTGACAGTGACGCCGTGCGTTATCTCGATCGCGCACGCCGACTGCGACTCGGGAATCATAAGCGCACTATGCCCCCGTCCCGGGTCGCGGAGAACTAGTTCCGCTGGGTTGCTCCAGAGAGCAGCGTTCAGCACCTCGATGCTGCCGAGTCCCCGCGTGTTGCGGACAAGGAGCTCGAAGTTCTCGGATGCCGGTTCGACCGCGAGCACACGGACGCCGGGCCATTTCGTCGTGAAGAAGACCGAGGTAAGTCCGATGTGCGCGCCGCCGTCGAGGATCGTCGCCGGTGCCGTTATCGGGAGGTCATACTCACCGCCCGCCCATACCTCGCGCATCGTGTTGAGATCGGTTGTTCCGGCCCGGATCCAGATGTCGCGGCGCGACGAGCAAAGCCGGACGCGCACCAGGGACGAGCGGCGCTGCAATCCTGCGAGCACAGTCAACAGGCGGAGCCGACTCCCAACCGTGCAGTACCGCTCCAGTACGAGAATCCCAAAGGCACTTCGAGCCCCTCGCGCTACCCGAAACGCGCCACGAACCAAGCCGCTCGCCCACTTAGCACGCCGATCCGACCCCGTCATCCCTCCAAGCCTTGCAGATTCGATCACCCCGCGCGAGAGGCGGAGGAGCCATCCCGGGACGTTCCAATAGATGTCAAGTCGGAAGCGACCTGAGATCGTCACGGAGGGTGGCACAGGCTTGGCGAGCGATGTAACGCCTGAGGCAGCGGATGATCTCTTTCTAGGTCTTGCCTTCGGTGGTGCGGCGTTGGGCGTAGGCGAGGGTCTCGGGGCAGTGGCATAGGCGGCAGACAGCGACCATGTGCAGGGCTCGCTTGGCTTGGCGGTCGCCGCCGGGGGCGAGGCGGGCGGCGTTCGTGGTGCCGCCATCGGGGCCGAATCAGGTCTGGCAGTGCGACTTCACCGAGTTCGCGACGCGGATGGGCGGCACCTGGCGGATCGGCGGGATCGCCGACTACTGGTCGAAGCTCGAGCTCGGCTGGCACGTCGCACCGACCCAGAACCACCGTGACGCGGTCGAGACCGTCGAGCTCGCCCTCGTCGAGACTGAGCGGCTGCTGGGCCGCAGCCTGCTCGACCTCGTCACCGACCGCGACGGCGGCGTGGTCGACCGGTCGCGCTCGTGACTGACAACGGGCCTTGCTTCAAGTCCAAGCGGTTCGCCGCGTTCGTCGACCGCCACCCGGAGCTGATCCACATCCGCACCCGGCGCAAGTCACCCGGCCAGAACGGCGTTCGTGAGCGCGCCTTCGGCTCGCTGAAGTACGAGCACCTCTACCGCCACGAGATCGACGACGGCCACGACCTCGGGCTCTACGCCGACGCCTACCGGGATCTCTTCAACACGATCCGACCCCACCAATCCCTCGCCGGCAGACGCCCGATCGAGGCGCACCGCGCACCCTCACAGACCGACCCGACCCTCAACCTAAACGAGCCCGAAACCCTGCCATTTTCTTGAAGCAGGACAGCAGGGGATCGACTGCTCCGTTGAGCTGTCTAGATGCCGCGGGCGAGGATCTTGGTCGTGACGGCGGGACTCGAGAGATAGATGTTCCAGGACCCGGCCGGGTTCTTGGGGGTCGCTAGGTCGCGTACTGCCTGGGGGACGGCAGTGCCGATCCAGAGCACCTTCCCCGATGGGGCGTTGCCCGTGTTTACGTCGGTGATCGGGACGACGCGGCTTGCGGGGGCGTACCAACCGGCCAGCGCGCTCGGCTCGTGGTACCAGTAGCGAAGCGATCCGGGGAGGCTCACGATCGTGCAGGAGGCAGCTGGGCATTCGGTGCCGAGGTTTCTCAGGGCAAAGGCTTCCTGGTCTTGAACATGTATTGCCTCGGAGGTCGGTGCGAACGCATCGAGTCGCCACGGAAGTGGCCAGTGCGGCAGCGTCAGATATCCGAGGATGAGGAGTCCGGCGACCACGCCGGCCGCAGGTATCGCTCGTTTTGAGTTCGCGACGAGCCCGCCCGCGAGCACCGCAAACAGAGGGACAAACGCAAGCGCATAGCCTGGCTTTCCGAACTGAAACACGAAATAGATGAAGAGGTAGGGGACGATGGACGCCACCAGGATCCACAACGACGGACGTCCGAGCTCGACCGCCGAACCGTTTCGGCGATACGCGAAGAGAACGACGAGAACTGCGGGCAGCGCAACCATCAGGATCGCACCCAATGTGTTCTTGGCGTTGAACGCAACCTGTTGGAGGTCGGCGCCGTACAGGATCGAGGTTGCACGAAACTGACGCTCGTAGAGTGCGTTGCTGGCCGCACGGTAGGCGTGCCATCCCCCGCTCTTGACGATCATCGGTATCGCCCACGCCGCGACGATCGCGCATCCCGCCGCAGCTCCGAGGATCACGTCTCGCGCACGGGGGCGCCCGACAACGGCCCCCACGAGGCATGCAGGGAGCATGAGAACCAAGGTCGTCGGCCGGAATCCCCCGCCAAGAGCCAGGACAGGGAACAGAAGCACCGCGCTCCACCGGTCGGCTCGGGTCGCTACACGGTGAGCCAGAAACGCGACCGCGGGTATGACGAACATCTCCGTCGGGTAAACCGACGCAACGCTGGCGTAGTACAGAACCAATGGCGTCGCACAGACGATCAGCGCGGCCGTCACCCCGGCTCGACGACCGAACATCTCCCGGCCGAGCAAGAACGTCATGAAGATCGCGAACACGGTCGCGACCACATCCACCACCTGATACGCGTCGACGGGCGATCCGATCCACCGGAATGCGTGAGCCGCCAAAACAACAAGTGGATATCCCGGCGCCTGCGGCTGGTCGCGAGCGACGGTGTAATGCTCGAGCGCCCGAGCGAGATTGATCGAGTCCTCTTCTGTCAGGCTCCGAGCACGAGTCAGCACTGCAACCAGGCAGACGAGCCCACCACCAAGAAGCACCAAGAGCAGGCCCGAGCGCCGAACAGCCTCGCTCTCCCCCACCAGCGATGGGTCGCCAGACGACCCTGGCGGATCCACAGCTGCCGAACTCATCTCGCTCATTATCCACGGATTCCACGAAAAACCACTCGAAGTTCGGCTCGCACCTGGCAATCAGCCGCGAGGTCAACCTCGAGCGCGTCTTTGCCTACCCGGTCGGTGAACGAGATCGGCACCTCAACAACCTTGAAGCCCCCCGAACAACACGGTAGGTCGTCTCGATCTGGAACGCATTAGCCCTTCGAGCCGATCTCATCGAGACCCACCGTCTCGAGAACCGAGGGCATAGACGTTCCCGCCTGACGACACAAGCCGCCTCCCCCGCTCCGCGGCCGCGATCAGCGCCGGCACTGCGCGGGCGGCGTTGCGCGATCTTCACGGGGGTGCGGCGTGGGCAAGGACGCTGTGGACTTCGGTGGCCATGGCGATGTTGGGGCCTGCCGACCGGGTCTGTTTGTTCGAGTCCGCCTAGCAGGGCTGGTATACATCGCAGCGGCACGGGAGGCGCGTGTCTTGGTTCCTTCGTTCGCGCTGGGTGCTGGATCGCATTGTCGGATCGAGGGAGGAGTGAAAGGTGAAAAGAGCGCGGCGAGTTGCCCTTGCAAAGCGTCTGGCGGCGGCGACAGGAGCGGCGGGCGCAGCGGCGGCCGTTCTCGCGGTGGCCTCGACCGGCGCCACTGCGGCCTCGAACCACGGCAAGGTCGGCGCCACGATCACCGTCAAGGGGCAGACGAAGGACGTGATCGCGGTGACGGTCGGGAAAGTCGAGGATCCTGTGCTGGCCTACGGCGCGAATCCCGGGATGCGTGTAATCGGCATCGACGTCACGGTGAAGAACGTGGGCCACGTCAAGTACAGCGACAGCCCGGGCGGGTTCGTCAGTACGTCCGACGGCGAGATCAGCACCAGCCTGATCACGGGGAGCGGTCCGTGTAATCCGCCCGCCACGATCAAGCTGGCGCCGGGGCAGCAGAAGTCGTTCTGTCTCCCGTTCCAGATCGAGAAGAGCGGGAAGCTCGCGTTCATCCAGTACGAGACCGACAGCGGGTACGGGACGCCTGCGGTCTTCGCTCTGAAATAGACGGAACCGAACGCTCTTGCGACCTGCGAGGGCCATCGCATAGGCTGGCAGTGTGTCCTGGGCGACCGGCGTCGTGGTTCTCTCGCTGGTCGCCGGCTTCGGCTTGACCGCGGCCGGGTGGCTCACAAGCGGCGGGATCCGGTCCGCGTTGACGACGTCGATCGGCGACGCCAGCTGGGACTTCTCGAAGAGCTGGGCCTCGAACGTGACCATCGCCGGCGCAATCCTCGGAACGGTGCTCTCGGCCAAGATCCTTCCCGCGACATCCACCGTCGTCGGATCGCCGAACGGCTACACGGCCCTCAGCCTTCTCTTCGGTGCACTCGTGGTGCTCGCCCCGCTCCTGTTCACGGCGTCGCGCACCGGCAAGCCCGATCCGAAGGGCCCGATCTACATCGGCCACGGTTGGGCATTCCTGCTCGCGTCCGGGGTGACGCTGTGGGCGGTCCTCGGCCAGCTCTCGACCCTCGAGCTCGTGCTCTTCGAGGCTCAGCACGGGAAGACCCTGACGCTCGGCGCGGTACTCCCGATCGCGACCGTGATCGGGCTCGCCGCAATCCTCGTTGCGCTGTACGGATTCCGAACGGTCAGGCTGACCGTCGAACCGCCGTCTCCGACCTTCAGCCTGGATTCGATCCACGGCTCCGCGGCAATGGCATCGAAGGGCTGGTCGGTGCTCTAGGCACCATCCGGTGTGCCCGCTATTCGACTGAGCCTCCGCCGCTTCACGATCAGAGCACTCAGCAAGACGCATCTGCTCGTCTACCGGCTGAGCGGCGGCCGGCTCCTCGCGCGGGTGGCCGGGATGCCGGTGCTCCTTTTGAAGACGACCGGCCGACGTTCGGGCGAGCAGCGCGTGACGCCGCTCACGTTCTTCGAGGACGGGGACGATCTCGCCGTGGTCGCCTCGAACGGCGGCTCGGATCGGGCTCCCGACTGGTTCCTCAACCTGCAGCAGGATCCGCGGGCGGTCGTCGAGATCGCGGAAGCCGAGCTGCCGGTCACCGCACGAACCGCCTCGCCGGAGGAGCGGGAGCGGTTGTGGAAGGTGATCACCGCCTCCTTCGCGCCCTACGCCAGGTACCAGACGAGGACGACCCGGCAGATCCCGGTGGTGATCCTCACGGTTGTACGCTTCCCTGGTGACGGCGACGGCGGCTCGCGTGCGACGGAGCGCGCGAAACGGGCTCATCATCCTCGTTCCGCTGATCCTCGTCGGCGGGGCCGGTAAGGCGGTCGCACACGCCGCGACCCAGGCAACGCCCTCCGGCACCGGGGTGCTCGTCCGGCAGCAGCTCCAGCCGGGAAGCGCCGAGATCGGCGGCGGGCACTTCGGCACGGGCCTCGCGATGGCGGGCGACGGGAAGACGCTGCTCGTGGGGGCTCCCGGCCGCGGTCATTCCGGCGGGACGGTGTGGGCCTACATCCACACCGCGACCGGGTGGAGCCGCCAGGTGCAGCTCACGCCGGAAAGTGGCTCGCGCGCGGCCTGCTTCGGGACGAGCGTCGCGCTCTCGTTCGACGGGAGCACGGCACTCGTCGGCGATCCCTGCTTCGACGATATGCGCGGCGCCGTCTGGGCCTTCGCCCGCACCGGCTCTCGCTGGACACCGATCGGCGGCGGCCTCACCGGCGCGGCGCAACAGGGCGCCGGGAACTACGGGACCTCGGTCGCACTGTCCTCCGACGGCAAGGTCGCGCTGGTCGGTGCTCCCGGCGACGACCTGAATACCGGCGCGGCCTGGGTGTTCCTGCGCAAGGGCTCTCGCTGGGCGGAGGCCGGCCCGAAGCTTCGCGGCCGCGGTGAGGCCGGAGCAGGAGAGGTCGGCCTCGGAGTCGCACTCTCCGCCGACGGGACGACGGCCCTTCTCGGCGGCCCCGTCGACGACCATTCGAAGGGAGCGGCGTGGGTTTTCTCGCGTTCAGGAGCACGTTGGGTGGAGCAAGGCGGGAAGCTCACCGCACGAGGCGGCGCCCACGACGACGAGTTCGGCTGGAGCGTCGCGCTCTCCGCGGCGGGCGACACCGCGCTGATCGGAAGCCCCTCCGCCGGCGCGTGGGGCCAGGCGATGATCTTCGGCCGTGCGAGCGGCGCCTGGCGCGAGCGCGAACGGCTCGCACTCGACGGCAAGGGCAGCGCAGGCCTCACGGGTGGATACGGAGTGAGCGTCGCACTCTCGGCCGCCGGCACGACCGCACTCGTCGGGAGCGGGCTCCACAACACGAATGCGGCCGCTGCGGCCCTGCTCACGCGAAGTGGCGGAACGTGGAGCTCCCGCGGACTCACCCTGGCCTCGTCACGGGCGATCGACGCGGTCAACGTGGCCTTCGCGGGCAACGGAGCGACACCCGTGGTCGCATCGCCGACTGCCTATTCCAATGCCGGTGCCGTGTGGGCCTTCTCGTTCCTGAACGTCACGCCGCCGACCTTCAGCACCACACCGCAGCACCCGGCAAAGAGCACGAAGCCCGGTCCGCTCGTCGCGTAGGCAGACTGTTCTCGTGCTGCGCAGGTACATCGTGTTCGCCACGGCCTGCGCGCTCGCGGCGCTCCTCGCAGGGCCAGGTTCCGGCGCGACGCACGGCAAGGCCGCGCAGCGTGCGACGCACTGTGAGGGAGACGCACGGAGCGGGGTCACGTGCCGCCAGATTCCGGTCCCGCTCGACTGGAGCGGCACGGTGCCGGGAACGGTCTCGCTCCATGTCGAGGAGTACGTCGCCCCGAAGCCCCGCGGCGTGATCTTCCTGCTTGCGGGCGGACCGGGCCAGGCCTCGTCCGAGTTCTTCTACCTCGGCCGCGACGGCTTCTGGCAGCGGACGTTCCCGGGCTACACGCTCGTCTCGTTCGATCCGCGCGGGACCGGCCAGTCGGATCCGGTGAAGTGCCGCCCCGCGAATCCCTCGAGCTCGAACTGGGCGAGCATCTTCGCCTCCTGTGCCCACCAGCTCGGTGTGGCCCACAGTTACTACCGGACGGTCGACAACGCGATGGACATCGACGGCGTGCGGAAGGCACTCGGGTTCAAGCGGATCGGCATCTACGGCGCGTCGTACGGCACCGACCTCGCAGTCACCTACGCGCGGATGTATCCCGTCCAGACCCAACGGCTGGTGCTCGACTCGGTCGCGGCGCCCTACAACGACGTCTCGCTCGTCGCCAGGATCGCGAAGGCGATTCCACAGACGCTGCGGGCGTTGTGCGCCCGAGCGTGTCTCGGCCCGACCCGGAGCTACGCGAGCGACGCGGTCTCGCTTGCAAACTCCCTGGAGCTGAAGCCGATCCGCGGGCACGTCCTGACCGCCGGCGGCAGCCATCCGATGGTGCAGCTGACCGCGCTCGACTTTCTCAATCTCATCGTCGAATCCGACCTCAATCCAGGCCTCGCCGCGGAGTTGCCTGCAGCGGTTTCGGCGGCCCGAGGCGGCGCCCCGACCGCCCTTCTGCGGCTCCAGTACTTCGTGGACCCGACGACGGGCTCGGGGAGCGTCGATCCGATCCACACGGCGACGGTGTGCGACGACGGGCCGTTTCCCTGGCAGCCCGACACCCCGGTCGCAGCTCGTTCGGCGCTGCTCGATAGCGCCCTTGCGAGCATTCCCTCGGGCGCGTACGGCCAGCTCGGATCGTGGGCGTCCGCGATCGGCGGGGCTCCGGCCTGTCTCGACTGGCCGGCCTCGTCGATCGCCACGCCGGCGATTCCCGACTCGTATCCGAACATCCCGGTGCTCGCGATCGCCGGAGACCTCGATCTCCGCGCGCCCACATTCGAGGCCAGGACGCTGCTCCGGCACTTCCCGCGCGGACACCTGCTGACGGTGCCGAACACCGGCCACGCCCCTCTGGCCGACTCCGAGTCCCCGTGCCTCACCGCCGCCGTGAAACGCTGGCTCGACGGCGGGCAGGTGCCGGACACGTGCTCTGCACACCTTCTGCTCTCCCCCATCGGCTCGTTCCCGACCGGACAGACGACCGGGACCGCCACGACGCTGAACCGGGTGCTCGCGACCGTGCGTGAGGCAGAGGCGACCTGGGACATGACCGGGAGCGGCAGCAGCTCGCCCGGGCTTCAGGCGGGCAGGCTCACCGTGACCGACGGCGGCTTCGATCTCTCGGGGTACCGTGTCGCACCTGGTATCTCCCTGAGCGGAGAGATCGCGACGAACACCTCCGGCGACCCCTGGACGTTCGGAGGCGTCGTGCGCGTGAACGGCCCGCAGGGGATGGTCGGGTCGCTGGCGCTGAACGACGACGGGCTCACCGGCAATCTCGAGGGGAGGCTGGTGGTGGGTGGGCGCCTAGCGGGCGCGCTTTCGACGCAGCCCGCACGACCGGCGCACTGGTCTGCGTGGATCCCGCCCCCCGGCTCGCTCTCGGCGGTCACGAGCGCGATCGCCGCCCATGTCGGCAGCTCCTATCCGCTGAACGACACGGGGCAGAAGCTCGCCGTGGTCACCTCCGCCGCGGCCGGATCCCGGCGCGGCCACTTCAAGCGCCCGTTGTCGGTGATCTCCGTGCGGCCCAGCTTCGACTCCGAGAACGGATACCGCTTCGACGAGACGTCGACGACCTGGACCTACAACCTGTGCGGTGCCGGCCCCAGCTGTTCCCTCCCGGGAACGCCGACCCTGACGCGCGGCCGCGCCGTTGCGCGCGAGGCACTCGAGCTCGCGCTCTACACGTTCGAGTTCGAGCCAGGCGTCACCTCGGTTGCGGTCTTCGTCCCGCCCGCGTCGAACGATGTTCGCGAGACGACCGCGTTCTACGTCCAGCGGAGCCAACTCGCCCACGCCCTCTCCGTGCCGCTCGACCGGACCCTCCCGCTTTCGACGCCGCCGCTGCCGACCGCCGCCGACACGGCGGAGCGCTCCACGATCGAACGGCTTGCGTTCCCGCACTTCTATTTCGACTACGTGCGCGACGTCAACGACGGCGGGGCCGACCTCGTGTTGACGCCGGTCGACTGACTCTCGGCAAGTTCAGGCGCCGAGATGCCGGGTGAGGAACGCAAGCGACGGCGGCTCCTGCGACAGGAACTAGGGCCCGGGGGCGGCAAGATCGCACACACCGTCGCCGACACAGACACGCACTGGAACATCCAGCTCGAAGCTGATCCAGCCCCGCCCGCTCGCGTGCCCAGCCTCGTTCGCTACCTCTGCACCTTCCACCCCACGCTGATGCGCGGGACGATCGCCGTCATCCCGTAGCGTTCAGGGGATGACGGACGAGACCCGTTTCGAGGTACAGCTGGCCGACGGGACGCGAGAGACGGCGGACTCGCTCTGGGGCGCCCATCACGTGATCGCGCGGCGCGCCGCGTTCGACACGAATCCGGTGAAGCCGGTGAACGTCCTTCCGGCGAAGATCTGGAAGCTCGGCGCGCAGTACTTCGGGGGACGGACGTTCCTCGAGGAGATCCTCTCGGTGAACGAGCTCTCGCCCGATCCGCCAGGCTAGAACCAGCCGCGGCGCTTGAACATCGCGAACAGGCCGAGCACCGCGAGCAGCTCCGCCCCGATGCCGAAGATCAGAAACGGGCCGGTTCCGGCGACGTTGCGCACGAGGAAGCTGAAGTTCTGGCCGAAGAAGCCGGTGAGCCACGTCAGCGGCAGGAAGATCGTCGCGATCACGGCGAGCTGCTTCATCACGGTGTTCAGCCGATTCGAGACCGTCGAGAGATAGACGTCCATCGCCCCGGAGAGCAGGTCGCGGTAGCTGTCGATCAGATCGCTGATCCGGATCAGGTGGTCGTAGACGTCGCGGAAGTAGTGCTCGTCGGCGTCCTCGAGCCCCGGGAGATCGTCGAGCCCCCCCATCAGCTTCGCGAACGCGTCCCGCTGGGGCGTGACCGCCTTGCGCATCCCCACGAGGAGGCGCTTCATCCCGAAGATCTCCTGCAGCTGCCGATCGTCGGCCCGCGTGAAGATCGCGTTCTCGAGCGCGTCGATCCGATCGTCGAACTCGGCGAGGATCGGGAAGAAGCTGTCGACGAGCTGATCCACGATCCGGTAGAGCAGCCTCGATGGATGGTCGACGGGTGCCGCACGCTTCTTGTAGCGCTCGCGGAGCTCCGCGAAGGCCGGGCAGTCGTCGCGGTGCACCGTGACGAGAAAGTGCTCCGAGTAGAAGCAGTGCACCTCGACGAGCCTGTCCTCGTCGGGGGCCGCCCCGAAAACGACGATGAACGTGAAGTCGTCGTACCCTTCGATCTTCGCCCGCTGGCCGAAGTTCTCGGAGTCCTCGACCGCGAGCGGGTGGAACTTGAAGACGTCTCTGAGGATCTCGAAGTCGGCGGCAACCGGCTTCTCGACGTCGAGCCAGAAGAACTTGCCGTCGTCAACGAGCCTCTCGACCGTCTCGCGGTCGAAATGCACGCGGCCGGTTCCATCCGGGTGGTAGACGTGGCAGATCGACTTCGAGTCGGCCGCCGCCTCCGGAACGACCGCGACGGGGGGAGAGCTCTCCGCGGCTCCGTCCGCCTTCAAGCCGCCGTCTGCTTCCACCCGTCGATCGTACTCCCCGGGCTGGACCTCACCGGGGCGGCATCGAGCCGCCGCCCCGGTGCGAGCGCCCCCTGGTCAGACGGTTTCGGCGTCGTTCCAGTGGACGAGCAGCCCGTACAGCATGATCACCGTGAGCGTCAGGATCGTGAGCGCCCACAGGGGGTACTGCGCGGCTCCGAGGAACCCGAGTTGGGTGAAGAACGTGAGGAAGCCGACGAAGATCGTAAACCACCGCGCCCAGCCCTGCCCTGCGAGGAGGGCAAGCCCTGCCAGCGCCACGATGATCCCCCAGAGGATCATGATCCAGCCCCACGTCTTGACGTCGAAGACGATCACCTGGCTCGGGGTGAGCACGTAGTACGAGCCGCGGATCACCGCGATCAGCCCTTCGATGAAGTTGGCGACCCCGATCACGAGCACCAGGCAGCCGGTGAAGCCGATCCAGCCGCTCCAGGTACTGCTTTTCATACCGATCTCCCTTCGGTTGTTTTCGGCGCAAGTGTCTCTGAGTACGCCCTTTCGGGCAACACCCCTCTAGACTCCAGTTCATGGATCCGACTCGTGAGCTCGCCGGGCCGGAAGGACGAATGCTCACGATCCGCGAGGGCGGTGATCCGGGAGGCGTTCCGGTCGTGATCCATCACGGCACGCCCTCGTCGAGCCTGCTCTACGGGCCGTTCGTGCGAGACGCGGCCGAACGCGGAATCCGGCTTGTCGCCTACGACCGGCCCGGGTACGGCGGCTCGACCCGGAACCCGGGCCGTGCGGTCTCCGACTGCGCCGCCGACGTCGCGGCGATCTGCGACGCGCTCGGGATCGAGCGGTTCTGCACGTGGGGCATCTCGGGTGGCGGCCCGCACGTGCTTGCGACCGCCGCCTTGCTGCCTGGCCGCGTCGCCGCAGCCGCGGCGCTCGCGTCCGTGGCGCCTTTCGGCGTCGACGGGTTCGACTTCACCGCGGGAATGGGCGAGGCAAACGTCGAGTCGTTCAACGCCAGCGCGGCCGGCGAGGCAGAGCATCGTGCCCAGCACGAGCTCGAGGTCGCGGGCGTCCGCTCGGCGACTGCCGAGCAGTTCCTCGAGGCGTGGGGCTCGATCATCGGTCCCGCCGACCGGGAGGTTCTCACGGGCGAGCTGGTCGAGTTCGTGCTCGAGAGCATCGCTGCGGGAATCGAGCCGAGCTCCGACGGATGGTTCGACGACGACGTCGTGTTCACGAAGCCCTGGGGCTTCGAGCTCTCGTCGATCCGGGTGCCGGTGCTCGTGTGGCAGGGAGAGCAGGACAAGTTCGTCCCGTTCTCGCACGGCGTCTGGCTGGCGGAGCACATCCCCGGGGTCGAGGCTCGGCTCACCGCCGATGACGGCCATCTCACGATCCTCGAGCGCCGCCTGGGCGAGGTGCACGACTGGCTCCTCGCGCGCTTTAACGACTGAGAGCCGCTTTCGCGGCCCTCAGTCCTTGTACGGATCGAACACGTCGCGCCCCGCCATCGCGACGCCCAGCGGGCGCAGCGTGTGCTTGACGCGGATCGTGCCGCCGTGGGCGGCGAGCACCTCCGGCAGGCGCTTGTACACCTCCGGCGCCTCGTCCGCGCCACCGCCGACGACCGCGATGCCCTGCTCGCGCAGGCGTGCCTGCACGGCAGCCCAGTCGACGACGCCCGGCGAGATCTGCTCCTCGATCCACACCTTGCGCACCTGCCCGTCCGGGTGGTCGGGGCAGATGCCCCTCTTCGGTACGCCCGAGTGCGCGCTCACACCGTCGATGTCGAAGACGCGGGTGCAGTCGCGGCTCGAGCATGCGTAGCGCTTGCGCCGCCGCACGCGGCCGGCGGCCTTCGTCCGGCTCATCACACGGCCGGCACCGTGGACCGTCGAGTGCAGGGACTCGGCGGCGTCGAGGCTCTCGCAGCCCTCGAGGATGACCGAGTTGTCGCCCATCGAGCCGCCGACGAAGCCCTCCTGGCCCGGGCGCGCGGGCGTGCAGCCCTTGCGCACGACCCAGTAGGTGCGGCCGAAGTGCTCCTCCCGCCACGCGAAGTTGTGGTGGTTGTGCACCGTGCTCACCGCCTCGGCGCCGAGGATCTCGAGCACCTTGTCGACGACGATGTCGCGTCCGGCATAGGCGTACTCGCCGGCGAGCTCCATCGCCGAGATGTAGGCCTCGCCGAGCTCGGAGCCGACCTCGAAGAGCACCGGGGGCGAGTCCATCTCGCCGTCGGTCGCGCGGCCGTCGAACGGCAGCCCCTGAGCGAGCGCGAGGAAGCCCGAGGCGGTCTTGTGACCGAAGCCGCGCGAACCGAAGTGCACGCCGACCCAGATCAAGCCGTCTTCGTCCTCCATCACGTTCACGTAGTGGTTACCCGAGCCCACCGTGCCGAGCTGCGCGTGGGCGGCCTGCGCCAGCCGCCGCTGCGGCTCGAAGTCGGCGTTCTGGATCCGGTCGATCACCGGGTGGTCCGTCCGCTCCGTCGCCGGAACACCGATACCGAACGAGATCCGGCGCGTGATCTCGGCCATCACGCGCTCGACACCGCCGAGCGCATCGAGGTCGGCGCGGGTCAGCTCTGTCTGGGCGGCCTTGTTGCCGCACCCGATGTCGTAGCCCACGCCCGACGGCGAGACATAGCCCTCGTAGGCGATCGCGCCGCCGATCGGCTGGCTGTAACCCACGTGATGGTCGGCGCAGAGAACGCCGAAGTCGGCGTCGCCGGCCGCCATGCAGCGCTCGAGCTGCGCGAGGCTGGGCGCGTCCACCTCGCCGAACGTCTTGATCGTGCTCATCACTCCCTCCTTTCGTCATGTTCGCTGTTCGTGAAGAGACACCCGACGGAGTCGAACCGTCCTGAACGCGCTTTGCAAACGCGTGCCTCGCCGCTCGGCCACGGTGTCATGGGCCGGCCGGGCGGGTGCCCGGCCGGCGGCCCGGCTTTGGCTCCGGCTAGCCTGCGATCTCGTTGGTTTGTGGTCAGGCCGCCAGGTGAAGTCGCCCGCCGATGTCCGAGTCGAGGCCGCGAGAGAGAGCAAGCCTGACGGCATGGCACGGCGTCACGTGGTCGATCAGAGCTTCGGTCGTCAGGACGAGACCGTGTTCGTCGAGGGTGTCGATGCGCACCGGCCCGTAGCGCTCGCCCTGCGGGTCGCACACAGCCTCGGTCCAGATCAGGCGCGGGCGAGGGAAGCCTCGTCTGCGCGTGACGATCCGAAACAGCGAGTCGGCGACGGCGGAGAGGTCGATTCGTTCGCCGCGGCCGCCTCTGAGCGTGCGCGGGCCTAACTGGAGGCGTTCGTTGCTCACGAGCAGCTCTTCTACATCCCCATCGACACGCTCCGGAACGGAGGCGAGCCGACGGCCGAACGGATCGCGGAAGCAGCAGTTGGCGTCGATCGTCCAGCCGCCCTCATGGACGAGCCGATGATGCCGGCGGCAGAGCAGCATGAGATTCTCGAGGTCCGTCGGGCCGCCGTTCGACCAGTGCCGGACATGGTGCGCGTGCAGGAAGCGCGTGTTGGGGCAGCCCGGGAAGCGGCAGCAGCCGTCGCGTGCCCTGAGCGCCCGCCCCAGCATCGGCGGGATCGATCGCGTCTTGCGGCCGACGCCGAGCGGCTTGCCGGCCCTTTCGACGAGGGTGACGAGGGACGCGTCGCAGGCAAGCCGGCGTACGGTCTCCACGGCGAGAGGAGGGCCATCCTCCAGGACGGAACTCCCACCCGCATCCGCACCGAGAGCGGCGGCATCGACGTGAACGACGACCTGGTAGCGGTCACCGCCGCTCCGTTCCCGGGTCCCGGAGAGTGAGGCGTCTGCGACCGCGACGAGCGCCTCGACCCGCGTGGGCGCGACGGGCGGTTCCGCGGAACCGCCTGCCCGGTCCCGCCCCGCCGCCCACAACCGCTCGCGCGCGGCCTCGAGCGCCTTAGCGAACAGCGCGCCATCCTCCGGAGCAAGCCGCCCGCTGAACACGAGCGAACCATCGTCGGCCCAGCCCCAGCTCAAACGTTCCGCCTCCTGCACGGCACACGCCGCGTCGGGATCGACTCGGCAGCCGGCAGCAAGCGCCCGCTCGAGCTGACTCGCGGTCAGCTCGCCCGCTAGCTCGAGCAGTTCGTCCTCCTTCGCCGGCGCACTGACGCGGGTGAGCGCCCGCACCTTCGCGTACGAGAGCTCGCCGCGCTCGAAGGAAGCCCGGACGAGCGGCAGTCCGTTCAGGGCCCGAGCCACCCGGACATGCTCGCGCGCCGTACGGCCGTCGAGACCGCAGCGCCAGGCCAGCCAGTGCGCGCAACTGCCCCAGTCGGACCAGCCGAGGCGGCGATCGAACTCACCGAGAAGCTCCAGCCAGCGCGCCATCCCGGCCGGAGAGATGCGCCGAAAGCGTCGCCAACTCCTCTTCGACCTCGAGCAGCGGCCGCCCGTCCCGAGCGCCCTTGTCCAAAGATGGTGTTGTCTCAATAGCGAACACAACTGCAATGTAGAGCAGGCGTCGGACGGACAACCTGCGGTCCGTCAGCCGAGCGCCCCCGAGAGGATTCGAACCTCTGACAGCCCGGGGTCGAAGCCCGGTGCTCTGTCCTCTGAGCTACGGAGGCGTGTGTGGTACCAGACGATCGCCGCGAAGTCCCACGCAGGGCGTCGAGGCGACTCGGCCCACGCGATCCGGCCGAGCAGATGGGAGCGAAGGTCCGCGACACCAGCGCGATTCGCAGCCGCGGGGCGTCGCGCAGCATCGTGGATTTGCGCCTTGAGCGCGTCGGAGTCGTCGCGGCGAAGGTTGGGATGCGCGTTCACCTGCCCCGGAGAGGCCCGTCAGTCGACGGTGCCGCTCGGGACGCGTCGTCGTTACGCAGAACAGAGAAGGTGCGGATGGAGGGGGTCGAACCCTCATGGATTTCTCCACCGGTTTCTGAGACCGGCGCGTATGCCTGTTCCGCCACATCCGCAAGCTGCGCGCCCGCAGGCGCCGGTCGAACAGCTACGCCACGGGCGCCGGGGGCCCGCCGAGCAGCACCTTCGTCAGCTCACCGCCCTCGATCACGAGGTCGTTCAGAGCCTCGTCGAGATGACGGTCGCTCACCCGGAAGCCGTTGCTGCTCTCGGTCACGGCGAGGAGCGCGGCCTTGCGCAGCAGCTCACGGATGAACGCCGCGCTGACGCCGCGAGTTCGCTCCACCAGGCGATCGAGCTCACCGTCGAGCGCGAGCCCCTCGGCATAGAGGTCGAACAGCCGCCGGCGGCAGGCCGCATCCGGGAGCGGAATCTCCACCGCCTGGTCGATGCGGCCGGGCCGCGACGCCAGCGCCGATTCGAGCAGGTCGGGCCGGTTCGTGGTGAGCAGGAAGATGACGTCGGCGTCCTCGGTGATGCCGTCCATCTGGTTCAGCAGCTCGAAGAGCACGGCGTTCTGCCCGGGGAGCTGCCTGGTGCGCTCCTGTGCAACCAGGTCCACGTCCTCGAGAATGACGAGCGACGGCTCGAGCATCCGCGCAAACGCCACGGATTCCTCGATCATCGCCAGGCCACTGCCGGTGAGCAGTACGACCGTCCGGCCCGGAAGCCGTCCGGCGACGTACATCGCGGTCATCGTCTTGCCGGTTCCCGGCGGGCCGTGCAGGAGCAGACCGCGACGGAGATGACGTTTCGCCGCCCGCAGCCGCTCGATCTGCTCCGAGAACACGATCGCCTGCGATTCCACGCGTTCGAGGACGCCCTCGGGCAGGATGATCTGGTCGCGCTCGATCGTCGGGATCGAGTGGAAGTTGACCTTCGTTCCCGAGTAGTTCGTCTTCTCGAGCGAGATCGCGCGGCCCCGGTAGACGTTGCGGCGCCGCATCTCCTGGCGCAGGTCGGTGAGCACCGCTTCCGCGGCCTCGCGGTCCGGGGCCATCGCCTGGACCTCGATCCGCTCGCGCACGATCCCCTGGAGCCGACCGTTCGCGATCAGAACCACGACCGGGCCACGTTCGCTCTCGACGAGCAGGAGCGCGGTGTGGATACAGGTCAGCGTCGTTCCTTCTCCGAGATCGATCCTGACGTGCTCGACCGGACCGATCTGGATGCTCGAGTCGCCGTAGAAACCGCCGCGGCGGCGCGAGATCAGCTCGGTGATCGTCACGCCGCCCGAGCCGTTCGGCGGCACGATCCCGATGATCCTGGCGCTCCGGCCGCCCGGTTCGAGATATGCGTCGAGCGCGACCTGCAAGTTCGGGCGCTCCGTCGGCTCGAGACTCTGCGTGACGACCTCGAGCTCACGGGGATCGACACCGAGGTGATCGCGAATCGTTTCTACGAACGGCGCCTCCTGGCGCTCGACGCCGCTCGCGGCCTGCTCGAGAAATGCCTTGAACGCCGGTCCGAAGTCCTGAGCCGAGAGCTGCTTCTCGTTCATCATTCCCCCTTCGCGCGGTTGCGCCGATGCTACTCCCGGCCCCAGGCCCTCGGGCTTCGTCCGCTCGACTCATGCCTGCGTGACGTGCTCACCCAGGGCTTCGGGTCGAACGGCGCAAGTGTTGCAAGTCACGGCTCCTACTTTGTGACTTGCAACACTTGCCGGTTCCGGGGTTCGGGTCATGCGGCGCGCGGCCGGTCTGGTGCCGGGTTGGGGCGCCGCTGGTCGATCCGTGCCTGGCGGCGAACCTCGAGAGAGATCACCTTGGCCGGCCGCTGTGCGCGGACCGGCTGGGCAACGGAGCGGACCAGGTAGAGGCGATGCATCTCGCCCTCCTTTCGCTCTGTCGGTGGGCGCCCGCCGGCGCCCTCCGAGTCAGAGGGCGGCGCGGGCGAAGTCCGAGATCAGCTGCGGCGTCGCCGTGTCGAAACCGACGACGTCGAGCATCCCGGGGTCCTGCGGGGCCGCGATCGTGAACCCATTCGAGACCATCCCGACCACGACGAGCCGGGCCTCGATACCCGAGGCGCGGCGGTACTCGTCGAGCGCGTGAACCGGGTGGATGTCGCCCGCCCAGGTCTCGCTGTCGGTGAGGATCACGAACACGTCCACCTCGCGGTCGTACGCGAGCGCGTACAGCATCGGCAGCGCGCAGTCGGTGCCGCCGAACGGGAGGTCGCTCACCTTGCGGATCGCGTCGTCGAGCCGCTGCCGCGGGCTGATCGCGAGCGGCGTCAGGCCGTCCTGCCGGCCGGCGTACCGCTGCGTCCGACCCGTGAGGCCGCCACGGCCGCTGAAGAAGCCGACCGCCTCGTACCGCGTCTCGGTCGCCGCCGTCACGAGGGCGAGCGCCGCCGAGGCATCACGCGGAGTCAGGCCCGGCACGCCGGCGACCATGCCGCCGGCCATCGAGCCCGAGACGTCCAGGGCGAGCAGGAACCGCTTGCCCGTCGGCTCGACGTTCTCGAACGCCGTGTAGAACGCAGCGTCGAGCGCGTCGACGATCTGCGGTACCGGCGTCCACGTGCCCCGCCCTCGTACGCCGCGACCCGCGGCGTACGTGCGGAGCGCGGCGAGCAGGGCGATCGGGTGGACTCGCGCCTTGCGGATGCGGTCCCGGTCGCCGAGCTGCCCGATCGCCTTGGCCGTGCCGGCCGAGCCCGGTGCGAGCGCACCGACGCGGGTCATCGTCGCGAGGTTCCGGACGAGCGCCGTCATCGGCATGTCGTCGAGCAGGGCCTCCCAGACCTCGGGCGAGGCCAGGCACTCGCTCGGGAGCGCCTCACGCGGAAGGCCGTACTCGCGAACGAGCTCGGCCGCCCGCCCCGGGGTCTCGGCCGCCTGCACGGCCGCGAAGCCCTCGACGATCCGCGGCAGACCCTCGGTCGAGCCATCCCGGGTCGAGCTACCCCGTGCGATCCACTCGAACAGGCGCTGGTGCCCGTCGGTCAGCTCGAGCGTCGGGTTGCCCGCGCCGACCCGGCCCGCCGGGTGGGCGAGCCGCAGCAGGTCGCGGTGGGTCATGCCGTCACGCTGGCGGTACTTGACCGCCTGGTAGGCGAGCGACTCGGGCGTGCGAGCCGCGTACCAGCCGCCGACTGCGCGACGGAGCGAGCGGCCCCAGCCGCGGAAGCCCTCGACGAACGTCGCGAACTGGAACAGGTGCGTCGAGATCCGCGCCACTCGCGGGAGCGCCTCGAGCGCCGCCTTACGGGTCGCCTCGTCGCGGTGACCCGCGGCCATCGCCAGGGCGAAGATCGCCGGGTCGTTCTTCGGTGCGCGGCCGTCCTCGCTGACCGCGACGATTTCGGCCACGGTGCGCGGGCCGTCGGCGTCGAGGCAGGCCTCGAGGGCCTGGGCGTTCTCCCGGGTGAGGTTCCACTCGCCCGCGTAGAACGTGCCGCCCTCGGAGCCGAGGATCAGGAAGCGGCGGAGGAGCGCCCACTCGTCGATCGCCCAGGCGAAGCCGCCCGCGCTGTTGCGTACCTGTGTGGAACCCGGGATCGGAGCCGACTGGGGCGCGCGCCCCCGGGACAGACGTGTGAGATAGGTCATCGTGAAACCTCCTTTCGGTGTTGTCGGGGTTGTTGTCGTTCACCGGGATGCGCGGTCTTGTGGACGGAGCCGGACCAAGGCGCAGGCCCGAAGTCCATACGGCGCCCGATAACCGGGTTCTCCTCCGGCCCGCGCGAAGCTCCACGGTCATGGGTGACGAGACGGCTGTGTTGCCCTGAGCTACTGCCGCCGCGGGTGCGGCGGTGGCAGGCTTCGAACCTGCGACCTCCCGGCTCGTGCCGGGTGCTCTACCCGAGAACCCTCTCGATTCGGCCCGTGGATATTCAGTTCCGGCCATGCCGGCAGCGGTGCTCGTAGAGCTCGCACTCCGCCTCGAGGGCTGCTCGGAAGCGCGTGAGCGAGCCGAGCAGCGTGTCGATCTTGTGGAGCGAGTTCTGGCGCCGCTCGGGGGAGGTCACCTCGAACCAGAGGCTGATCTACTCGGCGCAGTCGCTGATCCGCAGGCGAACGCGTGGCTCGGGCGGGCGCTTCCGCCAGCGGCGGCAGGTGGTGTTCTCGACGAAGACGCGAACGCTCGCACCGCCGTGGTGGCCGGCGAGGTTGAGGACGCGATCCTCGTCGACCCGCACACCGGTTTCCGTGGCGCCGTGGCTCGGGAGGCGCCGGGTCGCATAGTTCGCGAGGTACGACATTCGACGCCTCCTTTCGGCGAAGACCGCGGTCGTGAGATGAAGATCGGGGCGACCCGGCCGTGCCGGGCGGAGGTTTGCTGCGGTCGTGAGATGACGGCCGAACTGCTCTGCCACTGAGCTACCGGAGCACGAGAGCCCCGGGCAGGATTCGAACCTGCGACCTGTCGATTAGGAGTCGATAACGGCACATCGCCGGCCCGCAGCAACGGGCGGAAGACGTCGCGGTCGTGGAATGCGGTCGAAGCGGAGTCGAACCGCCGCCACGCTTGGGAGATGTGGCGTTCACCAGAGAGAACCGAGCCGCTCCGGCCCGCGACATCGTCTTCCAGCAGGCTCGCCAGGATTCGCACCCGGACCCGCGAGGTTGGAGCTCGCGATGCTCCTGTTACACCACGAGCCTGTGAAGCGGACGACCCGAATCGAACGGGCCTCTCAGGGATGGCGTCCCTGCACTCTTCCGTCTGAGCTACATCCGCATCGAACGAACAAAGAGCCTCCGGCAGGAGTTGAACCCGCACCTCGGCCGTACAAAGGGCGCGTGCTTGCCGTTGACACTACGGAGGCGTGGAGCCAGCGGCCGAAGCCGCCGGCCCGTTACTCACCAGACGAAGCCGACCTTCTGGCGCCGGGGAAGCTCCACACCGGCCGACCGCGCATACAGCGCGGCAAGCGTTCCGGTGTCAGCGCTGCCATCGCCGCCGTTCCGGTCGAGCCAGGCCTGCGCCTCCTCAGGGGTGAACGGCACGAACTCGATGCGCGATGCGCACCGGCCGGGACGCGAAACGGCCGGATGGAGCCGGCGTAGCGCGTCGTTCGTCGTCACCAGCACGAGGATCCGGAGCCCCTGGCCGAGCAGGCCGTCGACCACGTTCAGGAGGCGGGAGAGCCCCTGGCCGGTCTGGTACTTCGCGTCGGCGGCGAGCAGCTCGCCCGTGTCCTCGAGAATCAGCAGCCGCCACTTCTCGTCGTCGTCCTCGTCGTCGGCAAGGAGGACGTCGAGCATGTACTTGGGGCTGCTGCCGAAGAACGTCTCCGGGTCTGTGATGTAGTGGAACCCGCACCAGTCCCGCCATTCCCAGGCGAGGGCCCGGAGCGCGAACGTCTTGCCCGTGCCCGGCTCCCCGTGCCACAGGATGAGACGTCCACTGTCGGTCAGCTCGAACTTCTGCCCCATCAGGGCACCGAGCGGATCGGCGACAGGCCGCGGGTAGTTGCCCGCGATCTGATCCCAGTGCGGGACGTCGATCCGGCGGGAGCTGCGTGACGCACCCCGGCTTCCGCTCGCCCAGAACGAGAGCTGGACCGCCTGCCGCTCGGGTGTCGGCGCGGTGATCGGATAGCGCTCCTGGAGCCATGTCTTGACCTCCGCGAGCGTGTCCACAGACCGGGCCGCGACATGCAGGTCGGCACGGCCGCGAACCAGGGAAAGGTGGACGAGGCATTCCGCCCCCACCTCTTCGGACAGATCGAGCAATGCTGCGCGCTCGCTCCTGTCGCGAAGCGTCGAGAACGCGTGATCGAAAAGACCCTCGAGCGTCATCCGCTCGGTGGCCCAGGAGGTGAAGGCGACATGCTCGAGCCCGCGCTCCACGACGAGTCGCGTGTAGCGCGCGAGCGTGAGGTAGTCGAGGTCGACCTCCCACGTTGCGGCGAGCGAGCCGCTCACCTTGTCGTCGTGAAGCGTGGTGGACATGTTCGTCATCCGTTTCTAGGGCCTCTCGAAGTTGGATTCCCGCCGAGGCCGGGCGGGAGTGGAGACGGAGGGAGTCGAACCCTCGTCGGCCGCTTGCAAGGCGGGCGCTCTGCCGATTGAGCTACATCCCCCGGGTCGTTCGGTGGTGCGGTGGTGCAGTGCGGACGGGTGGAGTCGAACCACCACAGCCAGAGGCAACGGCTTTACAGGCCGCTGAGCTCACCCGGTGCTCAGCGTCCGCAGGTATGAGAGGGCGGCCGACCGGATTCGAACCGGCGCTGCGAGGTTCACGACCTCGGGTGCTGCCGTTACACCACAGCCACCACGGTTTCTTGGGCGAAATGGCCATGTCCCTTGCGGACACGTACCGTTCCCTGGCGATGTCACTCCTGCGGCTTCTGCCGATCGCCTCGCTCGCGATCCTGCTCTGCGTGGTCACGGCCGCCGGCGCGACCCCCCGCGCCGGCGTCCAGGTCGGGCGGATCGACCACGTCGCAGACGGCGACACCGTCGACCTGACGAACGGTGACAAGATCCGGCTCGTCCAGATCGATACGCCCGAGGTGTACTTCACGCCGGAGTGCTACGGAGAGCAGGCCTCGGCGCTCACCAAGCGGCTGCTGCCTCCGGGAACGCTCGTGCGCCTCCTGCCCGAGCCGGCGACCGATTCGGTCGACCAGTACGGGCGCCTGCTCCGGTACGTGATCCGCGTCCGCGACGGGCTGAACGTGAACGTGCAGCTCGTGCGGGTCGGGGCGGCGGCACCGTACTTCTACGACGCCCGCCGGGGCCGCTACGCCGCGCTGCTCGACCGGCTCGCGCTACGAGCGCGGGCCCGAAAGCTCGGGCTCTGGGGTCTCTGCCGCGGAACGCCGTTCGACCCCGATCGCGGCGTTGACTCGGGCGCTCTGAACACCAGATAGCGGGGACGACCAGACTCGAACCGGCGCCGTCTCGCTCGACAGGCGAGCGCTCTTCCTCTGAGCTACGCCCCCGAAAGAAGAAAGATGGAAGGCGGGTCTTGCTTCCCGCAACCGGGGGCAGAGACGTTGCCGCTTCTGGGTTCCCCGGAGCCTGGGGGCTTGTCGAGGCCAGTCGCACGTTAGGGCCCTCGCTCTACACAGCCCTTGTTCCGTCACTTCCTTGACCCACCCGTCGGCAGGTCAATCCTCGAAATCGCATGGCGCGGGTGGGATTCGAACCCACGGTCTCGAGCTCATGAGGCTCGCGAGGACTCCCCTCCTCTACCGCGCTCCGCCCTTCTGGACCGTCCAGAAAGTCCCCCGATGCGGCTGTAGCCTCAAGCTATGTCGCACGAGGACCAATCGGTGAGGCTCTCGATCGCGATCGATCCGGAGGTTCACGCCAGCTTGATCGCCGCGTACGAGGCAGGCGCTTTCATCACCGACGATCGTCCGAATGTAGGTCTGGCCGGCAGGAGTCGAACCTGCGGTCTCCGGTTCCCGAAACCGGCGGGGTGGCCACACTCCCCCACGACCAGATGAAGCTCTGGCGGCAGGGATCGAACCTGCGCCTCGCGATTAACAGTCGCGCGTCTTGCCGCTCGACTACACCGGAACGAACAGGCGAAGCAGCTCCGACGCGGATCGAACGCGCGCTTCCAGGTTGAGAGCCTGGCGACCTGACCGTTAGTCGACGGAGCCAAGAGGCGGAAGGAGAGGGAGTCGAACCCTCAAGGCCAGATGGCCCACCCGTTTTCGGGACGGGGTACCTCACCAATGGCAGCCCTTCCAATCAGGTGGCCCCGGCAGGATTCGAACCTGCACCCCACCGTTTAAGAGACGGCGGCTCTTCCGTTGAGCTACGAAGCCAAGGCGTGACCGGCAGGGATCGAACCTGCGCCGCCCCGCGTTTCAAGCGAGCGCTCTACCGCTGAGCTACGGCCACATGGGTGTTGCATCGGCGGAGCTGGAGTCGAACCAGCATCCTCCCGCTTATCAGACGGGTGCTCGGCCCGCTGAGCTGTCCGCCGCAAGGTAGTAGGCAGAGCTGGATTCGAACCAGCAACTTCCTGTTTGTAAGACAGGCGCTCTCCCGTTGAGCTATCCGCCCGTGCAAGTTCCGGGACAAGGACTCGAACCCCGGTTTCCGCGTTCAGAGCGCGGCGTCCTGCCGGTTAGACGATCCCGGATCGCAGAGACCGCGTTCGCCCTCCGTCCAGCTCCGTTTGCGGAGCTCGATGCAGCGGCGCCTCGCAGCGACCTTCACCCGATCTCTGTCACGCCCGGGCACCTGCCGCGAACGATCTTGTCTATGCCACTCGCCTGCTCTTCGACCCTGGATCGCCGGTCGCAGCTGCGCGGCTACGAGATCGGTCGTCCTACGTGGAGGAGCTTTGGAGCCGGGCGCTCTTGTGTTCGAATGAAAACTGCAGGCAAAAGCCGACCGATATATCCGGCGCGTGCTTTCTCTGCGTCGAGCACAGAGGAACCTTTCTCTCTCAGGCGGGGCCTCGAGTCCTACTTCGCTTTCTCAAGCTGAGCATCACCTCTTCTGGTTGTCGGGTTTGAGTCCTGAAACGACGAAGGCGACCTACTGGTCGCCCTCGCTTCGAGTCACATTTTGCTTGAACAACGGGCTAAATGTGGCCTCCAGCAAGGGCGGGCGAACCGTTCCAATCACGGTTGGAGCCGGCATGCTTGGAGCCGGCATGGTTCGTGCGCGCCGTCTGCCCACACGGCAGCGCGAACCTGACCATGCTGGCTTCGGGGCGGTAGGTGGCTGTAAGTAGCGTCATGGGCATAGATCTCCTGCGGTTCGTTCGGGAGCATAGACGAAGCTCGGCGTCTGCGCAATGGTCTACGCGAAACTATTTGCGATCTCGTGCGCTGGCCGTTCGAAATCCGGCCTCATTTGGTGCGGAATAACCGGTTCGCCGTCATCGTTGTAGAGAGAGAAGCGAAAGAGAGGATTTCACGATGAAGCACGCTATTCACCCCGAGCAGCGCGTCGCGACGATGAGCTGCGCGACCTGCGGCACCACGTTCGAGCTTCGCTCGAGCGCCGGGGATCTCACGCTCGACACGTGTTCGAGCTGCCACCCGGCCTACACAGGACGCCCGGCGCGCGCGACGAGCGGCAACCGCATCGAGCGCTTCGAGCGCCGGCTCCAACTCGCAAGCCTGTAGGCCGCGCCCGCGTGGGGCGCCAACGCGGCATCCAACATCCGCACCCGCGTTGGAACCACACCGAGGCCCGGATCTCTCCGGGCCTCGGCCTTCGGGTGGCGATTCCGACGACTGGTCGTTCAGCTGACCCCCGCCGCCCGGAGCTGTGCTCGGACGCGTCCGGACGTCAACGGTGCCTCGTGCATTCGCACGCCCGTGGCGTCGAAGAACGCGTTGGCGACCGCTCCGATCACCGGACAGGTGACCGGCTCGCCCGAGCCGAGCGACGGCTGATCCGTCCGCTGGACGAGCACATGCGTGATCGCCGGCGCGTCCGTGAAGCGGAGGATCGGGTAGGTGACCCAGTCGATGCTCGTGACCTGGTTCTTGTTGAACGTGACCTCCTCCGAAAGGGCGCGGCTCGTGCCCTGGATGAGGTTCCCGACCATCTGGTTGTAGACCAGGTCGGGGTTGACGGCGAAGCCGGAGTCCTGAGCCCCGTAGAGGTGGGTCACGGTGATCTTCCCGGACTTCTTGTTCACCTTGATGTCCGCCACGACCGCTGCATAGGCACCGCCGTGATGGCTATTGGCGATACCGCGGCCGGTGACGATGTTCTCCTTGCTCAGGTTCGAGCCAGGCACGAACGGCTTCCAGTTCGCAGCGGTCGCCGCCGCCTGCAGAACCGCCGCCCACCGCTGGTTCGTGGAGTCCGGCTGGATGTTCTGGAGGCGGAACGCGAGCGGATCCATGTTTGCGGCGACCGCGAGCATGTCCACCGTCTGGGCGTCGGCGAACGTCGTCTGAGGAGCGCCGGGCGCACGGAGCGGACCGCTCTGGAAGATGCCCATCGTGGAATCGATCGGCTTGTTCAAGAGGCGGTAGTTGGTGTTTGCCACATTCATCCATGGCGAGAGGTTCTCGGAGACCGTCCCGCTGCCAGGCACGATGGTCGGGACGCTGTTGACGGCCGCACTCGGAGCTCCGGGCCCGGCTCCGAGAAGCTCTCGGCCCGTGTAGAGCGAGGTTCCGCCCTGGCCGAAGCCGGTCGCGTCGTAGGCGACCATGTTGCCCTTCGTGTCGACGCCCGCCCGCATGTCGTACAGGATCGCCGGGCCGAAGTGCGTCCAGCCGTGCTCGTCCCAGCGCATCATCTGAAGGCGGACCGGCGCGCCGACCGCCTTTGACATGATCGCGGCGGACTCGGCGGTGTCGAAGGCGACACAGCCGTTGCCGAACGAACCCGCGCCCTCGTAGAAGATCACGCGGATCTGGTTCGCCTTGAGCGGCGAAAGCACGTTCACGAGGTCGGTGACGAGGCTTTCGACGTTCTGCGTGTTGCTCCAGAGCGTCGCATTCGTCGCGGTGACGTCGGCGACACAGCAACTCGGGCCGATTGGCATGTGACCCTGGTAGTGGTAGGCAAAGCTGCCCGACACCGTGTGCGCCGCCGAGGCAAGAGCGGTTTCGACGTTGCCCTTCGTCGTCGAGTAGCGAGCCGGGATCTTCCCCGCCGAGTCGAGCTGGCGATAGTGAGTCCAGAGATTGCCTGTCCCAGGGAGGATCGGGTTCGTGTTCCACACGACCTTCAGCTGCGCTGCAGCCTGGATCGCGTCGTACTCCTTCGGTGCGACCACCCCGAGGAAATTGTTGACGCGGACGACCTTGGCGTTCGGGATATGCGCGATCGAGCTCGGATCGACGCTGGCCGGAACGTTCGAGTTGTACGGATAGGCGCCCTGGCCGCGGGGCCGCACCATGCGGCCGTGCAGCATTCCCGGGACGCGAACGCTCTGGACGTAGGCGTAGCTGCCGTCCACCTTCGCCGGAATGTCGATCCGGACGACGGGGTTCGGATCCTTGAGCACCGTCTTGTACGCAGAGAACGGCTTCGCGGGCGAGACACCCGGCTGAAGACTCACGTTGGCTCCGGTGATCTTCAGGAGCTTCCCGCCGACGAGCGCTCCGTATGTGACGGTCTTGCCACCTCCGGAGACGACGCCCTTGTCGACGCTCAGGTTCGCCACCGGAACGCCGAGGTTCGTCGAGGCGAGGCCGAGTAGAGCCTTCCGAGCGAGAGCGCCGACGTTGCGGATCTTCGGCCCGGTCCCCGACATCGCGTTCGAGCCGCCCTCGCCGCCGGTGCTCACCGCCACGTAGGTGTCCGCGTGAGGTGCGGATCCGTTGTTGAAGTGGCCGTAGTACATCTGCGACATGTCCATGTCGAGCTCTTCGGCCAGCACTTGCAGGAAACCGGTCGTGATCCCGTTGCCGACCTCGATCTGGCTGGTCTTGAGCGTCACGGTGTTGTCGGCGCCGATCGTGATCCACGAATCGACCTGATTCACGTCCGGCAGGTACCCGGCAGCCGTCGGCGCTGCCGCGGCGGCTCTGCCGGCAAGCGCGGTGCCGGCCAGCGAGAACCCGACGACGAGCGCGCCGCCGCCCTTCAGGAAGCTGGTGCGGGAGAAGCTCTTTTCGTGCATCAGACCTGTCATCACGCACCTGCCTTTGCCATGACCTTGGCCGCCTGCTGGATCGCGGTCAGGATTCTCGGATACGTCCCACACCGGCACAGATGCCCGTTCATCGCCGTGCGAATCTGAGCCTCGGACGGATTCTTCGTCGTCGCGA
>DATBBA010000085.1:0-10532 GCA_036271235.1 Gaiellaceae bacterium
GCTCGGCGTGGAGGCCACCCGGCTCGAGGGCCTCACCGGCGTCTGGCTCGCCCGGCCACCGCGCAAGATCGCATCGATCGGCGTCCACGTGTCGCGCTGGGTGACCACGCACGGCTACGCGTTGAACGTCGACCTCGACCCGGCGCCGTTCACCGACTGGATCACCGCCTGCGGGCTCGAGGACGCGATGTTCACCACGATCGCGCGCGAGCTCGACCGGCCGGTGACCGTCGACGAGGTGCGACCGCACGCCGTCACGGCGCTCGAGGACGTCTTCGGGCTCGAGCTCGAGGAGCTGCCGGCCCAGGACGGCGCGGGCCTGTGGCCGCAGCCGCTGCACGCGCAGCTCGCGGCGAAGGCCTAAGCCAGCCAGTCCTCGCGAAACTCGCCCGGCTTCCCCGAGGGGAAGCGCGCATAGGCGACTTTGGGCTCCGTCGTCTCCTCCTCGGTGCTCGCGTCATGCTTCATCGCCGGCTCGGAGTACGGGTAGCCGCCCCAGTCGCCGTCGGCTTGCTCTCTCGCGCCGAGGGCGAGGATCGCAGCCGGCCCGGTGCCGGCCCCGACGATCGTGTGCGAGACGTTCGGCGGGCAGTGGAAGTAGTCCCACGCCCGCAGCGGCCGCTCCTCGTTCTCGACGATGAGCAGCGCTTCGCCCGAGAGGACGAGGAAGCCCTCCTGGTCCGCCTCCCAGTGGTACATCGACATCGGCTGGCCGGGCGTGAGGACGAAGAGGTTCACGCCGACCTGAGGATTCTCGTCGTCGACGAGCTCGGTGACGGAGCCGCGCGGGCCGCAGTCGAACCACTTGCCGTCGCGCGCGTTGCGGACGTACCAGCTCACGCGCCGGACTCTAGGAGCTAAGCGCGCAGGCCGTCGAGCACGACGTCGAGGTACCGGCCCCACTGGCCGGGCGGCGCCGAGGTCAGCGCCGACCGCACGAGCAGCTGGACGTCGGCCGGCTTCACGTCGCGCCGGACTGCTCCGGCGCGCTGGGCCTGCGAGACGAGCTTCGCGCCGAGCTTCTCGAGCTCCGCGGCGCCGGGCTTCTCGCCGCAGTGGACGACGCACTTGTGGAGACCGGGTGTGGTCATCCCGAGCTCTGCAGCCCGGCGGGCGAAGTCGAAGAACGCCTCGCCGGGATCGTCCGCGGCAAGCGCCTCCTCGGCCATCGCGCACAGCTGCGCGACATGGCGCTCGATGACCGCGTACATGAGGTCGTCCTTGGTAGGGAAGCGGCGGAAGACCGTCCCGTGGCCGACCCCGGCGAGCCGTGCGATCTCGTCGATGCTCGCGTCGGGGCCCGACGCGCCGAAGGCCTGCTCCGCCGCGTCGAGCACGAGCTCGAGATTGCGCCGCGCGTCGGCGCGCAGTTCGGTCATCGGTGCCTCTACGCGGCCAAGGCCGCAGGTTCCGTATCGACGTCGGCCTCGATCCGCGCCACGTGCCGCTTGCGCAGGAGCGCGACGAAGACGACGAGGCTCAGGCCCACGAGGACGGCCGCGCCGAGGAACGCGTAGTGGAAGCCGTGAACGAGCGAAGCCGCCGAGGATGGATCGCTCGTGTGATTGGCGGCGATCGTCGACAGGACCGCGAGTCCGAGCGCACCTCCGACCTGCTGCGACGTGTTGAAGAGGCCCGAGGCGAGGCCCTGGTCGTCGTTGTCGAGGCCGGTCGTCGCAATGAGCGTCAGCGGCATGAAGATCGCTCCCATGCCGAGGGAGGCGACGATCATCCCCGGCAGGACGTCGGCCGCGTAGGAGCCGTCGACGGGCATCCGCGAGAAGAGCAGCAGCCCGATGATCGTCAGCACCATCCCGGTCGCGGCGACCGGGCGAACCCCGATCCGCGGAGCGAAGTTCGAGGCGAGGCCCGCCGAGAGCATGATCCCGGCCGTGAAGGGCAGGAACGCGACGCCGGCCTTCAGCGGCCCGAAGCCGAGCACCTTCTGGATGTACAGCGTGTTGAAGAAGAACATCGCGAACATGCCCGAGAAGGCGAGGAACATCGACAGGTTCGCGGTGGTCAGCGAGCGGACGCGGAAGATCGAGAGCCGCACGAGCGGCTCGGCCGAACGCGACTCGATCAGGACGAACGCCGTGAGGAGCACGGCGGAAGCGATGAACGAGACGATCGTCTGCGTCGAGCCCCAGCCGTGCGTGGCCGAATGGACGAGCCCGTACACGAGCACCATCAGGCCGCCCGTGACCGTGACCGCACCGGCAACGTCGTAGCCCTTGTGCGCATGCTCGTCCTTCGACTCCGGCACGAGTCGCAGCGCGGCGAAGAAGGCGAAGATCCCGACAGGAATGTTGACGAAGAAGATCCAGCGCCACGAGAACGCCTGGGTGAGCGCACCGCCGAGCACGAGGCCGACCGCCGAGCCGCCGATGGCGATCGCCGCCCAGACTCCGAGCGCCCGCGACCGCTCCTTCCCCTCGGCGAACGTCGTCGAGATGATCGAGAGCGCCGCCGGCGAGATCAGCGCCGCGCCGAGGCCCTGGAGCGCGCGGAAGCCGATCAGCATCCCCGAGGTGGTGGAGATCCCGTTCAGGAAAGACGCCACCGTGAAGATGACGAGACCGATGAGGAAGAGCCGCTTCCGTCCCAGGAGGTCGCCCGCGCGTCCGCCGAGCAAGAGGAAGCCGGCGAAGACGAGCGTGTACGCGTTGATCACCCACTGCAGACTCGCCTCGCTGAAGCCGAGCGCCGTCTGGATGTGGGGCAGCGCAACGTTCACGATCGTCGCGTCGAGGACGACCATGAACTGCGCGAGGCAGATGATTACGAGTACGACCCAGGGATTCGCGGAATGGCGGGGCATCAGTCTCCTTGTGTAAGCGGACTCATCAGTCCGGTTCAGGCTAGCAGCGGTCGGCTCCGCTACGCCACTTAGACTGGAACGCGGTTATGAACTCATCGCTTCCCGTCGCCGAGAGGCCTCGCCGGCCCGAGTGGATGAAGGTACGCGCGCCGTCGAAGGACGGCTCGTACTTCGACGTCCAGAAGCTCGTCCACGGGCTCTCGCTGCACACGATCTGCGAGGAGGCTCGCTGCCCGAACATCTCCGAGTGCTGGGGACGCGGCACGGCGACGTTTCAGATCCTCGGCGACACCTGCACCCGCGCCTGCCGGTACTGCTACGTCCACTCCGGCAAGCCCGAGGCTCCGCCGGACCCGCTCGAGCCGCTGCGGCTCGCCCAGGCAGCGGCGCAGATGCAGCTCAAGCACGTCGTCGTCACCTCGGTGGACCGCGACGACGTCCCCGACCGCGGCGCCGGGCACTACGCGGCAACGATCCGCGCGCTCAAGAAGAAGCTGCCGGAGGCCTCCGTCGAAGTGTTGACGCCCGACTTCCTCGGCGTCGAGGAGGCGGCGCTGCAGACGGTGCTCGCGGCGCGGCCCGACGTCTTCAATCACAACATCGAGACGGTGCGCCGGCTGCACGCGCGGATGCGCGGCGCCAAGGCGAGCTACGACGGCGCGCTCTGGCTGCTGCGCCGGGCGAAGGAGGTCGCGGACTATCCCGTCCTTACGAAGTCGGGGCTCATCGTCGGGCTCGGCGAGACGAACGACGAGATCGTCGAGACGATGCGCGACCTGCGAGCGAACGGCGTCGACGTGGTCACGATCGGCCAGTACCTCCAGCCGAGCGCGAAGCACGCGCAGATCGACCGCTGGGTGCATCCCGACGAGTTCCGCTGGTTCCGCGAGCAGGGCGAGGCGCTGGGCTTCGGCTCGGTCTTCTCGGGGCCTCTCGTCCGCAGCTCCTACCGCGCCGACGAGCAGAAGCATGCGGCGCTGGAAGCGCGACCGGCGAAGCCGGCCGAGGTCTCGTACTGAACGGACCCCGGGGAGCCGCCCGCGTGGACGGCTCCCCGGTGAACCATCCCGTCTAGCCCGTCGGAATCGAGCTGGTGAAGATCTCCTGGTCGTTGGCCTGGAGACCGCTCGGCTCCGTGCCCGAGCACACCTGCGGCGCACCGCCGCCCGGGCAGAGGAACAGATCGACCTGCCGTGTGTCCATCCAGATGGGGAAGGCCTGATCCCGGACCGCGAGGCCTGTGTAGTCCCCGAAGAACGTGCCGTTGCCCTCGGCATCGGTGAACTCCGTGGGCGGCGGCATCGAGGCGCTCGTCACGCGCTTGACCTTGAACGCCGACAGATCCTTCGAGCTCGAGAGGCTGAAGTCCATGTTGCCGCTCGTCTCGTCGTTCCCGTACTGGCGGTCGTAGTACGAGGTCACGAACGCGCCGTTCCGGGCGAAGGCCGCCCACTGCCACCACTGGTCCGTCTCGGCCTGGCCGGGTGCGGACGTCGCCACCGGCATCAGCCTCGGATCCGTGACGCCGCCGGTGAACCCGGCGCCGGCGTTGTTCGAGACGCTGACGAGGATCTTGTTGTTGCACCCTCCGGCGGTCTTCACGCCGTCGTACGCATTGATCCCCGTGCCCGCGAACCCCGCGGGCACACAGTCGGGCTCCTTCGAGTCACGGTTGATGTAGGAGCCGTACGTGACGACGACCCGACTCGGGTTCGTCGGATCGACCGAGCCCGACGGGTAGTTCGTCGCCCGGAAGACCGAGAGCTGGCTCGAGCCCTTCTCGGGCACGCACCCACGACCCGCGTCCTGGCCTCCCTGGTACGTGGCGCAGTCGGGCAGGTCGTAGTAGTTGCCGACGAGCGTCGGCGGCGAGAAGGTCTGGCCGCCGTCCGTCGACTTCGTGAGCAGGATGCGGTTGAAGTTCTCGTCCCCCGTGACCGCGGTGTTGAAGTTCGCATACGCGACGTAGAGGGTGCCGTCCGGCCCGACGAACGGATCCGAGAACTGGTTCTCGTTGCAGTCCCCGTTGGGGGTCGGCAAGCCGTACGTCTGGTCGCAGAGCGTGGGGCTGGTCGTGCTCACGAGCACCGGCGCGGAGAAGTGCTCCCCGTAGTCGCTGGAGTGGCTCGCGTAGATGTACGCCGTCCCGTTCGGGGTGAACTCGGTCCAGGTCACGTAGACCCTGTCCTGGAACGGGCTTCCCGCGTTGGCGTCGACCGCGAGGTACTCCTTGTCCTCGAACGGCGACGTCCCGCTCCCCGGGTCGGGGCTGACGATCACCGGCCGGCCGACGAAGTTCCAGGATGCGCCGCCGGTTCCGGTCGAGCGGAACACATAGAACGAGCTCGAGAGGTCGGTGTTCAGCGAGACCGACCCGCCGCGGTTGAAGAGCTGGCACGCCATGTAGGCGTTGCCCTTCGTGTCGAAGGCGACCGACGTGTCGCCTCCGCCCTGCCAGTACTCCCTCGCCTTGCCGAACGGCGCCCCATCGGTGAACCCGTTGGGAACCGTCGAATCGGTCCAGCTCTTCCCACCGTCGGTGCTGAGCGACGAGCCGCACGTGCCGTCGCCGCGCCGGTAGTCGTTGTAGCTCGCGACCATCCGGTTCGGGCTCATCGGGTCGATTGCGAGCGCCGTCTCGTTCTGCGCCTGGCCGCGCCCCTGGAGACTGGGGTCGCTCAGGTTCAGGCAGTTCTGGTTCACCTGGACGTTCGGGCCGAGCTTCTGCGCGCAGGACCCCTGCGGGCCGTGCGGCTTGCGTCCCTTCGGCGGTGGCGTCGGGGCGTTCGGATTGGCAAGCGCCGTGAAGGCGTCGCCGGAGAGCAGCCGCTCCTGGAACTCACCGAGCGGATCGGGCTGGGTCGCGCGGGCTGGTGCCGCGCTCGCCAGCAGGGCGCCCGCGATCCCGAGAACAACGAGCGCGAGCAGCGCAATGAGATGCCTCATCTCTTCCTCCCCTTATCGATCTGCAGATGCGCGGTCTTCTGCATACCCCCGCGCGGGAATTCAATCCCGGCCGGCTTCGCGGCCGCTGTCCGCAGACAGCGCGCCAAACGGAGAAAGGCCCGCCGGAGCGGGCCTTTCTCATCGCTGAAGCGCTTACCAGCCTAGGGGCCGGGAGGGCCGGGCTTGACCAGCGCCGGAAGCAGATCCGCCGCGTTCGGCGTCCCGAGACCGGTCACTGCGTCCCAACCCGGGCCTGCGTCGAAGCCCGCTCCGCCGAGATCCGCCACGTCGTTGTTGCCCGTGGTGATGTCGTGGAGGAAGAGCTTGCCGTGCGACGCGCGTCCGTGGTCAGCGGCCAGCTTGTAGAGGTTGTCGTTGATACCACCGATGTCGTGATGCGCCATCTGATCGGCATCAGCGGCGAGTGCGGCCCACTGCGGTGAGCCGGCGCTCGTACCGCCGAAGATGAAGAAGATGGTCGGGTCGGTCGGGTCGATCCCGAAGATCAGGTTGCAGACCCCGCAGTGCGTGAGCACGCCGCCGGCGACACCGGCGTTGTACGCCACGTCAGGCACCCCACGACGCGGGGGACCTGGAGGCCCGCCGTTGCCGTGCGGGCCGCCCTTGATCGCGGGCGCCTGGTACGGCGGCCGCGGGTAGACGGTGCTGAAGCCGCCGCCGCTGCAGTTGACGTCGTCGTCATCCGGCGGGTTGCAGCCGAAGGGCTCCGTCCACGCCGTCTCGCCGATGTATGCACCGGTCGAGGTGTTGGCATCCAGCGTGGTGCCGCCGACACCGGTGACGTTCGGGTCGGAGGCGGGGGTGCTCGCCGCGATGATCGGGGCAGTCCCGTCGCAGTTGAACTGCGACGCACCGCTGTCGCCCGAGGAGGCGAAGACCGTGTAGCCCTCCTTCGCAGCCTTCTCGAAGACCTTGTTCTGCTGCTTGAGCAACTGCGAATCCATGCACTGCTCGGCCTCGCCGAAGCTCTGCGAGATGACGTCGCCGATGTGGTGGTCGACGACGTACTTCGTCGTCGCGAGGATGTCGGAGTCGTTGTTGCTTGCCGCCTCCGCGAGCACGATCTTCGCGCCCGGGGCCATGGCGTGCGCCCAGAGGACGTCGAGCGTGATCTCCTCGGCCCAACCGACCATGTTGCCGTCGCTCGGATCGAACGCCGGAACGGGGTTCGGCTGCGCGAGCGTCGAGTAGTTCGCCGCCGGCAACCCGAACGTGTTGTCCTGGATCGACAGGTCGGTCGGGATGAACGGGTTCGAGAAGGCGTCGACGATGACGATCGTCTTCCCCGTGCCGTTGACGCCCGACGCGAGCAGGCCCGAGTAGCCGTAGGCGTTCTGGATCTGGGCCGGCTGGTAGCAGCGAGCCCCGAGCGAGCCGTCGAGCGGGCGGCTCTGACAGCCGAACGTGACGCTGCCCGGGTTCATGTGCTGAGGTCCGGAGACGTCCGGCTTCCCACCACCGCTGATGGCGGGTCTGACCGCGTGCGAGGCCACCGTTGCATGCGACGACGAAGCCGCTGTGAGCATCGCAAACGCGGCTGCGGCGGCGATCACAACGAGTGCGAGCGCGCTCCTCCGCGTACGAAGCATTCGCTTCATGTCCTCCCTCTCCCTCGATAATCCGAGCGCGGAGAACCGCGCCCCCCTTCCGTGCGGGCACATACTGATCCAGGTTGCTTGTAAACGCAAGTGACAACGGGAGAAGCGGCGGAGCCCTGCCGGCCTTACACTCCGGCTCATGCGCGGAGGGGTTGCCGTGGCTCTCCTGCTCGGAGCTCTGGTGGTTGTCGTTTCGCCGGCCGGCGCAGGCGCGAGGTGGCTGACCGTGGCCGTTCCGGCGATGACCGTGAGCGCGGCGCCGCAGGTCGCGAGCGCGCACGCGGTCCGCCTCGAGGTGACCCTGCGCTACCAGATGCAGTGCGGCTATCCCGGCAAGGGACCGCTCCGAGTGACCTTCCCTTCGGCCATGAGCCTGCCCCAGAGCTTTGCCTCACGCGCGGTCAGGCTGAACGGAAAGCGAATCGCCGCGAGGGTCAAGGGTCGCCGCGTGAGCGTCTCGGTCCCACCGCCCAAGGGCGTCCTCTGCAACACGATCGGCCCGGGTTCGGTGACGCTCGCGTTCACACGTGCGGCAAAGCTGAGGAATCCCAGCCGGCCCGGCTCCTACGGCTTCCGGGCAACGCACGCCGGGCATTCGTTCACGGCCAAGCTCCCGATCAAGCCCGCCTAGCCGTTAGCCGCTTCCGGCCGGCGCGCCGACAGCGATGTCGACGCGTGTGACCTGACCCCGCCGGACGCGGGCGCGCGCCGGCAGCCAATTGCGGCGGCCCGGTAGGCGGATCCCGTACGTCCCGGCGGAGAGGCGGATCCTGTAGGTGCCGAGGTCGCCGCTGGTCGTACGCGCCACAGGGCTCCCGTTGCGGAGGAAGACGAGCTTGACGTCCGGCATCGGCGCACACGGGCGCGGACGCCCCTTCGAACAGGTCGGCCCGCGGGTGACGACGCCACGGAGAACGCCGGAACTGCCCGCCGTGCCGGCAACGGCCGGTGCGACGAACGCGAGCGCGAGGGCCACGAACGCGGCGAGCCTCATGGCGCCGAAGGATACAAAGCAAAGACATAAGGCCGAGCCAGGCCCCGCAGAGCCCGGCTCGGCCTGGAAGTGCGACCCGCTAGGGCTTGAGCCCCCACACGCGGGTACCCCAGTTGTCGGCCACATCCGCGCCGCCCTCGTCGGCTGACGGGATGTACTCGTTGGCCATCCAGACTCCTCCGCCCTGAGGATCGAACGCGATGGCCGAGTAGTCGCCCCAGCGCGGCTCGTCGAACAGGATGTCGGAGTAGCTGCGGTGCGCAGTGGAGCCCACCGCCGTGGTCTGAACCGGGCTGAAGTGCTTCCCGCCGTCTTTCGAGGTCACGTATCCGGTGCTCGGATCGAGCGTCGGGCTCGTCATGCTGAAGCCCATCATGAGCGCGCCCGAGCCAGAGCGGACAATGCTCGGATAGAGGAGGTTCGTCCCCTTGAGACCGACGTAGCCCTGGTGCACGACCTTGCCCGGGCCACTCGGGTCGACCTGGAACCAGGCCGCACCGTCGACGGGCGTGGGATCGTGTCCGATCGTCATCGCGCTGTTGAGCGACGTGTAGAGCCCTCCGCCGCGCCCGCCCACGAACTGCAGCTGCTCGAGACGGCTGTCGTCCGGGTTCAGCTCCTGCTCCGAGGTGATGACACAGCCCTGGTCCTTGTAGTTCGAGCAGGACCCGTCGCCGGTGCTCTCTGCGGGAACGGGGAACGCGTACGACTCGCTCTTGATGCTCTTCCCGTTCAGCGTCACGCTTCCCATGCCGCTCGTCAGGTTCTTGTCGCCGTCGACGTGCCAGAGGCCGAGCGTGTTGGCGACGTCCACGCTATTCCCGTCGGCGCCGTACGAGACCGCGTTCATCAGATACTCGGTCTTCGTGCCGTCGCCGATCGCGGGCCGCAACGTGAGCACCGGAATGCCGTCCAGGCTCAGTCCCTGCCAGGCGACACCGTTGATCGTGTCCGACTCGCTCGCGAGCTGCGACTTCGACAACGCGTAGAGGTTCGCACCGGCGAAGTCCTCCTGATCGGGTCCGCAGAACTCGTTGATCGCGAGGTAGAAGCCGTTGTCGTCGAAGCCCATCTGCGGGAAGTCCGGGAAGCAGGCGCCGCCCTCCGCGGTGTCCACCCCGTAGGCGGCGTAGCCATGCGCCGCGTTGATCACGGCCAGGCCCGTCTCGAAGAACTCGCCGTTCGGCGCGCCGATCTCTGCGAAGAAGAAAGTCTTCGAGCCGGGGTCGTAGTTGCAGCTGACATCACCGCTCGAGAACCCGTCGCTGAAGAGATCCGCAAGGTTGTCGGGCCCGAACAGGCGGACGCCCTTCGTCGAGTAGATCGACCAGCTTTCGTTGACCGCCTCCACGACGACGGACGTGTTGTTCGGGACGCCCAGAGAAATACCGGCCGTCCGGAACGCGCCCGCCGGACCGACACAGAGGCCCTGGTCGGGCGGAGTGACGTGACCGCCGAGCGTGGTGACGTTGTCGTCGTCGCTGACGCCGTTGAAGTTCGCAAGCAGGTGTCCCTTCGGCCCAGGCGGCCCAGGCGGCCCGCCGGGTCCGGGGCCGGGCCCGTTGTCGAGATGCGGAGCGCCGATGCCGGTCCCGTCGACCCCTGTGTCGGCGTCACCTGCGTCGCAGTTCTGCGGAATCGGTAGGTCGGTCATGTTCAAGCACGCGAAGGACGCCAGATTCGGCTGTATGCCGCGAGGCACCGTCGGTGCGGTGCTGATGCGAGTCACGGTCGCGCGGTTGGCGGTGATGCTCGTCCCGCCGGCGGCCTTCGCGCCACCGGCCTGTGCCAGCGAACCGGCGATGACCGCGGCGAGGACCGCAAGACCGGCCGGCACAAACCGGCGCGGTCGTCTGGTTACACGCGTCGACAAGGTGGTCTCCCCTCCCGTTGATCGATCCAGAGGCGCCGGGCGATTACACGGCCGTAATCCCGCAAGCGCGGCGATAGCCTGTCAGACCGCGTGTCGGGCTGCCGGGCTAGCCGTTGGGCTTGGTCATCTTGCGGTAGTCGAGCGCCTCGTCGAGCACGGACTCCTCGACGCCCTTCTCCCGCGCCACCTCGCGCAGCGAGCGGCCTGAAGCGGCTGCCTCCTGGACGATCTCCGCCGCGCGGTCGTAGCCGATGTACGGGTTGAGAGCGGTCGCGGCCG
>DATBBA010000086.1:0-24849 GCA_036271235.1 Gaiellaceae bacterium
GACGGGCTCGGGCAAACCCGGAGCCCGTCGGCCCGGCCGCGGTGGTTCGGAGGGTTGCCGAAGTGGGAAGCACAGACGAGATGGCGATCGCCGCCCCGCGAACCGAGGTCGCCGTCGAGCGGCTCGACGTCTCGGCCTTTCGGATCCCCACCGACTTCCCCGAATCCGACGGGACGGCCAGATGGGATTCGACGACGATCGTCGTCGTCGAGGCGCACGCGGGGGACGAGACCGGGCTCGGCTACACCTACGGCGACGCGGCAATTCGCGGGCTCGTGCACGACACGCTGGCGCCCGTCGTCGAAGGCAGCGATGCGCTCGCCGTGACCCGTGCCTGGGCGGCGCTCGGGCGCGCCTGCCGGAACCTCGGCCGGCCCGGGCTCGCCTCGATGGCGATCGCGGCGATCGACTCCGCGCTGTGGGACCTGAAGGCGCGGCTGCTCGAGCTGCCGCTGGCGACGCTCCTCGATGCGTGCCGCGACGCCGTGCCGCTCTACGGCAGCGGCGGCTTCACCTCCTATCCCGACACGCGGCTGCGCGAACAGCTCGAAGCCTGGGTCGAGCTGGGGATCCCGCGGGTCAAGATGAAGGTGGGACGCGAACCGGAGCGAGACCTCGAGCGCGCCCGGGCGGCCCGCGAGGCGATCGGCGGGCAGACGGAGCTCTTCGTCGACGCCAACGGGGCGCTCTCGCGCAAGCAGGCTCTGTGGTTCGCAGAGCGCTACCGCGACGACTTCGGGATCTCCTGGTTCGAGGAGCCGGTCTCCTCCGACGACCTCGATGGGCTGCGACTCATCCGCGATCGTGCTCCCGCCGGCCTCGAGATCGCCGCGGGCGAATACGGATACACGCTCGACTACTTCGAGCGGATGCTCGCGGCCGGGAGCGTCGACTGCCTTCAGGCCGATGTGACGCGTTGCGAGGGAATCACGGGCTTCCTGCGCGTCGCAGCGCTCTGCGAGGCACGGTCGCTCGAGCTCTCGGCGCACTGCGGGCCCTCGATCCACGTCCATCCGTGCTGCGCGGCCGGCCCGCTCCGCCATCTCGAGTACTTCCACGACCACGTGCGGATCGAGCGGATGCTGTTCGACGGCGTCCTCGAGCCTCGCGAAGGCTCCCTGTGGCCCGACCTCTCGCGGCCCGGCAACGGGCTCGAGCTGAAACGAACGGATGCCGCGCGCCATGCGATTTGAGCGGCGAAGACGACGAAATCCCGTCGCGCGGCTGCTCGCGAACCTCCGCGCGGGCCGGATGCAGAGGACGCTCGCCGCCGCGGCTGCCTCGAGCGCGCCGGCGCTCGGCTTCGAGATCTACCTCGAGCACTACAAGGGCTCCTTCGGCGACAAGTGGATGTGGACGCCCGTCGTGCTCACGCCCGCGTTGACAGCGGCGGGGCTTGCCGGCGTCGTGTCGGAGCGCGCCGCGAAGACGGTGCTGCCTGCAGTCTCGGCCCTGTACTTCCTGGACGGCCTGATCGGGATCGTGACGCACGTCCAGGGCGTCCGGAAGAAGCCGGGCGGGCTCTCCGAGCCGACCTACAACCTCGTGATGGGGCCGCCGCTCCTCGCGCCCGGCTCGCTGATGCTCGTCGGTGGCTTCGGCCTGCTGGCGCCCCTGATGAAGCGGGAGCGCTGAACGTGTCGCCGGACTTCCGCCTGCCGCATCATCTGCCGAAGGTCGGCGGGGGCGACGGCGCCGACCCGTACCGGCTGCCGCGCCAGCGTCGCGGGACGACGCCGCAGATGCACGGCCGTTATCCCGACTACGACTGCCTCGAGCAGTCAGGCCACTGGGATGCGCCGACACGTAACCTCGTGCGGTCGCGCGTCGAGGACGTGCCGGAGCTCCGGTTCTTCGACGCGGCGCAGGTCGCGGCACTCACGGCGTTCTGCGATCTCGTTCTCGCCCAGGACGCCGAGCCGCGCATCCCCGTCCTTCCCTTCGTCGACCGGAAGCTCGCCGAGGGGCGGCTCGACGGGTTCCGGTACGCCGGGATGCCGGACGACCGCGAGACCTGGCGCCTCGTGGCCGCCGGCCTCGACTTCTCGGCGCGCGAGCGGGGGTCCTCCTCGTTCGCCGCGGCCGAACCGGCGGTCCAGGAGGAGCTCGTCGATGCGTTCGGCGGCGGGCGCCTCGCCGGCGGCCCCTGGGATCGGGTCGACGTGAAGCGGGCCTTCGGGGTCGTGATCCGCGGCGTCCTCGGCGCCTTCTACTCGCATCCGTGGGCCTGGAACGAGATCGGCTTCGGCGGCCCGGCCTACCCGCGCGGCTACGCCGTGCTCGGGATCGGAGCCGGCGAGCCCTGGGAGCCCGACGAGGCCGCTGCGACCGATCCCGGGAAGCCCGGCCCGGGCTGAGCGGTGCTGAAGGGCTCGTCCCCTCCGGCCGGCAACGACTCGGCATTCCTCCTCGATCCGCACCGCCGCGGCGTGCCGGGCCGCGAGCGGATGCGGCGCTTCTCGAACGAGGAGGAGGTCGACCTCGTGATCGTCGGCGCGGGCGCAGGCGGGTCCGTGCTCGCGCAGCGCCTGGCGCGCGCGGGCTGGCGGATCGTCGTGCTCGACCGCGGCCCCTTCTGGGATCCCGATGCCGACTGGGTCTCGGACGAGGAGGGCTCGAGGCACCTCTACTGGAACGACGAGCGCATCATCGGCGGCTCCGACCCGGTCGAGCTCGGAAAGAACAACTCGGGCCACGGGGTCGGCGGATCGATGATCCACTACGCGGGCTACACCCCCCGCTTCCATCCGAGCGACTTCGAGACCCGGACGCGCGACGGCGTCGGCGAGGACTGGCCGATCTCCTACCGCGAGCTCAAGCCGCACTACGAGCGGGTCGAGCGAGAACTGCCGGTCGCGGGCCAGGACTGGCCCTGGGGCGACCCGCACACATATCCCCATGCGCCGCATCCGATCTGCGGCGCCGCAGAGCGCGCGTGGGCCGGCGCGCGCGCTCACGGGATCGAGATGCGGGTCGGTCCCGTCGCGATCACGAACGGCGTCTTCGGCAATCGCCCCCACTGCATCTACCGCGGTTTCTGCCTCCAGGGCTGCAAGGTCAACGCGAAGGCAAGCCCGCTCGTGACCCACATCCCGGATGCGATCGAGCACGGCGCCGAGATCCGGGCCGACTCGATGGCCGTCCAGATCACGCTCGACGAGCTCGGCGGCCGTGTCGACGGCGTGACCTACGTCGAGGTCGAGTCCGGTCGGGAGCGACGTCAGCGAGCCTCGTCCGTCGCCGTCTGCGGCTACTCGATCGAGTCGCCGCGGCTGCTCCTCAACTCGAGCTGCAACCCGTTCCCGAGCGGGCTCGCGAACAGGAACGACCAGGTCGGCCGCTACCTCATGGTCCAGGGCGCACCGCAGGTCGCGGCACGGTTCCCCGAGCTCCTTCGCATGTACAAGGCCCCGCCGCCGGAGGTCTCCTCGGAGCAGTTCTACGAGACGGACGTCGCGCGCGGATTCGCGCGCGGGTTCTCGATCCAGACGCTGAGCCCGCTCCCGATCGGCTTCGCAGAGCACGTCCTCGCCGACGGCCACCGGGGCCGCGCGCTTCGCGAGTACATGCGCGATTACAACCACTGGGCCGTGCTCGGGGCGCTCTGCGAGCTCCTTCCCTTACCGGAGAACCGCGTCACCCTCGCGGACGAGACGGACCGCTTCGGAATGCCGATCGCGCGCTTCGACTACAGCCAGTGCGACAACGACCGGGCCTCGATCGCCTACGCGAAGAAGACGATGTGCGAGATCTGGGAGACGGCGGGCGCGCAGGACATCCTCACGATCGACCGCTACGCCCACCTCGTCGGCGGCTGCCGGATGGGTGCGAGCCCCGAGACGAGCGTCGTCGACTCGGACCACCGCTCCTGGGAGCTCCCGAACCTCTTCGTGTGTGACGGGAGCGTCATGCCGACGCAGGGGAGCGCGAATCCCGCGCTCACGATCATGGCGCTCGCCTCACGGCTCGGCGAGCGGCTCGCTACCCGCCGTGGTCTCGCCAGGCACGCCAGAGGCGTAGCGGGAAGAGCCCGATGAGCGGCGCACGGCGGCCGAGCCCGGCACTGTCCTCCTGGTTGAAGGCCTCGGCGAATCGGGCCGCCTCGTCAGCCGAGGCATAGGCCTTTTGGCCGCCGGGCGCGCCGCATCTGGCACACCCCCACTCCATCGTCCGGTCCTCGACGTCGAACCGGTAGTGGTGGCCGAGCAGACGGCAGCGAACCATGGCTCTCGAGTGTAGGCGCGAATCGCCCACCGGGAAAACGGGTACCTCAGGACGATGAGCGTCGAGACCGCCACGATCGAGACCGCCATCCCGGGGCGGCTCGACCGGCTTCCGTGGTCGAAGTTCCACTGGCTCGTCGTCACCGGTCTCGGCACCGTCTGGATCCTCGACGGGCTCGAGGTGACGATCGTCGGCTCGATCGCCTCTCGCCTGACCGAGAAGGGCAGCGGGATCGCGATGACGACCGCCGACATCGGCACCGCCGCGGCGATCTACGTCACCGGTGCGTGCGTCGGCGCCCTGTTCTTCGGCCAGCTGACCGATCGCTTCGGCCGGAAGCGCCTCTTCCTGATCACGCTCGGCGTGTACTTCGTCGCCACCGCGGCGACGGCGTTTGCCTGGGCTCCCTGGTACTTCTTCCTCTGCCGGTTCTTCACCGGCGCGGGGATCGGCGGCGAGTACGCGGCGATCAACTCTGCGATCGACGAGTTGATCCCGGCGCGCGTCCGCGGCCGCGTCGACCTGATGATCAACGGCTCCTACTGGGTCGGTGCGGCGGCCGGTGCCGCGGCGGCGATCTTCTTCCTGAGCTCGATCTTCCCGACGAACATCGGGTGGCGGATCACCTTCGGGCTCGGCGCCGTGCTCGCACTCTCGATCATGTTCGTCAGGCGCAACGTGCCGGAGAGCCCGCGCTGGCTCTTCATCCACGGGCGGGAGGACGAGGCCGAGGAGATCGTCCGCGGGATCGAGGAGCAGACCGAGCAGGAGACCGGAGAGAAGCTCGAAGAGGTCGACGACACGATCGAGGTGCGCCAGCGCACGTCGATCCCCTTCCGGACGATCGCGAAGACCGCCTTCACGCTCTACCCGCGCCGGGCGGTCCTCGGGCTCGCGCTCTTCGTCGGCCAGGCGTTTCTCTACAACGGGGTCACCTTCAACCTCGGCACCCTCTTCACGAACTTCTACAACGTCTCGTCGGGGTTCGTGCCGGTGTTCATCATCGTGTTCGCGATCGGCAACTTCATGGGGCCGCTCGTGCTCGGGCGCCTCTTCGACACGGTCGGACGGATCCCGATGATCGCCGGGACATACCTCGGCTCGGCCGCCGTCGCCGTGGTGCTCGCCCTGCTCTTCATGGGGAACGCGCTGAGCTCGCCCTGGGCCTTCGAGGCGCTCATCTTCGCCACGTTCTTCCTGGCCTCGGCGGGCGCGAGCGCTGCCTACCTCACGGTCAGCGAGGTCTTCCCGATGGAGACGCGGGCGCTCGCGATCGCATTCTTCTACGCCGTCGGCACCGGCCTCGGCGGCATCATCGGCCCACTCCTCTTCGGGCGTCTCATCGCCACGCAGGACAGGACCATGGTCGCGGTCGGGTTCCTGATCGGAGCGGGTGTGATGGCGCTCGGCGGCGTTGCGGAGATCTTCCTCGGCGTCCAGGCCGAGAACGCCCAGCTCGAGGACATCGCGAAGCCGCTCACCGCCGAGGACGCCGAGCTCGGGCCGAAGGGCGAGGGCGAGCCCGACTCGTCCGATCGTGACGAGAGCAAGCACGACGAGACCGAACGCGACGAGACCGAGCGCCGCTGGCAGGAACGGGAGCGGCAGCGCACGGCGTTCGAACGTGCCGGCCTTCGCCGCTTCAGGCCCGGTCCCGGCTCCGGCGGAAGCTTCTATTCGCCGGGAATGATCGGCACCGCGGTCCGCTCCCGCCAGGCTTCGCCAAGCCTCCTCGATCGTGAGGTCGACGCGATTGCCAGGGCGGTCGACGAGGCCGGCCCGCTCTCCCGTGAGGCGATCGCCCGCCGCGTCGGCGCCCGGCGCTGGGGACCTGGACGGTTCGGAGCCGCGCTGGCCGAAGCGCGGTCGGCCGGTCGGATCCGCCGGGTCTCCCGCACGAGATACGGGCCTGCAGCGCCCGCGCCGGCCGCAGCCGGCAAGAGCGCGACTCCCGGCCGCCGCCTGGCGCACTGAGCGAGCGGTGGGCGACGCCTCTCACGTCCTGCGGGAATACGCGTTCCTGGGCGACGGCGAGCGTGGGATCCTCGTCGGTCCGCGCGGAGACTTCGTCTGGATGTGCTTTCCGGGCTGGGCGGACGAGGGCATCTTCTCGACCCTGATCGGCGGGCGTGGGTCGTACGCGATCACGCCCGCCGGCCGCTTCGTCTGGGGCGGCTACTACGAGCCCGGCACGCTGATCTGGCACAGCCGATGGGTCACCGAGGACAACTCGATCGTCGAGTGCCGCGAGGCCCTGGCCCTGCCGGCACGCCCGGATCGTGCCGTCGTGCTCCGGCGGCTGCGCGCGTGCAGCGGCGCGGCCCGCGTCGATGTGACCCTCGACGTGCGGGGCAGCTTCGGCGACACCGCGTTGGAGGGGCTGACGCGCGATGACCGGGGTTGCTGGCGGGGGCGGCTCGGAGAGATCCACGTCTGCTGGGGTGGCGGCGTCGAGGCGACCGTCGAGCGGGCGGACGGCAGCGGGAGCGAGCTACGGCTCCCGCTGAGGCTCGAGGAGGGTGAGGTGCGGGACTTCGTTCTCGTGCTCGGCGACGAGCAGAGAGCGCCGCTCGATCCGGACGCCGCGTGGCGGGCCACCGAGGAGGCCTGGAGCCAGAGGATCCCGCTGCTCGAGGAGACTGCCGCGCCGCGCGATGCGCGCCACGCCCTGGCGATCATGACGGGGCTCACGAGTGCGAGCGGCGGCATGGTCGCCGCCGCAACCACCTCGTTGCCGGAGCGAGCCGGGAGCGGGCGGAACTACGACTACCGCTACGTCTGGATCCGCGACCAGTGCTTCGCGGGACAGGCGGTGGCTGCGATCGGCCCGCATCCGGTGACCGACGACGCGGTGCGCTTCGTCACCGCCCGCCTACTGGAAGACGGCCGCGGGCTCGCGCCGGCCTACACGACCTCCGGGGGCCGTGTCCCCGACGAGAAGAGGCTCGAGTTGCCGGGCTATCCCGGCGGCACGGATGTCGTCGGGAATCACGCCAACGGCCAGTTCCAGCTCGACTGCTTCGGTGAGGCGTTGCTCCTCTTTGCAGCGGCGGCGGGCAACGACCGACTCGATGCCGACGCCTGGCGAGCGGCCGAGATCGCCGTGGGGGCGATCGAAGCACGCTGGCACGAGCCGGATTCCGGGATCTGGGAGCTCGACCCGGACGAGTGGACGCACAGCCGGCTCATGTGTGCCGCCGGCCTCCGGGAGATCGCCGGATACCGCCCGGGCTCGGCCGGCGCTGCGCCCTGGCTCGGCCTGGCCGAGGCGATCGTTGCCGACACCTCGGCCCGTGCCGTGCATCCGTCGGGGCGCTGGCAGCGCTCGCCACGCGACGAACGTTGCGATACCGCTCTCCTGCTCGCAGCGATCCGCGGCGCGGTCCCCGCGGACGACCCACGCTCCCTGGCAACGCTCGCGGGAATCGCGAACGACCTCACCGAAGACGGCTACGCGTATCGCTACCGCCAGGACGGCCTGCCGCTCGGAGAGACGGAGGGGGCCTTCCTGCTCTGCGGCTTCATCCTGTCCCTCGCCTACCTGCAGCAAGGCTCGCCGGTCGCCGCCGCGCGCTGGTTCGAACGAAACCGCGCCGCCTGTGGCCCTGCCGCCCTGCTCGCCGAGGAGTTCGACGTGGAGCAGCGCCAGCTCCGAGGGAATCTGCCCCAGGCCTTCGTGCACGCGCTCCTGCTCGAATGCGCGGCCCGGCTCGGCCCGGAGGTGGACGGCCCGTAGAGGCCTGATGCGCACCGCCTATCGGCACCGGATGCCGTCCCGGACACTGCGCCTGACACCACTCCCGCCCCCACCCGGGCCGGCGGATGGCCGATAGGGATCGGGCCTCTAGCCGGCGGTCCGGGCGGTGACCTCGTCGACGTCCGCGGCGAAGTCCGACCCGGACGGCGACAGCGAGGTGATCCAGAGCAGGTAGTAACGCCTCGGCTGGGGCACCGTGAGCGCAAACGTCGTGGCCCGGCCGACGGTCCTGGAGGCGGAGGCCGGAGCGAACGGGCCGCCAACGGAATCCCCGGACTTGATGACGGCCGTGAAGCCCGGGGTGTCGGTCTCGACCGTGATCGCCGTGAGCCGCTCCGCCTTGCCGGCATCGACCACGATCCCGACGCCGTCCTTCAGGTTTCCGAAGCTCGCGGTCGCATAGTGCTCGGTGACCCAGGCCGTCGAGGGGTTCCGGTCGGTCGCGAGCGCGAGCCGGGAGTTGTCCTCGACCCCGTCTCCCGGGGGCGGGTCGTAGGCCGCGACCGCCTTCAGCACCACGGGCTGCGCCGCGGCGGCCGGCGCGGAGGCCGCGGCGCGCTTCGGCGGGGCGCCCTGGGCATGGTCGCCTCGGTCGAGTCGGGGGACGACCCCGAGAACGACGAGCGCCGCCACGGCGGCAAGCACAACGGCCAGAGCCAACAGAGCGAGCCGGCGAAAGGTGCGCCGCGAACGCTGCGGCCGCGCGACAGCCCCTCCGGCGAGGACGAGCGTCGACTGCGAGGCGGGCACGCCGGTGACGATCTCACGGCGGCACGCCTCGAGAGCTTCGCGGAACGCATCCATCGTCGCAAACCGGGCAGCCGGTGACTTCGCGAGCGCGATCGCGATCGCCCGGTCGAGGCTCGGGGGCACCTCCCCACGCCGCGCGCTCGCTCGTGGAGGCGGCTCGTTGACATGCTTGACCGCCACCGCGAAGAAGCTCTCTCCCGCGAACGGAACCTCGCCCGTCAGGAGCTCGTAGAGGATGACGCCCAGCGAGTAGATGTCGGCGGCCTCGCCGACCTGCAGCCCCTGTGCCTGCTCGGGGGAGAGGTAGTCGGCGGAGCCGAGGACCGTGCCGGTCTCGGTCACGCCTCCGCCCGGACTCAACGAACGAGCGATCCCGAAGTCCGCGACCTTGATCGCGCCGCTCGAGGAGATCAGGACATTCTGCGGCTTGACGTCACGGTGCACGCAGCTACGTGAATGGGCGAACGCGAGCGCCCGGGCGATGGAGATCGCGATGTCGAGGGTCCGGAGAAGGGGAAGTGGGCCAACTCGAAGCAGCAGCTCCTTCAGGTTCTCACCCGGGACGTACTCGAACACGATGAACGGCACACCCTGGTCTTCGCCGCGATCGATGACCGTCACGATGTTCTCGTGAGCGAGCCCGGCGACCATCGATGCCTCCCGGCGGAAGCGATCGACATGAACCGGATCGCTCGCCAGGCGGCGATGGAGCAGCTTGACGGCGACGCGCCGCTCGAGGACGCGATCCATCGCGGCGAACACGCTCGCCATCCCGCCGAGGCCGACGAGCTCCTCGAGCTCGTACCGCTCCACGAGGACGTCTCCGGGCCGCCAGCCGGCCTCGACGCCTTCAGCAGCGGTCATCAGAGACATCGAGCATGGGATTCCCTCAGGCCCAGGTACAAAACGCTCTACCTCGAGCGTTAACCTTCGAGGCTGTCGCGGATCTCGACGTAGTCGTGCATCCGCGCAAGCTCGAGCACCTGCCGGGCAACGCTGCCAGGAGGCGCGACGAGCCTGAGTCCGGCGCCTTCGCGCTCGGCCTTGTTGCAGATCTGCTTGATCAGGCGCAGGCCCCGGCTGTCGAGGTACTCGACCTGGGAGAGATCCATGACCACCTCGGAGCACCCGTCGGTCGCCGATTCGAGGCGCCGCTGTACCTGCTCGGCGTTCGAGAGATCGATCTCGCCGGCGAGCCGGATGATGAGCGCCCGCTCCGATCGGTCGAGCTGGACCGTGAGGAGCCCGTCGTTCATACGGGCCCCGGGACTGCCATCGGGAGCCGGAAGTGGATCGTCGTGCCCGTCGGCGTCGGCCGGCGGTCGAAGTCGAGCGTGAGCTCGCGCATGAGCGTCGTCCCGCGTCCCCTGTCGGCGCTCCTTCCGACCGGAGGGTGGAAGCGACCGAAGTCGCGTACGGTCACCTCGAGGACGCCGTCCGCCGCCTCGTCGATCTCGACCTTCACCTCGCCGGGGGTTACGCCCCGGTAGGCGTGCTCGATCGCGTTCGAGCAGGCCTCCCCCACCGCGAGGATGAGCGCGCTCCGCTCGGCTTCGGGGACGTGATGTTCCTGGAGCCAGGTCCGCATCATCGCGCGGAGCCCACGGAGCTCTTCCGGGGCCGCTGGGAAGACGTGGCGGAACCCGACCCTCCGGACGGGGTCGAGCTTCACGGCGAGCACCGCGACGTCATCCTTGCGCGACTCCTCGACTCCGAGTGCGCTCACGAGCGAGTCGCATGCGGTGTCGATCGGCAGCCCCGGCAACGAGCGGGCGGCCGCCTGCAGCCGTTCGAGCCCGGCGGTCAGGGGCTCGCCGCGGCGTTCGATGAGCCCGTCCGAGTAGCAGACGATCACAGAGCCCGGCTCGAGCCACGCCGTGGCAAAGGGCCGCGCGCGGTCGTCCTCGCCGTACAGCGGCGGCGACTGCGCCTCGTCGAGCAGGCGCGTCTCGCCGGATGGCGAGATGAGAAGGATCGGGGGGTGCCCGGCCGAGGCGTACTCGAACCGCCCTGTCGAGGGGTCGAGCACCCCGTAACAGACCGTCGCGAAGTCGGTCGACCCGGTACTGGCCACGAAGGCATCGAGCCGGGTGAGCAGCTCACCCGGCGAGTCGCTGTAGCGGGCGAGCGCCGCGAGCGCGGTCCGGAGCTGTCCCATCGCCGCGGCGGCCTCCAGGCCGTGGCCGACGACGTCTCCGACCGTGACGGCGACGCGGCCGCCGAGGAGCTCGAACACGTCGTACCAGTCGCCGCCCACCTCGAGCGCGGCGCTCGCAGCCTCGTACCGCGCAGAGACCGAGACGCCGCCGGAGACGACGAGGGTCCCCGGAAGCAGGGCTCGTTGGAGGCCGACCGCGATCTCGCGCTCCTCAGCCTCTTGCGCACGGAGCGCCTCCTCGGCGCGCGTCCGGTCGGTGACGTCGATCCCCGTCGGATAGAGGAACCGTACGGTGCCGAGATCGTCCCGAATCGGGTGCATCGCGAAGTCGACCACCCTCTCGGTGCCGTCGGCGACCCAGTAGCTGAGCGTCTCGCGAAACTCCTCGCCGGCCAGCGCAGCCCGCGTCGCACGGCGGACCTGCGCCTGCGTCTCGGGAGAGCCCCGCCACCAGGGCGTCGACCAGAACGGCAGGTCGAGCACGTCGTCTCTCGTGTAGCCGCACGAGTCGACCGCCAGGGCGTTGACCTCGCGCAGGTTGCCTTCGAGATCCATGATCCCGGCGAAGATCCCCGACTGGTTGAAGACGGACTCGAACTTCGCGGTCGTCGCCCTGAGCTGCTCCTCGGCCAGCTTGCGGGGCGTGATGTCGCGCGCGATCTTCGCGGCGCCGATCACCTCGCCGGCCTCGTTCTTGATCGGCGAGATCGAGAGCGAGACATCGAGGCGTCGCCCGTCACAGGTGAGCCGCACGGTCTCGTAGTGCTCGATGAAGCCTCCCGACCGGAGTCGATCCACGATCTCGTCCTCCTCCGCCTGGAGCTCGGGCGGGATCAGAAGCCGGATGTTCTTCCCGACGATCTCCGAGGAGGGGTAGCCGAAGATGCGCTCCGCACTCTTGTTCCAGCTCGTGACCGTCCCATCGAGGTCCTTGCTGACGATCGCATCGCTCGAGGTTGCGACGACCGCGGCGAAATAGGCCGAACGCAGCTCGTCAATAGCGCCCGGCAAGAGCTCGACCCCCACACCAACCTCCTCGCCGCTCACGTCTTTGCCGGATCACCTCTCTGCTGCCCTCATCCCCGTGAGGGATCGGCACGCGCCGCTCCCGGCAGATGGTTTACCCAGGCCCGGGCACTGCTGAACCTGTGCTCCGCGGGGCTTCCGGGGCTTCCCCCGAAACCGGACCCGGCCCGGGCGCGTACCTCCACTCGAGATGACCGACCCACTTGCTGCCTCTTCGTCTCACCAGAAGGTCACGCCGCCCGGCGGCTCCCGGGTCGTCAGCGACGGGGAGCTCCTGGTCGCCATCGCGGCCGGCGACCGTGAGGCCTTCGGTGAGCTGTACGAGCGCTACTCGCGTGCGGCCTTCGGGCTCGCGCTCGGCCGGCTTGGAGACCGCGGACGCGCCGAGGACGCGGTTCAGGAGACCTTTGCATCGGTCTGGCGTGCTGCATCGAGCTACCGCCCCGAGCGCGGACCGGGCGCGCCGTGGCTCTTCACCGTCGCGCGAAACGCGATCACGACCCAGTGGCGGCGGACAAAGCCGGAGGAGCTCGGCGACATGGCCGACGAGGCCGCGCTCGAGCTCGGCCCCGACGAGCAGGCAGAGCAGGCATGGCGGTCCTTCTGCGTCCACCGCTCCCTGGAGGTCTTGACGGGCGAGCAGCGGCAGCTGATCGAGCTCGGCTACTGGCAAGGGCTCTCGCAGAGCGAGATCGCAGCACGCCTCGGGCTCCCGCTCGGCACGGTGAAGACGAGAACGAGAGCCGCCCTGTCACGACTCGCGGCCGCGCTCAAGGAGGACCTCCAGTGAGCCCCGACTTCGACGAGATCGTCGGCAACGACGAGTCCACGACCTTCGGCGAGCGCGAGGAGCTCCGGCGCGTGCACGAGCTCCTGCTCTCGGCGAGCGCGGCGCCGCCGCTTCCGCCTGCCCTCGCGAGGCCGCCCCGAATCGGCCGCCGCACGCCGGTGCCTCCCCTGCGGACACTGGTGGCAGTCACCGCGACCTGCGCCGTCACGATCGCATTCGGCTTCGGCTACAGGCTGGGCCACGTCGGCGGATTCCAGCCTGGCTTCACCAGAGCGATGCACGGGACAGGTGCCCTTGCAGCCGCACACGCGTCGCTCGCCGTGGGCAAGCGCGACGCAAACGGCAACCGTGCCCTCGAGATGTCGGTACGGGGCCTCCCGCCGCTCCCGCACCAGGCGCTCTACGACCTCTATCTGACGAAGAACGGCAAGCTGAAAGTGCTCTGCGGAACCTTCCGGATCGGAGCCTCCACGGTCACGCGCGTGCGGATGAGCGTTCCCGAGGACCTCGCGGAGTACACGGGCTGGGTCGTCACGACGCACCGCACCGGACGGCCGCGGCAGGTCCTGCTCACGACGTGAGCCTCGCACCAGATCCCCCGTTGCCAACCTGAAGACGGACGGTCGGGATCGCGACGACCCGGCTTCACGGAACGCCACAGCTCGTCGCGGGGCGTGCCGAGGCGATCGCGATCGGCCTGCTCCTCGTGACGCTCGCCCGCCCGAGCCGGCACGGCGCCGGGGCCGGCGGTGAAGCTCTTCCTCGTACGCGACCGACGACACGGCCTCGTGCCGTCCAGCCTGGCCGACCGGCTCGAGGCCCGCCGTGTGAGGGCTTCCAAAGGAAGGTTTCCGTGGCACGGGCTTGGTCAACAACCGCACTCGGCACGCCGAAGACGGAAGGAGACACCATGGCCGAGCGGCTGAAAGGCAAGCGGATCGCGATCGTGGCGACCGATGGAGTGGAGCGAGTCGAGCTGGTCGAGCCCCGGAAGGCGCTCGAGGAGTCGGGGGCGACCACGGAGTTGATCTCCCTCGAGCCCGGGACGATCCAGACGGTGAACCACGACGAGCCGGCGGACACACAGAAGGTCGACCGGACGATCAAGGATGCGGACCCCGGCCGGTACGACGCGCTCCTGATCCCCGGAGGCGTCGCGAATCCGGACAGGCTCCGGATGGACGAGCACGTCGTGGGATTCGTGCGGGAGATGCGCGCGGCCGGTAAGCCGATCGCAGCGATCTGCCACGGTCCGTGGGTGCTCGTCGAGGCCGACCTCGTCGCCGATCGCACCGTCACCTCGTGGCCTTCCTTGCAGACCGATATCCGGAATGCAGGCGGCGAGTGGGTCGACCGGGAAGTCGTCGTCGACGACGGGATCGTGACGAGCCGCAAGCCCGACGACATCCCGGCGTTCGACGAGCGGATGATCGAGGAGTTCGCCGAAGGCACCCGGACCCGCCGGCCGCAGGAAGCGCGCGTTGTCCGCTGAGCCAGGGAAGGCGACTCCCCGCCCCGCCCGAGCCGCCGGGGCGGGTGCACCGGCCGGTAGCGGCGCCGGGTTGAAGCGCCCGCCGTCCGGCCCGCCGGAACCGCCGTATGGAAGCTATGCCGCGCTGCTGGCGACCTTCGCCGGCGGCGTGGGCGCTTCCGCACTCGTCGCCGCGCGACTCGGGCGCAGGCCTCCCACGCAGCGGGCGCTCGACCTCGTGATCCTCGCGCTTGCGACGTTCAAGGCGTCTCGGACGCTCGCGCACGACGAGGTGACGAGCTTCATCCGCGAGCCGTTCGTCGAAGGAATGCCGCCGGACATCGACGACGAGCGGCCGGTGCGCACGCCGGGGCCGCGACGGGCGATCGGCGAGCTCCTCACCTGCTCGCGCTGCGTCGGGACGTGGGCCGCGGCCGGGATTGCCGCCGTCGACATGATCGCGCCGCGCTTCGGAAGGATGCTCAGCTGGTCGCTTGCGATCGGAGGGGCAAACGACTGGCTCCAGGCCGGATTCGCGGCGCTCACCGAGACCGCGAACCGGTCGCAGGAGCCCGCCGGCTGACCCGAGACCGGCCCGTCCTCCCCGCTTGTTTTTCGAGCCCGCTCAGCGGGTAGGCGAAAGCCGAAACGAGAAAGAGGGGGATCGATATGAGCGCGTACATGCATGTCGAGCATGGCGAGGCCGTGGCCCACAGAAACGGCAACGACGTGGCGGCGCGAGTCTTCCTACAACCGATCGCACCGCCGAGCATCCTCGGCCTGTACGGGTTCGCGGGGGCGACGTTCGTCGTCGCCGCTCACCTGGCGGGCTGGTACGGGACCGCGACCTCGAATGCTTACCTATGGCCGTTCGCGGCGATCTTCGGAGGCGTCGCCCAGTTCCTTGCCGGTATGTGGGGCTACCGGGCGCGCGACGCTGTCGCGACGGCCATGCACGGAATGTGGGGAGCCTTCTGGATCGCCTTCGGCATCCTCAACCTGCTGTTCTCGACGCATGTCCTCGTCGAGCCGGCACCGAAGTTCCCGGAGTTCGGCTTCTGGTTCATCGCACTCGGCGCGATCACGGCAATGGGAGCGATCGCGGTGCTCCTCGAGGGCAACCTCGGCGTCTGTGCCGTGCTCGCTTCGCTGGCAGCCGGCTGCGGCTGTGCTGCGGCCGGGTTCATCGCCGGGAGCGGCCACTGGATCGAGATTTGCGGCTACGTCTTCGTCGTCTCGGCTGCATTCGCGTTCTATGTCGCGAGCGCGATGATGTTCGCGTCGGCGGCCGGGCGAATGGTGCTTCCGCTCTTCAAGCTCAGCCCGAAGCCCAAGCCGCCGGCAGATCACCTTCCGAGCCCGATCGAGCTCGCGTGGGCCGAGCCGGGCGTGAAGCACGGACAGTGACGGCAGGGAGCGAGGATGGGCCCGAGCACAGGAAGCCCTCACGCGGCGACGCTTCGTGGAGCGGGCACCCCTAGTTCTACGACCGAGGACGCAGTTTCACGGCGCCCGGCGTGCCCGGGTGCAGGCGCCTCGAGGATTCGTCGTGTGAGGCTTCCGAGGCCGATCGGGGCAGGAGCCGCCAGTCGCGTCTGCCCCCGGTCGGCCCTCCGGGGGACGGAGCGTCGATGCCGCTGAGATCGGTGGCCGCCTGGCCCCTGCTGCGGCAGCTGCGGATGCGCGATCCGAAGGCGCTCGGCAGCGCCGTCCGCTCGGAGAGAACGAGGACCCTGGCGGCCCGGATCGACGAGGCCGACGCGGTCACCCGGTCCGTGTGCCCCTACTGCGCGGTCGGCTGCGCCCAGCTCGTCTACGCGAAGGACGGCGACGTCGTCCAGATCGAAGGCGACCCCGCAAGCCCGATCTCGCGGGGGCGGCTCTGCCCCAAGGGCTCCGCGTCGCTGGGATACGTCAAGAGCCCGCTCCGTGAGCTGAAGGTCAAGTACCGCCGCCCCTACGCGACGGCCTGGGAGGACATGCCACTCGACCAGGCGATGGAGATGATCGCCGAGCGAGTGCTCGCCACACGGGCGGAAACCTGGCAGGCGAACGACGACGACGGCAACGTGGCGCGCCGCACGCTCGGGATCGCGAACCTCGGTGGTGCGACCCTCGACAACGAGGAGAACTACCTGATCAAGAAGCTGATGACCGCCCTCGGGGTCGTGCAGGTCGAGAACCAAGCACGAATATGACACAGCTCCACGGTCCCCGGTCTGGGGACCTCGTTCGGACGAGGCGGGGCCACGACATTCCAGCAAGACCTCGCCCGCTCGGACTGCATCCTGATCATGGGCTCGAACATGGCCGAGAACCATCCGGTCGGCTTCCGGTGGGTGGTCGAGGCGCGCGAGCGAGGCGCCAAGGTGATCCACGTCGATCCACGCTTCACCCGCACGAGCGCGCTCGCCACACAGTACGTCGGGATCCGCGCGGGCTCCGACATCGCCTTCCTCGGCGGGCTCGTGAACTACATCCTCGAGCACGAGCGCTACTTCCGTGAGTACGTCGTCCACTACACGAACGCGCCGGTCATCCTGCGCGACGACTTCCGCGACACCGAGGATCTCGACGGTCTCTTCTCCGGCTGGGATCCCGAATCGAACGAGTACGACCCGGCGAGCTGGCAGTACGACGGCGTGAACCTGCACGCCGCCGCCGGAGGCCGGGAGCAGGGATTCACGCGGGTCAAGGGCCATGCCGCCGGCAACGGGGGCGGCGGTGCCGGCATGAGGGGCGGCGAGCCGCCGCACCAGGACCCCACCCTCGAGCATCCGCGCTGTGTCTTCCAGGTCCTCAAGCGGCACTTCTCCCGCTACACGCCCGCCGTCGTCGCCGACGCGTGCGGCTGCTCCGAGGAGGAGTTCGCGGCCGTGGCCCAGGCGCTCTGCGAGAACTCGGGCCGGGACCGCACGAGCGCGTTCTGCTACGCGGTCGGCTGGACGCAGCACACGGTCGGCGTCCAGCTGATCCGCACCGCCTCGATCGTCCAGCTGCTGCTCGGCAACATCGGACGCCCGGGCGGGGGCATTCTCGCGCTGCGCGGCCACGCCTCGATCCAGGGATCGACCGACATCCCGACGCTCTACGACATCCTGCCCGGGTACCTGACGATGCCCCACCTCGGCGCGTACGACGACCTCGCGCACTACATCGAGTCGAACACCTCGAGGCTCGGCTGGTGGAACAGGTTCGGCAGCTACGCGGTGAGCCTGCTCAAGGCCTACTGGGGCGAGCACGCGACCGCGGAGAACGATTTCTGCTTCGACTACCTCCCGCGGATCGACCCGGACAACTCGATCTACAAGTGCGTGTTCGACATGTTCGACGGCTCCGTCAAGGGCTTCATCGTCGTCGGCGAGAATCCAGCCGTCGGGTCGTCGCACGGAAAGCTCCACCGGCTCGCGATGGCGAAGCTCGACTGGCTCGTCGTCCGCGACCTCGTCGACATCGAGTCGTCGTCGTTCTGGCTCGACGGGCCCGAGATCGAGACGGGCGAGCTGAAGACGGAGGAGATCGGGACGGAGGTGTTCTTCCTGCCGGCAAGCGCGCACGTCGAGAAGGAAGGCTCGTTCACGAACACCCAGAGGCTCCTCCAGTGGCACGAGAAGGCGGTCGAGGCGCCGGGCGATTCCCGCTCCGACCTCTGGTTCTACTACCACCTCGGCCGGGCGATCAAGGAGAAGCTGGCGGCCTCGACAGAGGAGCGGGATCTACCGGTTCAGCATCTGACGTGGGACTACCCGCTCGAGGGAGAGCTCGAGGAGCCGAGCGCCGAGGCGGTCCTTGCGGAGATCAACGGCCGGGACGCGGAGGGAAAGGCGCTCGCCGGGTACAAAGAGCTGAAGGACGACGGCTCGACGAGCTGCGGGTGCTGGATCTACTGCGGGGTCCGGGCCGACGAGGTCAACCAGGCCGCGCGGAAGAAGCCCCACTGGGAGCAGGAGGCATACACCGCGCCCGAGTGGGCCTGGGCCTGGCCTGCGAACCGACGCCTCCTCTACAACCGGGCCTCGGCCGATCCGGACGGGAATCCGTGGTCGGAGCGAAAGCGATATGTGTGGTGGGACGAGGCAGCGGGAAAGTGGACGGGTGTGGACGTACCCGATTTCGGCGAGGACACCCGGCCCGACTACAAGCCTCCCGAGGACGCCGAGGGCCCCGAAGGGATCGCGGGCGACCACCCGTTCATCATGCAGGCAGACGGACGGGGCTGGCTGTTCGTTCCCCAGGGGCTTGTCGACGGGCCGCTGCCGGAGCACTACGAGCCGCACGAGACGCCGTTCCGAAACACGCTCTACCGCCAGGCGGCGAACCCGGCGCGCCAACGCTTCGAGCGGCCTGAGAACCCGCGCAACCCGTCGGCGGGCGAGGATGGAGACGACCGTTACCCGTTCGTCGTCACGACCTACCGCCTGACCGAGCATCACACCGCGGGCGGAATGAGCCGCACCGTCCCCTACCTCGCGGAGCTCCAGCCCGAGATGTTCGTCGAGGTTCACCCCGAGCTTGCGGCGCTCCGCGGGCTCGAGCACAAGGGCTGGGCGACGATCGTGACGTCCCGCACGGCGATCGAGGCGCGCGTGCTCGTGACGAGGCGGATGAAGCCGCTCGAGGTCGAGGGTCGGCGCACACACCAGGTCGGGCTCCCCTACCACTGGGGCTCGCGCGGCCTCTCGCGCGGCGACAGCGCCAACGACCTGAGCGGGATCTTCCTCGACCCGAACGTCCATATCCAGGACGTGAAGGGCTTCACCTGCGACATCAGGCCGGGACGGCGGCCGCACGGCCCGGCGCTTCCGGAGTTCGTAAGGCGGATCCGCGAGCGGAAACCCGGCCGAGCCGACCCGAAGGAGCGGGCATGAGCGAAACGTTGGATGCCGGGTACGGCGCCGAGGCCCGGGAGCGGGTCGGGTTCTTCACCGACACCTCGATCTGCATCGGCTGCAAGGCCTGCGAGGTCGCGTGCAAGGAATGGAACCTCGTGCCCGAGGACGGCCTCGAATGGACGGGCGAGTCGTACGACAACACGAGCGCGCTCGGCGCGGACACGTGGCGCCACGTCGCCTTCGTCGAACAGGAGAAGCCGCTACGGCTCGACGGCGACCAGGCCGGGCTCGCGGTCGATGCGATGCGCTGGCTGATGAGCTCCGATGTCTGCAAGCACTGCACCCACGCCGCCTGCCTCGACGTGTGCCCCACGGGAGCGCTCTTCCGCACCGAGTTCGGGACGGTCGTCGTGCAGGAGGACGTCTGCAACGGCTGCGGCTACTGCGTCCCGGCGTGCCCGTTCGGGGTGATCGACCGCCGTGAGCTTCCCGCCTACGACAGGCCCGGGCCGTTCGAGGGCGGTGCAGACGGGCGCGTGTGGAAGTGCACCCTCTGCTACGACCGCCTGAAGGGGGGCCACGAGCCCGCGTGCGCCAAAGCCTGCCCCACGGATTCGATCCAGTTCGGCCCGCTTGCCGACCTTCGCGACCGCGCAGCCGAGCGGGTCGAGAAGCTCCAGGCCGACGGCTGGAACGGCGCGCGACTCTACGGCGAGGATCCGGCCGACGGCGTCGGAGGCTTCGGCGCCTTCTTCCTGCTCCTCGACGAGCCCGAGGTCTACGGCCTGCCGCCGGACCCGGTGGTCACGACGCGAGACCTTCCCGCGATGTACCGGGCCGCGGCGATGGCCGCCGGGGTGCTCGTTGCCGGCGTCGCCGCGGCGTTTCTCGGAGGCTCGAGGTGACGGAGTCCTACTACGGCCGCCCGATCCTGAAGGAGCCCGTCTGGAAGCCCCAGATCCCGTGGTACCTCTTCACCGGCGGCCTCGCGGGCGCCTCGTCGGTCCTGAGCCTCGCGGCGCGGGTCGCCGGAAACCGCCGCCTCGCTCGGCGAAGCCTCGCGGTCGGGCTCGCCGCGGAGGTCGTGAGCCCGGTGCTGCTCGTCACCGACCTGGGGCGCCCCGAGCGTGCCCTCAACATGCTGCGCGTCTTCAAGGTCACCTCGCCGATGAGCGTCGGCAGCTGGATCCTGCTCGTGAGCGGGAGCACGACGGGGACCGCGGCAACCTGCGAGCGCCTCGGGATCTTCCCCCGGCTGAAGGTCGCGACCGAGGTAGGCGCGGCCGTGGCCGGCGTGCCGCTCGCGGTCTACACGGCGACGCTCTTCTCGAACACTGCGGTACCGGCCTGGCACGAGGCCCGGCGGGAGCTTCCATTCCTTTTCGCCTCGGGCGCCGCGGCGTCGGCGGGGGCCGCCGCGGCGCTCGTCACGCGCCCGCGCGATGCCGGGCCTGCGCGGCGGCTCGCAATCGGCGCAGCCCTGGCCGGAGAGGGGGTCGCGTTTCTCATGAGGCGTCGCCTCGGGTACGTCGGGCAGCCCTACAGTCGTGGCACGACCGGGCGGCTCGGCAGGCTCTCGACGGCGTCCGCCCTGACCGGCGCGGCGCTGCTCGGCGCCAGGGGCCGCCGAAACCGCGCGGCCGCGACCCTCGGAAGCCTGCTCGTGCTCGGCGGAGAGGTCGGGCGCCGCTTCACCGTGTTCAGGGCCGGGCTCGACTCCGCACGAGACCCGGCGTATTCGGTCCGCCCGCAGAAGGAGCGGCTCGAGCGCCGCAAGGCTGCTTCGTGACCCGTTCCGTGCAGCTGTAGACGTTCACGCGGCCGTTCCGGGCGAAGCCGCAAAGCGTGATCTGCTGCGCCGCTGCGAGCTCGACTGCAAGGCTCGAGGGAGCGCCGACACCGACGAGCACCGGCACACCGGCGCACGCAGCCTTTTGCACGAGCTCGAACGAGAGGCGGCCGCTGACGCAGAGCAGCGAGCCCTCGAGCGGCAGTCGCCCTTCCCGGAAGGCCCAGCCGACCACCTTGTCGACGGCATTGTGCCGGCCCACGTCCTCGCGGACGCAGAGCAGCGCGCCGCTCACAGCGAAGAGGCCTGCAGCATGGAGCCCTCCGGTGAGCTCGAACGTGGGCTGTGCCCGGCGAAGGAGATCGGGGAGCGAGGCGAGGAGCCCCGCCGGAACCTCGAGCCGGGACGTCGAGGGAGGCGCGGTGACTGCGACCGCAGCGAGCGCGCCCTTTCCGCAGACTCCGCACGAAGAGGACGTGTAGAAGTGCCGCTTCAGCCGCCCGGGATCGAAGCTCCCGACCTGGAGCTCCACCGCGTTCGCCTCGAGATCGGCGGGAATCCACGCCGAGCGCGGCGCGAGACCCTCCCCCACCGCAAAGCCGAGCGCAAGCTCCTCGTCGTGCCCGGGCGTCCGCATCGTCACCGCCACCGGCTCTCCGTCGATCCTGAGCTCGAGCGGCTCCTCGACCGCGACGAGATCCGGCTCCTCGCCGCCCGGGAAACGCGTGACCTGCGCCCGTGCGGTCGCGTAGGGAACGAGGTCAGCCTTCGAGTTCACGTTCTGGAGTGCCCTGGCCGGCAGCTCGACCTCGGCGACCGCGAGCTCGGCGAGGGCATCCCGGAGCTTGAGACGTCCGAGGGCGAGCCGCCCTGCCAGCACGGGCAGCGCAGAGCGTCGGTAGGCGCCGGGCAGCGGGCCCGTCTGGGGCACGGCGGCGTCGTGTCCGTCGCAGCCGTCGACCAGACGCTCGAGATCGGCGGGCGTGAGCGACGGGCAGTCGACCGGGACGACGAGGCAGAGATCGGTGTCGGCCGCCTGCAGCCCCGCCACGATCCCGGCGAGCGGCGCCCGCACGCCGGTCCCGTCGTCCATGATCTCGAACGGCAGCTCGAGCCCGTCGGCGGCCTTCCCCACCGCGAGCCGGCGATCGCACGACTCGCCGAGGAGCCGCCACGCACGCTCGGCGAATGTCTCGCCGCCCACCCGAGCAAGCGCCTTGGGCGACCCGAACCGCGTGCTTTCCCCGCCGACGAGGAGGATCCCCGTGCGTCTGCGATGTCCCTGCGGGCGCCGGCGTCCTCGGACGTCGTCGTCGGAGCAGAACCCCGGTCCGTTCGTCTTCCGGCAAAGGAGCCCGACGAGCTCGCCCTTCTCGGTCGTGACGGCGAGACGCCGCCGACCGAGCCGGTCCATCAGCCGCGCAGCCTCCGGCAGCGGCAGCTCGGGACGGATCGTCCTGCCTCCGAGCGAACCGACCGACAGGACGGCAGCATCGGCAGGGATCCCATCATCCAGGTCGCCGCGCTCGACGGCCGTGAGCAGCCGGCCCTGCTCGACGACGAGCGCCATGTGGACGTGATCGTCGAGGAAGAACGCTCGCGCCTCACCCACCGTCATGGACGCGTTGTGGAGCGTCGGGTGGGTGAGCGCGACGTCAGCCACGAAAGGCCCGAGAGCCGCCTCGCACAGCGGAGCAGCGTCGACCGAGGCCGCTTCCATCTTCGGGTGCTTCCCGTTTTCCGCGTGGAGCACTCCCGCGAGCGGCACAGCCGCTCACTTCAGCCAGAGCTGGTCGAGGAGCGTGAACCAGGCCGGGTTGAACTGGTAGTTCCCGACCCGGGTCGAGATCAGCTCGAGCACGGTTCCGTTCGCGAACGAGGCCCACGGTGCCTGGTTGGTCAGGTCCCGATCGACCTTCGCCCACAACTGCGCAGCGGCCTCCGGATTCGAGGTCTGGAGCAGCTGGGCGCGGCCGATCTCGCGATCGATCGCGTGATCGCAGAACTCGGCGCTGTTGGCATTCAAGGCACCGATCGGCGTGTACGAGCTACAGGTGAGCGTGTTGCGGACGAACCCCGACGGCGCCGCGAAGTCTGCGTACCAGGCCCAGAAGCCGGCCTGGACACCGAGTGCGTTCTCGTGGGCGTACGGGTCGGCCGCGAAGCGGAATCGGGCCTTGTAGCCGAGGCTGTCGAGGACGGAGACGACGTACCGACCCGCCGCCGCATCGAACTTGATCCACCTCGGAATCCAGAAGGTCACTGCCTCGCCGAACGTCCCCGACTCGCGGACGAGCTCCCTCGCACGGGCGAGGTCAGGCGCCACCCACTCGCCGCCCGGCGCCGGATCGACCGTGTAGGGGCAGTAGCGCCTGTAGCCGGCGAAGTTCGGTGGGAGGATCTGGCAGGTCACCTGGCCGAGGCTCTGCCCAAGCGTGAGCGTCAGGAGTCGCTGGCGATCGAGCGCGAAGCTGACCGCCTGACGGGCCTTCAGGTTGTCGAAGGGCGCGAGGCGCGTGTTGAAGACGATCGCCGCGGTCGAGCCCTCGGGGTTGATCTCCAGCCGGCTCGCATGCTCCGTTCGCAGGCTCGCGAGGACAGCCGGAGAGATGTATGCGTAGTCGGAGGCGACATCGGCGGCGCCACGCTCGACGGAGGCGATGTGTGCGGCCGGAGTCCCGCCGAACCGCATCACGATCTGGTTCGGAAAGCCGTCCGGCTGCGCTGCCGGCGACCACTCGCGGAATCTCGGGTTACGGACGAGGCGGACAGACCTCTTGGGAGTGAAGGATGCGAACATGTAGGGGCCCGTGGCGGGCAAGGCGCCGTGGACGTGTAGCGGGGTCGAGACCGGTACGGCATAGGCAGCGTTGAGCGCCAGCTCGTACAGCAAGTCCGGGTCGGGGGAGCTGAGGTGGAACGTCAGCGTGTTCGATCCCGCATTCACCACGACGCCGCGGGAGAGGTCGCAAGCCTTCTCCGGGTGAGCGATGCATGCGGGCGCGCCGACGATATGGGAGAAATAGATCCCCTCGTCGCCCTCGACAAGCGATCGTTCGATTGCGCGGCGGAAGTCCTGAGGCCGCACGAGCACGCCGGTCGAGTAGCGGATACCGGGGCGTAGCTGGAAGCTGTAGAAGAGCCCCCCGCCTGTGGGCGTGGGGAGCGAGACCGCGAGATCGGGAACGAGGGTCGTGCCGGCGATGCCGCTCACCCTGCGAAACCCTGTGAGCCCATCGTTCGTGACCGAGAGCAACTGGAGCTCTTCCGGCCCATAGCCCAGCGCAGGATCGATATTCGGCACACCCCCTGACGTTGTCAGCACGGAGAGCGTCTCACCCCTGTGCGCTGCGCCGGAAGCTCTGACGGCGACGAAGAGCGAGCCGCCGTCGACAACCACACCCTCGGGCCTGTTGCCCGTCGCGACCGTGCGAACGACGGCGCCGCGGGCCGGATCGATCCGGGAGAGCGTTCCGCCGAGCTCGTTGCTCACCCAGATCGCGCCCGGCGCGAGAGCCACGCCGTTTGGCCCGTCGCCCACCGGGATCGTGGAGCGAACGGCGTCGGAGCTCGGATCGATCTCGGTGACGGTGCCGTCGAGGCTGTTCGCAACCCAGACGAGGCCTGCGCCCACAGCCAGCGCTCCCGCACCGCTGCCGGCGTTGATCGTGCGCAAGACGCTGCCGCTGCGCGCATCGATTCGCGTCACCGTCCCGGCCGACTGGTTCGTCACCCAGATCGACCCACGCCCGACCGCGACACCATCGGCGCCGGATCCGACGGAGGTGACGGTCCGAACCGCGCCGCTGACCGGATCGACTCGCGCGAGCGTGCCGTCGTTCGAGTTCGCGACCCACAGGTAGCGGCCGCTGACCGCGATCCCGGAGGGGCCGTTACCGACATCGGGGATGACGTCGACGACCGTGTTCGTCTGCGGGTCGATCTCGGAGACCGTTCCGTCGAGCCCGTTCGTCACCCAGATCTTCCCCGCCCCGAACACGATCCCGTCGGGTCCGTTTCCTACCTGGATCGGTGCTACCACGACCTGCTTG
>DATBBA010000087.1:0-8949 GCA_036271235.1 Gaiellaceae bacterium
TGCCGAGCGCCAGCGGCGTGGCGAGGAGCAGCGCCCCGAAAGACGTCACCGCCGTCCCGAAGAGGAAGTTCGCGGAACCGAATTGCGAGTGGACCGGATCCCAGCCGGTCGTCGTGAGGAAGCCGAGCCCGAAGGTCGAGACGGACAGCCGGGCCCCCTCGACGACCTTGTAGACGATCAGGACGACGAGAACGACGGCGCCGAGCGCTGCCAGGCCGGCGACACCCTGCAGGACGAGGTCGCCCGGATGTGCCCGCCGCCCCGTGAAGGGGCGGCGGGCGGTACTACCGGTCACGTCTGCGGTACTCATCCAGCTCCGCGACTACTGGATCGTCTTCACCCTTTTGCTCGCCGCCTTGACGACGAGCTTGGGCACCGGCGCGAAGATGTCCTTGCGAATGGACGCCTGCTGCTTGGCCTGCAGAGCCCAGGTGAAGAAGGCGCGGAGCTCAGCTGCCTTCGAGGAGCTCTTCGGCACGATCGCGTACGTGAAGGTCGCCATGACCCCCGCGTTCCGGAACTTCTTCGACTTGGGCGGGTTGGTGATCGAGATCCCGGTGTCGCCCGGCACCTTCTTCAGGATCTGCGCCGCCGACTCGATCGAGTTGATGCTCGGGTACACGTACCGACCCGAGCGGTTCTTCATCCTCACCATGTGCAGGTGGTTCTGGACGACGTAGAAGGTCGAGACGTAGCCGATCGAGCCCGGGTTCGACTTCACGAGGGCGGCGACGCCGCTGTTCCCGTTGCCACCGACACCCGTGGGCCAGCTGACGGTCGTCGCGCTGCCGACCTGCGACTTCCACTTCGGGCTGACCTTGGACAGATAGTCGGTGAAGACGAACGAGTCACCGGAGCCGTCGCTGCGGTGGACAACGGTGATCTTCATGCTCGGAAGGTTGACCTTCGGATTCAGCTTCTTCACCGCTGGATCGCTCCAGTTCGTGATCTGTCCGAGGTAGATCTTCGCCAGCACGGCACCCGTCAGATGCAGCTGAAGTCCGTTGACCCCGGGGATGTTCTCGACCGGGCCGGTGCCGGCGAGAGCCCACGGGACCTGGGCGCAACCCTTGCACGCCGCCGCCTGGTCGTCGGTCATCGGCGCGTCGCTCGCACCGAAGTCGACGCTGCGGTTGGTGATCGCGGCGATCCCTTTCCCGGAGCCGATCGACGAGTACTGGACGTTGACGCCCTTCGCAGAGCTGTAGGCGGGGCCCCAAACTCCCGAGACCGCAGGCGCAACGAGCGACGAGCCGGCGCCGGTGAGGCTGTCGGCCGACCGCTTGGCCGAAGCCGCACCCGCCGTCATCACGGCGACGGCCGCGACGGCCCCAGCTACAGCCACGCCAAAGGTGATACGAACGAGCTTGCCGTTTCTCGGCATCTGGTTTTTTCCTCCTCCTCAGGGGTTCGCGGGCAAGGTACGGCGGGTGCGGCGAGGGGTGGGAAGACCCCCCGTTGCGAGGTGGAGACGAAGTGGTGACAGGGGCTGGCGCGCTCCCGGATCTGACCTAGTACCCTGGCTGACGATGTCGATCGACACTGCGCTAGAGCAGATCGAGGCGCAGCTCCAGGAGATGGGGCAGCGCGTCCTCAGCGCCGTCCACGGCGCCATGCGGGCGCTCGAGGAGCGGGATCGCGAGCTCGCCGCCGAGGTGATCGCCTTCGACGACGAGGTCGACAACCACTTCCTCAGCATCGAGCACGCGATCCAGGGGCTGCTGGCGCTGCAAACCCCGGTCGCGCGCGACCTGCGGCTCCTGCTCGCGATGATCCACATCAACCTCCTGCTCGAGCGGAGCGCGGACGGCTGCGTGACGATCGCGAAGCTGTCGCAGCTCGTAGCCGACGTCGAGGCCGATCCCGCACTCGTCGAGGTCCTGACGGAGATGGGCGAGCGGGCCGAGGAGATGCTGCGCGTCGCGCTCGACTCGTTCAGCGGCCGCGATCTCGCCGGGGCGGAGAGCCTCGTCGAGCTCGACGAGCTCATCGACCGTGCGAACCGCCGCTTCGTCGAGCGGCTCGTCGACGTGATGGCCGAGCCCGAGTTCCGCGAGTGGGGGCTGCGGATGGTCGTCGTCGCCCGGACGATCGAGCGAATCGGCGACCGCGCGGTCGACATCGGCGAGCAGACGGCCTACCTCCTCACGGCCGAGTTCCGCGAGTTCACAGACGCCTCTCATCCCGTCAGCTAATACTCTCGGGCCGTGCCCGCTGGAGAAGCGTTCGTCCGCTACCGGAAATGGCTCGTCGCGCTCGCGGTCGTCGTCGGCGTCGCCCTCATCGTCGTTGCCGTGATCTACTGGGTAGAGCCGGCCGGGTCGCTGCCGTCGTTCTTCCCGGGACACGAGGCCGGCTCGGAGCACCACCACGTGAAGCACGGGATCGCCGCCTTCCTGGTCGGGCTCGCGTGCCTCGCCTTCGCCTGGTTCAACACAGGCCCGAAGAAGAAGGGCGCCGGCCAGGCGCCCGACGCCGGCTGAGTTGCACCCGATCAGCTACTTCCAGGCCGCGATCCTCGGACTGGTCCAGGGCGTGTCCGAGCTCTTCCCCGTCTCGAGCCTCGGGCACAGCGTCATCCTTCCGAAGCTCTTCGGCTGGGACATCCACCAGAACGCGTCCTACTTCCTGACCTTCCTCGTGGCGTTGCACCTCGCCACCGCTCTCGTGTTGCTCGGGTTCTTCTGGGACGACTGGGTGAGGATCGTGAAAGGGCTCGGACGCTCGCTGCGCGACCGCGAGATCTCCGACCCCGACGCGAAGCTCGGCTGGCTGCTCATCGTCGGGACGATCCCGGCCGGGATCCTCGGCCTCACGCTCCAGGACTCACTGCGGAAGCTGTTCGCCTCGCCGGAGTACGCCTCGATCTTCCTCGCCCTCAACGGCGTGATGCTCTTCGGCGCCGAGGCCCTGCGGCGGCGGGCGCCGGTCGTGGCCGAGGACGACGACGAGCGGATCGCGCGCACCGTGGGCTGGCGGCAGGGGTTCACCGTCGGCGCGGCGCAGGCGCTCGCGCTGATACCCGGCTTCTCACGCTCGGGCGCCTCGATGGGCGGCGGCCTGCTCGTCGGCCTGTCGCACAAGGACGCCGCACGGTTCGCCTTCCTGCTCGCGACGCCGCTCATCCTCGCCGCCGCCGCGCTCAAGCTTCCCGAGCTCGCGGGCTCCCAGGGAAACGGCGTGCGCGGGCCGGCGCTCGTCGGCGCGCTCTGCTCGGCGCTCACCGCGTACCTCTCGGTGCGGTTCCTCATGCGGTACTTCGAGACACGGACGCTCATACCGTTCGCGGTCTACTGCCTCTGCGCCGGCGTCGCCGCGGCGATCTACTTCGCCGTCTAGGAGGATCGGGCGGCGGGCTGGGGATGCTCGCCGCGCACGAACTGGTAGGCGAGAGCGGCGAGCGAGGCTCCGAGAATCGGGGCCAGGATGTACAGCCAGAGCGCGTGCAGGTTGCCCGAGACAAGAGCCGGGCCGATCGAGCGCGCGGGGTTCATCGAAGCGCCGCTGATCGGGCCGCCGAACATCGCGTCGAGTCCGACGGTGCCGCCGATCGCGATCGCCGCCGCCTCCCCGACCGCGCGGGTGTCGGTGGCGACGGCCATGATCACGAACATCAGGAAAAAGGTGAGCACCAGCTCCCACAGGAAAGCCTGTCCTTGCGATCCCGAGGGGAGCGTCGCACCGACGTCGGCCCGGTTCCCGAGCGACGCCCGGAGGAGCGCGGCGGCCGTGAGAGCTCCGGTCAGCTGGGCGCCCCAGTAGCCGAGCGCGCGGCTCCAGGGGAAGTGGCGGCTGAGCGCGAATGCGAAGGTGACGCCGGGATTGAAATGAGCCCCGGAGATGTGACCGACGGCGTAGATCCCGAACATGATCACGAGGCCGAAGGTGATCGCGACGCCGATGTGGCCGAGCTGGTGGGTCTTGGCGTCGACCATGATCGCGCCGCACCCGGCGAAGACGAGCGCGAAGGTGCCGATCGCCTCGGCAGCGAGCCGGCGGGCGAGCACCGACCTGTCAGCCATTCGGCAGTAGGTCGGCGATCAGTTGCTGCACGCGCCTGTCGATCTCGTCGCGGATCTCGCGCACAGCTTCGAGGTCCTGCTCGGCCGGGTCGTCCAACTCCCAGTCCTCGTAGCGCTTGCCGGGATAGATGGGGCAGGCGTCGCCGCAACCCATGGTGATCACCACGTCGGCCGCCCGCACGACCTCGTCGGTGAGCGGCTTCGGGAACGCCTGGCCCATGTCCACGCCGACCTCATGCATCGCCTCCACAACGGCGGGATTGATCTGGTCCGCCGGGTCGGAGCCCGCCGAACGGACATGGATGCGACCACCGGAGCGGAGGTCGACGAGTCCGGCCGCCATCTGGCTGCGACCGGCGTTGTGCACGCAGACGAACAGCACCTCGGGCTTCTCCGTCTGCACGGCGCCCTGCGCCTGGGCGAGCGCCTGCAAACGCTCGCGCGCGAAGCGGTGGACGAGGAGCGGAACGTAGGTCGAGATGCGTGCCCCGCTCAGCAGGTCGCTCGACTCCGCGATGTAGCGCGCAATCGTCTCGGTCGAGAAGATCCCGGCGAACTCCTCGTGCAACTCCTCCGCTGCGTGCTCGATCTGGTGCCGAGTGATCGGGTCGAGCATCTCGGACATGGTTCGCTCCTCAAATCGACGGCGGTCGATGTGCATCTTTGCCAATCGCATCGACTGCTGTCAATATCCTTCGGGAGGTGAAGCCGCTCGCCACGATCAGCGCAGACTGCTCGCCTCTCCTCGAGGACGAGATCGGCGAGCCCGACGCGCAACGCCTGGCGGCTCTGCTCAAAGTCCTCGCCGAGCCGGCTCGACTGAGGCTGCTCAGCCTGATCCAGGCGCAGCCCGACGGCGAAGCGTGTGTCTGCCACCTCACCTCCCCGCTCGGGCTCTCGCAGCCGACCGTGAGCCACCACCTCAAGGTCCTGCTCGAAGCGGGCCTCGTCGAACGGGAGCAGCGCGGAAGCTGGGCTCACTTCCGCGTCAGGCCCGAGCCGCTGGCCGCGATCCGCGACCTGCTCGCGTAGCCCCTCGTAACGGGACGTACACTCGGAGGATGCTGGAACGTGCTCAAGCCCGCGCTCTCCCGCTCCTGAACAAGAGCGCAGACGTCACACCGGCACTCAACGCCTGCTGCGGCGCCTGCCGAACGTGCGTGACGACGAACGCCCTCACGTTCGGCCTCGCCGCCCTGTCGTGGGTCGCGCTACGTGCTCGCCGCCTCGTGGGCCGGCGGATCGCCAAACCCTCCTAGGAGAAGCCGCTCCTCCTCCCGTGTTGCTCCGCGAGGCGGCGCAGTCGTCTCGCCAGCGCCGGCGTCAGCGCGCCGCGCTCGAGCCGCCAGCTCCAGTTGCCGCTGCTCACGCCGGGCCGATTCATCCGCGCTTCGCTGCCGAGGCCGAGCACGTCCTGCGCGGGAGCGATCGCGAGGGCAGCGCGCGACGAGTACGCAAGGTCGATCAATCCCCAGCTCGGCTCGGAGGGATCGAGGCCCGTGGCAGCCTGCTGCGGTGGCCGAAGCGCCGCGAACCAGCCGGCGGCGGTGTCGGTGTCGTGCGTGCTCGTGTACGCGACGGAGTTGCGGCGATGGTTCTCGAGCCGGTGCGGGTTGTGCCGGCGGCGGCGGAAGGCCCAGAGGACAACGACCATCCCGGGTAGCCCGAGCTCGTCCCGCAGCCGGTAGACCGGCGGTGTGATGTGTCCGAGGTCTTCGGCGATCACCGGGAGCCGGCCGAGGTCGCGGTCGACCGCGCGAAAGAGCTCGGCTCCAGGCCCGGGCCGCCAGCGTCCGCTCTTGGCCGTCGAGTTCCGCGCCGGAATCGCCCAGTAGGAGACGAAACCGCGAAAGTGGTCGACCCGGCAGAGATCGACGAGCTCGAACGTGCGCCGGAAGCGCTCGCACCACCAGCGATAGCCGGTCGCCCGGTGGACGGGCCAGTCGTAGAGCGGGTTTCCCCAACGCTGCCCGGTCGCGCTGAGAGCGTCGGGCGGCGCGCCCGCGACCTCGCCGTGCGCGAACAGCTCCGGCCAGCAGGGGAGATCCGCACCCTCGTCGGAGACGTAGATCGGGAGATCGCCGATGAGCCGGATGCCGCGTTCGGCTGCGTAGTCCCGCAGTGCGCCCCACTCGCGCTCGAAGCGCACCTGGTCGGCGAGCGCTTCCCTGCCGGCGAAGCTTGCCCACCCGCCGGTCCAGTAGGGATGGCGGGCGACGAAGTCCTCGACCTCGCCGACCGTGACTCGCGCCTGCGGCCGCGCGAGAAGCTGGGGGGAGGCGGCGAACGCCGACGGGGAGCGGTACGGCGAGGCGAATTCGTCGGGCGGCCCGAGCGGCAGGACCTGCCACCACGACTGTCCGGCAGCGACGAGCCAGTCGACGAATCGGTACGCGTCCCGGTCGAGCTTCCCCGACGGAAGCGACGTCGGATGGAGGAGGATGCCGGCGGAGCGCGGGAGGTCCACGTTCTGATCCTTCCTCATCGGTGAGACTGCGCACGTGTCCATCCCGAAGACGACTCCTGCGCGGATCCAGATCCAGGAGATCTCGCCGCAGGTCGACTGCGGCCGCTACCCGGTCAAGCGAACCGTCGGCGACCTGGTCGAGGTGACCGCCCGAATCTTCCGCGACGGGCACGAGACGCTCGGCGCGACGGTTCGGCACAAGGGACCCGACGCGACCCGCTGGTCGGAGACGCCGCTCGAGCCGCTCGGCAACGACGTCTGGGCCGGCTCCTTCGAGGTCGACCGACCGGGCGCCTGGAGCTTCCGCATCGAGGCGTGGGTCGACCACGTTGCGTCGTTCCAGGAGGAGCTGCGGCGCAAGGTCGCCGCCGGGCAGGCCGACCTCTCCGGTGAGCTGTCGGAGGGCGCCGTCCTTCTCGACGACAAGGGGCTGACCGTCGAGCAGGCGCTCGCTGCGCCGGCGGGTGCGCGCTCCGAGAAAGCGTGGTCGGCGACGTACTCGGTGGACGTCGACCGCGTGCTGGGCCGCTTCGGCTCGTGGTACGAGCTCTTTCCGCGCTCCTGGGGCGGCTTCGCCGGCATTCGCAAGCTCCTGCCCGACTTCGCCGAGCTCGGCTTCGACGTCCTCTACCTGCCTCCGATCCACCCGATCGGCCACACGAACCGCAAAGGCCGGAACAACGCCGAGCGGGCGGAGCCCGGCGACGTCGGCAGCCCGTGGGCGATCGGCTCCGAGGCGGGCGGCCACGACGCGATCGAGCCCTCGCTGGGAACCGAGAAAGAGTTCCGCTCACTCGTCGCGGAGGCGAAGGAGCTCGGGATCGAGATCGCGCTCGACTTCGCGATCCAGTGCTCGCCGGATCACCCGTGGCTGAAGGAGCACCCCGACTGGTTCTTCCGCCGACCCGACGGGACGGTGAAGTACGCCGAGAACCCGCCGAAGCGCTACCAGGACATCTACAACGTCGACTTCGGCAGCGAGGACTGGCGCGGCCTCTGGCAAGCGCTCCTCGACGTCGTCCTCCACTGGGTCGGCTGCGGCGTCACCGTGTTCCGCGTCGACAACCCGCACACGAAGCCCGTGCCGTTCTGGGAGTGGCTGATCGGCGAGGTGCGACGCGACCACCCGGAGGTGATCTTCCTCTCGGAGGCCTTCACGCGGCCGGCGCCGATGACCACGCTGGCGAAGGCGGGCTTCGCGCAGAGCTACACGTACTTCACGTGGAAGAACACGCGCTGGGAGCTGCTCGAGTTCCTCGGCCAGCTGCTCGAGTGGCGGGAGTTCTACCGGCCGAACTGCTTCGCGAACACGCCGGACATCCTCCACGAGTACCTCCAGGCGGGCGGCCGCCCGGCGTTCGAGGCCCGTCTCGTGCTCGCCGCGGCGATCTCTCCGTCGTACGGCATCTACTCCGGCTTCGAGCACTGCGACAACGTTCCGGTGCGCCCGGGCTCCGAGGAGTACCTCAACTCGGAGAAGTACGAGCTGAAGAAGCGGAAGCTCGACGGGCCTTTGCTGCCGCTCGCCGCCAGGCTCAACGCGGCGCGGCGGGAGAACCCGGCGCTGCAGTGGCTCGATCCGCTCACGATCCTCGAGACCGAGAACGAGCAGCTGTTTGCCTTCCTCAAGCGGCGAGGGAAGAACACGGTCGTGGCCGTCGTCAACCTCGATCCACGAACGACGCAGGTCGGCGTCTGCGTCGTGCCGGTCTCGACGGGCGTCCCCCCGGCGTACCCGGTGCAAGATCTGCTGTCGGACGAGAAATGGACGTGGCGGATCGGCCGCAACTACGTCAAGCTCGGCCCCGGCGAGTGCCACCTGCTAAGGATCGGCGGATGACGAGAACACACGTCTCATCGAGCGACGTCCGGTGTCAGACACCGAACACGTCCTGCGCGGCCACGTCCAGGCAGATGGTTACGCGCTTGCGCCCGAGGAGGCCACGCCCTATCGAGCCACGTCCGGTGTCAGACACCGGACGTGTCCTGGGTGGCCATGTCTGAGCAGTGGTTCGAGCGGGATCCGCTGTGGTTCAAGCGGGCCGTCTTCTACGAGATCCACATCCGTGGGTTCTTCGACGGCAACGACGACGGCTCAGGCGACTTCCGCGGGCTGATCGACAAGCTCGACTACCTCGAGTGGCTCGGCGTCGACTGTCTCTGGCTGCTGCCGATGTACGAGTCGCCGCTCCGCGACGGCGGCTACGACATCTCCAACTTCTTCGCCCTGCACCCCGACTACGGGTCCGTGGACGACTTCCGCGAGTTCGTCGAGCAAGCGCACCAGCGCGGCATGCGCGTGATCGCCGACCTCGTCATGAACCACACGTCGTCCGACCACCCGTGGTTCCAGGAGTCGCGGGAGCCGGACGGCGCCAAGCGTGACTGGTACGTCTGGTCCGACACCGACGAGCGCTACCCCGAGGCGCGCATCATCTTCATCGACACCGAGCCGTCGAA